>DRKP01000180.1 GCA_011051715.1 Sedimenticola thiotaurini | reverse complement strand
TCCGACGTCAGCGTCCCGCTGATCACTCCCGTCGCCGGGTCGATCGACAGACCAGGCGGCAGACCGGTCGCGCTGTAGCTCAGGCTGTCCCCGTCCGGATCACTGAAGTGACCCGACACGTCCAGGTTCACCACCTCCGCGTCGTCACCACTCTGGTCGGCGATCGGGCTCGCCTCCGGCGCGTCGTTCACCGCACCGACCGCAACGGCGACCGTCGTGGTGGCGGTTCCACCATGCCCATCACTGATGGTGTAGGTCACAGTGTCATAGCCGTTGAAGCCGGCATCCGGTGCGTAGTCCAGGGTCCCGTCCGGATTGATCGTCACCGTGCCATTGCCGGCCGTCGCGGTAGTGACCGTCAGTGAATCACCATCCACGTCCGAATCGTTGTTCAACACATCGATAGTCACCGGCGTATCCTCATCGGTGGATACGTTGTCCGGTTCTGCAGTCGGTGCATCGTTGGTGCCGTTGACCGTGAGCAGCAGGGTGGCGGTGTCCGTCCCGCCCTGGCCGTCATCGACCTCGTAGATCACGGTGAATTCAGCGCTCTCACCCACGGAGAGACCATCATAGGCCGGGTCGGAGGGGTCGAAGGTGAAACTGCCGTCCGCACTGAACACCAGACCGGCCGGTGCATCGCTGACCAGGCGATAGGTCAGGGAATCGCCGTCCTGATCACTGGCCGTCACCCGACCGGCAATCATCGAAGCACCCTCGTCCACGGACAGCACGAGCGGATCCGCAACGGGGGCATGATTCGGAATCTCTCCCGGTGCCGCTGCCAGGGAAGCCAGACTGTTCTCCTCCCCGCCCACCTGAAACTCACGCACCACCCGTCCATCGTCGAGCCCCCGGGTCTCGAAGCCGCTCTCCGGCGTCAACTGTTCACCGGTCCGCTCGACCACCGGTGCGGCTGTAACCGACGAGGAGTCTTCCGTCCCTCCGCCGGCTGCCGGCGCCTCCTGGTCCACTGTGGGGTCCCCCCCCGCCAGGATCGCCTGCTGTACCGCTTCGATCGAGGCTGCCACCTCCGCCGTATCCATGTTTGCCGGACCATAGACATCGCTGTCCAGCAGGACGTCGGAATCCCGGCCCAGGTCGAGATGGCCACCGTTGTTGAACAGGATGCTGACGGCCCCGGGGTCGGCTGTTTCGATCATCTCGTCCGCGAACACCCGGTCACCCACCTGAAGCACCCGTTCCACGCCATCCCGGGAGACCGCCTTCACCGTGCCAACGACGGCCCGAACGATACCTACGGCCTGGGTTCCGGTCCCGATACTGGATGAAATAGTCGCCATGACAGCCTCTTGTTTCTGAATGTTTCCTGGTTGAGGATCACCGGCGGCGAGCCGAATCCCCGCGTGTAACGGAAGAATGACGCAGGTGCGCGATGGGTTCTATTGGACTTTGGTACTATTAACCCGGCAACCTAATATATCGTGTTCAGCCGTGCTGTGCGCGTTCGCGGCAAGGCGTCGAAACGCCGCTGTAGCACCTCTACAGCCAGTTTCGACAACACAGTCCGCGGGCGCGCACAGCACGGCCTATCATTTGATTTCAATAGGTTTGGAGCCTCAGGCATCTCCCCTCTCGGCGTTGCGTGCCTTGCCAAGGGAACCACCCTTGCCTGCGGCACGCGCCTTGATAGGGAAGATGCCTGAGGCTCTGAATACGACATATTAGGTTGCCGGGTTAATGGAGGCCCGGTCACTGGCCACCATGCCACCGGATTTCACCAACAGCGCCAGTTGCAGGCGGTCCCGGCTCCCGGTCTTGCGAAAGATGGCGCTGAGGTGCGCCTTCACTGTGCGTTCGGTGATGTCGAGTCGACTTCCGATCCGCTTGTTGCTGGCCCCATCCGCCACCAGGCGGGCGATCTCCTGTTCCCGCGCAGTCAGCATCGACAGCCCGTCCCGGGTGATCTCTTCGGCAGCGGTGGGCAACGCCGAGCGGATCAGCCGCTGCAGCAGCTGCCGCCCCAGCCAGACCTCGCCGAGACGGACCACTCCAACCGCCTTGCGCAGCAGTTCCGGTGACATGTAACGGTTGCCGTATCCCCTTGCCCCAGCGGCCACCAGCCTCAATCCCTCACTGTCTTCGGGACGGGGGGAAAGAAACAGGAATGGCAGATCCGGATGCCGCCGGCACAGGTCGACGGCCCCATCGACGTCATCGATGCCGGGGGCCTGAAGATCGGCCAGTATCACCGCTGGCCGACCGCGCTGAACACTCCGCTCCAGGGCCGCCCGGTCGGTGACTAGACGGGTGTCGTCGAGCAGCTTGATACCCTCCAGCCACCTGTCGACGAGGCCGCGATCCGCACTGTAGAGGATGATCATCTTGTTTCGATTCCGTCACCGTTCACGCAACGCCTTCTGCCGCGCCCGCAGGACCGGCTTCAGCAGATAGTCCATCACGCTCTTCTTCCCGGTAAGGATATCGACCTCTGCCTGCATTCCTGAAATGATGGGAAGCGGATGCTCGTCGCTGCCCAGATGGGTCTTCCCGGTCCGCACCCGGACCAGGTAGTAGCTCTCCCCGTCGACCTCGTCCTTGATGGTGTCGGCGCTGATGTGCTCCAGCTCACCGTCCAGGCCACCGTAGATGGCGAAGTCGTAGGCGGTGATCTTGACCACCGCCCGCTGGCCCGGATGCAGGAAGGCGATGTCGCTGGGCCGGACGCGGGCCTCCACCAGCAGGTAGTCCTCCAGCGGAACGATCTCCATCAGGTCCATGCCGGGCTGGATCACACCACCGATGGTATTGACCATGATCTGCTTGACCGTGCCTTTCACCGGCGATCGAACCGCGGTCCGCTTCACCCGGTCCTCCAGGGCGACGCTGGTCTCCCCCAGCTTGGACAGTTCCGCGTTCACCTCGTTGAGCTCCGCATGGGCCTCGTTGCGGAAACGCAGTTCCGACTCCGCGATCTTCTTGCCCGCCTCGGCCAGGCGTGATCGGGTGCGCGGAATGGCCAGCCTCGCCGACTCCAGCTCCCCCTCGAGTTCACTGACGGTACGCCGCAGTCGCAATACCTCCACCTCGGAGACGGCGCCCGCCGCCACCAGCGGCTGGGTCATCTTCAGTTCCTTCTTCGCCAGTTCCAGGGTCTTTCTCAGGCTGCGGCTCTTCGCCTCCAGCTCCTTCAGCTCCTGGCGGATCTGGTTGTGCTGCTCCCTCAGAATACTGCGCCCGGCCTCCAGCTCCTTCTTCCGCGTCTGGTACAGGGTCTGCTCCTGAGCAACGATCCCCGGGTAGTTCTCCGCCACCTCATCCGGCACCTGAAACGCCTCCCCCGAGGCCTCCGCCTGCAGTCGTGCCGCCTTTGCGCGCAGCGCATAGTAGGCCAGCCGGGTCTCCCGCAACGACGAGGAGAAGCGGGTATCGTCGATCTGCAGCAGCACCTGACCCTCTTCCACGGTGTCGCCCTCGGACACCAGCAGTTCTGCCAGGATCCCTCCCTCCAGATTCTGGATCACCTGGATGTGCTTCGATGGAATGACCTGGCCGACACCAGAGGTGACCTCGTCCAGCGTGGCCCAGCTGGCCCAGGCCAGGGCCACTCCGACGAACAGGACCGTCATCCACAGGATGAGGCGCCCGCCGCGCGGGGTCTCCTGCAGCACCGCGGCGGCGGAGTCCGACATGAACTCGATGTCCTCGCCGGCCTCCAGGGACGGTGGTTCCGCCGCCGGGACGACCGCAACCGGCGAGGTCCCTCTTTGCGCCTCCGCATCGATTCCGGAGGGACGGATGCCGTCGCGGATCTTCTCTTCCGCCGCACTCATGTTCCCCGCCTCCCGGCACCGCGCAGCTTGCCCTGCTGCAATGCCTCCAGCACCTGGGCCTTGGGCCCGTCGGCGATCACCCGCCCTGCCTCCATCACGATCAGCCGGTCGACCAGCTCGAGCAGGGAGGCCCGGTGGGTCACCAGCAGCAGGGTGCGGCCCTCCACATACTCCCGGAGCTTCCGTTTCAGTGCCTCTTCGGTTCCGTTGTCCATCGAGTTGCTTGGTTCGTCCAGCAGCAGGAAGGGAGGATCCCCCAGCAACGCCCGGGCAATGGCCACCGCCTGGCGCTGGCCGCCGGAGAGCCGCTCTCCCCGTTCGCCCACCTGCATGTCGAAGCCGTGAGGGTGACGGTTGACGAATTCGGTGACACCGGCGATGTCCGCCGCCCGCAGGATCTGGGCATCGTCCACATGGGGCGCGCCCAGGACGATGTTGTCGCGCACCGAACCGTAGAACAGGAACACGTCCTGGGGCACGTAGCCGATGCTGCGCCTCAGGTCGGCCGGATCGGTCTGGCGGATGTCGGTGCCACCGATGCGCACCGCACCCGAGGCCGGCGTATAGAGCCCCTGGATCAGCTTCTCCACTGTGCTCTTGCCCGACCCCACGCGGCCGATGATGGCCACCCGTTCTCCCGGCTCGATACGGAACGAGACACCGGTCAGCACCGCCTGCTCCTGCCCCGGGTAGGCGAAGTCGACCCCGTCGATCTCCACTGCCCCCTCAAGCCTTTCGCGGCTGACGAAGTGCTTGCCCTCCGGCCGCTCAACCGGCAGATCCATGATCCCGTCGAGGCTCTTCATCGCGGTCTTGGCCTGGTAGTAGCGCACCGCCAGGTTGGCCACCTGCCCCATCGGGGCCATGGCGCGACCGGTGAGGATCACGCAGGCGATCAACCCGCCCATGCTGAGTTCCCCGTCCGCGATCAGATAGACACCGACGATCACCACCGCCACCTGGGACAGCTGCTGCACCAGGGTCGCCACGTTGACCGCCGAGGCGGAAAGCAGACGTGAGCGCACACCCCACTTGGCGAGATGACCGTTGAGCTGCTCCCAGCGCCGCTGCAGCACGCTCTCCGCTCCCAGGGTCTTGATGGTCTCGGCCCCGGTGAGGGATTCGATCAGGGTGGCCCCTTTCTGTGCCGAGGCACGGAAACTGGCCTCCACCGCCCGCCGCAGCGGCCCCTGCACGGTCAGTCCGTAGAGCAGAATCAGCGGGATGGCGACACCGGCCACCCAGACCAGCGGCCCGCCGATGAGGGCGATGACCAGCAGAAACAGCAGCACGAATGGCAGGTCCACCAGCGTGGTGACCGTTGCCGAGGTGATGAAATCGCGGATACTCTCGAAGTCGCGCAGATTGTTGGCGAAGGCGCCGACCGAGGCCGGCCGGGCGTCCATGCGGATGCCGAGCACCTGCTCGAAGATCCGTGCCGACAGGATGATGTCGCTCTTCTTTCCCGCCACATCGATGAAATAGCCACGCAGCACCCGCATCAGGAAATCGAATCCATAGACGATCCCGATCCCCACCGCCAGTACCCACAACGTCTCCAGCGCGTTGTTCGGTACCACCCGGTCGTAGACGTTCATGATGAACAGGGGGCTGGTGAGGGCGAACAGGTTGATCAGCAGCGATGCGATCAATACGTCCCGGTAGATGCGCCAGGAACGCAGCAGCGGCCCCCAGAACCAGTGCCGGTGACGTATCTCGAGCAGCTCCGGGGCACGCTCGTCGAACTGGTGCCGCGGGCGGCTGAACAGGGCGTAACCGGTGTACTCCTGCTCCAGATCGGCGAGCCCGATCACGATCTCACCGGCACCACTCTCCGGCTGGATCACCGTGGCCGTTCCAGCCTGCCGGTCTATCCCATGCAGGATGCAGGCGGTATTGCCCCGCAGCAGCAGGACCACCGGCAGCACCAGTGACGAGATCCGTCGCAGCGGGCGGCGCACCAGTCGTGCCGACAGGCCGGCACGGTCGGCGGCGCGGATGAACAGTTCCGGTGTCAGCCGGTTGTTCACCAGAGGCAGGCCACTGCGCAACGCGTCGTGGGAGAACGGGCGCCCCTCCATCCTGGTGAGGATCACCAGACAGTCCAGCAGCGGATCGTCGAAGGTGGATTCTCCGCCTGTCTGCCCCCACTCGTCCTTACGCACGGCGTCGGCTGTCATCGTTCCACAGTTCCGTTTCTGTTCCGCCCGGTGGGCATGCATGGTGAAACCAACTACACTATCGGACGTCCGCTCCGCCATCGGCACGATGGCGGATCAAGTCCCGTCAGGAGGGATCCACATGCTCTATGTCCAGCGCGACGACGCCGGTACCATCGTCGCCATCTTCAAGGCTCCGAACGAACTGGCCCGGGAGGCGGTCTCCCCGCGGGACGATGAAGTCGTCCGCTTCCTGCTGGCGGCAGGCGACGAATCCGCCAACCATGCCTACCTGATCCAGTCGGACCTGGAGATGGCACGGGTAGTGGAGGATCTGATCGAACTGCTGATCCGGAAAAACCTGATCCTGCTAACCGAGTTCCCCGAGGCCGCCCAGAAGAAGCTGCTGAACCGCAAACAGATCCGCGAATCCACCCAGCAGGAGAATCCCCTGCTGGTGGAGAACGACATTCCTCTCTGATCCCCCCCCTTAGCGGCCACCTTGCCGCGGCCTTGAGCCGGCATTCCTTTTCGTGTTCGTACCCGGGTTCAGATCAGATGGCTCACCAGGCCGTCCGCCAGCTTGGGTTCGAACCAGGTCGATTTCGGCGGCATCACCTCGCCGGCGTCGGCCACCGCCAGCAACGCCTCCACCCGGGTGGGGAACAGCGAGAAGGCCGCCGCCATGGCACCGCTGTCGACCCTCCGCTGCAGTTCCTCCAGTCCGCGGATACCACCGACGAAGTCGATGCGCTCGTCCCGTCTCTGATCGCCGATCCCCAGGATGGGTTCGAGCAACTCGCTGCCGAGCAGGCTGACGTCCAGGCTGCCGACCGGATCGTCCCAGGGGATGCGCTCGGGGTCCAGTTGCAGGCGATACCACCGGCCGGGCAGGTACATGCCGAACTCGCCGGTCTGTTGCGGTGCCACCGGCGCATCAGCCGGCATCACCCGGAAGCGCACCCCGATCTTGCGCAGCAGCTGCTCCCGGGTCAGACCGTTCAGATCCCGCACCACCCGGTTGTAGTCGAGGATCCGCACCTGGTCGTGGGGGAAGATCACCGAGAGAAAGTAGTTGTACGGCTCGTCGCCGGTATGTTGTGGATTGTTCCGGCGCCGCCGCGCCGCCACCCGCGAGGCGGCGGCGGAGCGGTGATGGCCATCGGCCACGTAGAGGGCCTCCATGGCGTCGAAATCCGCGCTCAGCGTTGCGATGGCGTGGTCGTCGCGTACCACCCATACCTGGTGGCGCACGCCGTCCGCCGCCGTCACGTCCATCTCCGGCGCCGTCTCCGCGGCGACCCGGTCCAGCAGCCGGTCGACCTTCTCCCGGGCCCGGTAGATCAGGAAAACCGGGCCCGTCTGGGCATCGAGGGCCTCGATCTGGCGCACCCGGTCATCCTCCTTCTTCGGCCGGGTGAACTCGTGCTTGCGGATGCGATCGTGGTCGTAGGCCTCCACCGACGCCACCGCCACGATGCCGGTCTGCCGATGTTCCCCCATGGTCAGGCGGTAGACGTAGTAGCAGGGCTGCGGGTCCTGCCTCAGCACCCCTTCCATCCGCATCCGGCGCAGGTTCTCCGCCGCCCGGTCGTATACCTCGGGCGCGTACGGGTCGGTGCCCTCGGGAAGATCCACCTCCGGCCGGGAGATGTGGAGAAAGCTCCAGGGACGCCCGGCGACCATCCGCCTGGCCTCCTCGGCATTCATGACATCGTAGGGTGGCGCGGCCACCTCCGCCTCACGGCCGGGGGCCGGGCGGAGGCCGGGAAAGGGTCGGATCAGGGGCATGGTCGGGTCCTGCCTGGAGCGTCTGCGCCGGTGGAAAGGGGTTTTTCGGATCAGATGGCGCATTCTTCCAAATAGCGGGGGGATTGTCACCCGCCCCCGGCAGACGGTCGCCGTCCCCGGTCCGGGCTGATCCTGCTACCATGTGTCTGCAGGGCCCAGGGCCCGTCGACACCAACACGATGCGGATATCCGACAGATCATGAGACACCTGCGATTTCTCATTCCCCTGCTGGTCACCTGCCTGCTGATCGCACCCGCGGCGGCGCGGCAGGACCGGGGCTTCGACCTGGTGACACTGACCAACGGCGACATCTACAACGGCACCATCGGGCAGACCAGTCTCACCCTGAGTACTCCCCAGGGGGAAGTGACCATCCCCCTCAACCGGATGCGACTGCTG
>DRKP01000179.1 GCA_011051715.1 Sedimenticola thiotaurini | reverse complement strand
GGGAGGAGACGTCGCGGGCGAATCCCATCTCGTGGGTCACCACCAGCATGGTACGTCCCTCCTCGGCCAGGCTGCGCATCACCTGCAGCACCTCCCCCACCAGTTCGGGGTCGAGGGCCGAGGTGGGCTCGTCGAACAGCATCACCTCCGGGTCCATGGCCAGGGCGCGGGCGATGGCGGCGCGCTGCTGCTGGCCACCGGAGATGTGGCTGGGATAGTAGTCGCGGCGATCGTACAGACCCACCTTCTGCAGCAGCGCCTCCGCCCGTTCCCGCGCCTCCGCCTTCGACTGGCCGAGCACGTGGACCGGCGCCTCCATCACGTTCTCGATCACCGTCTTGTGGGACCAGAGGTTGAAGCTCTGGAACACCATGGCCAGTTTCGCGCGCACCCTCTGCAGCTGCCTGCGATCGGCCGCCTCGCGGCTGCCGTCGCGCCGCTGTTTCATGCGGATCAGCTCGCCGTTCAGGTAGACATCGCCCGCCTCCGGCACTTCGAGCAGATTGATGCAGCGCAGGAAGGTGCTCTTGCCGGAGCCGCTGCTGCCGATGATGGAGACCACGTCACCGGTACGGGCGGTCAGATCGATCCCCTTCAACACTTCGTGGCTGCCGAACCGCTTGTGCATGTCCACCACCTGGAGAGCGGGCGCCTGATCGTTCATGGGGCTGTCTGCTGCATGTCCGGCCGAAACCGGCACTCTATCACTTGATACCGGAGCGGCAAAGGGGCGCTCACGGTCGTATCAGGAGCCCTGCACCGTGACGGTCACCCGCCGCCGGTGGGGGCTGGTGCGGTGCTCCCACAGGTAGACCCCCTGCCAGGTTCCAAGGGCGCTGCGACCACTGCTGACCGGGAAGGTGAGGTCCATGTTGGTGAGGATGGAGCGAATGTGGGCGGCCATGTCGTCGGGGCCCTCCAGGCGGTGACGGAAGTTGGGGTCACCGTCCTGGACCAGCCGGGACATGAACGCCTCCAGGTCCGAACGTACCGTCGGATCGGCGTTCTCGCACAGGATCAGGGAGGCACTGGTGTGGTGGCAGAACACATGGCACAGACCGGAATCGATGGCGGCCGCCCGGATCACCGCCTCCACCTGTCCGGTGAGATCGTAGGTGCCGCGACCGCGGGTCTGGATCGACAGGATCTCCTGGTGGGTCTCCATCTCAATGCTCCACTGCGCCGATCTTCTGCTGTACCGATTCGATCTTGCCCTGCAGCCGGTCGTCGTGTCCCTTGCGGATATCCAGCTTGAGGGAGGAGTAGACCCGGTTGCAGCCGGCCTCCTCCAGTACCCGGTAGGCCCGGGCGACGATCTCCAGCGCCTGCTCCAGGGTGTCGGTCTCGACGATGGTGCCCATCGGCGTGAGCCGGTAGCTGACGCCGCTGTCCCGGATCATGGCGATCAGGGGGCTGACATAGGCGCTGACGCTCTCCCCCTTGTCGGTGGGGAACATGCTGAATTCGAGCAGGGTGGACATGGGGTGTCTCCTTTGCGGTACCGGTAATGGGGGGATTCTAGCCGAGGTGGGGGGTGAGGAGTGAGGAGTGAGGGGTGCCCTTCTCTCGCTCTCCGCTATCTGGCATTCTCCGCTGGATGGATTCCGCTCATTCCCCCGCACCGGGGCGGCGGCCCCCGGACGGGGCCGGGCAGCCCGGTTTCGAGGAGACACCGGTGACGGTGCTCAAGGGGGTCGGTCCGCGCAATGCGGAACGTCTCGCCGCCATCGGCGTGGAGACGGTGCAGGACGTGCTGTTCCATCTGCCGAGCCGCTACCAGGATCGCACCCGCGTCACCCCCATCGGCGCCCTGCGCCACGGCGACCAGGCGGTGGTGGTGGGGACGGTGGAGGCGGCCGACATCCGCTATGGCCGGCGCCGTTCCCTGCTGCTGCGGCTGGCCGACGGCAGCGGTATCCTCACCCTGCGTTTCTTCCACTTCTCGGCGGCCCAGCGGTCCGGTCTGGTCCGGGGCACCCGGTTGCTCTGTTTCGGCGAGGTACGCAGCGGTCCCACCGGCCTGGAGATGGTCCATCCCGAGTATCGGCCGGTGGCGGAGGGTGAGGCGCCACCGCTGGAGCAGAGCCTGACCCCCATCTATCCCACCACCGAGGGGATGCATCAGTTGAGCTGGCGCACCATCAGCGGACGCGCGCTGGAACTGTTGCGGCAGCAGCCCGGACGGTTGCCGGAGTGGCTGCCACCGGAACTGCGCCGGAGCTACCGGCTGCCGGAACTGGCAGAGGCCCTTCTGTTCCTGCACCGGCCGCCGCCCGACGCCCCCCGGGAGGAGTTGCTGGAAGGTAGGCATCCGGCCCAGCGCAGGCTCGCCTTCGAGGAGCTGCTGGCCCACCAGCTCAGCCTGCGCGCCCTGCGCCGGCGCCAGCGCCGGGCCGGGGCACCGGCACTGGTGGGGGACGGCCGTCTGCGCCGGCGCCTGCTGCAGCGGCTGCCGTTCCAGCTGACCGGGGCCCAGCAGCGGGTGACAGCCGAGATCGGGGCCGACCTGCGGCAGGAACGGCCGATGATGCGGCTGGTGCAGGGGGATGTCGGCTCCGGCAAGACGGTGGTGGCGGCCCTGGCCGCTCTGCAGGCGCTGGAGGCGGACCACCAGGTGGCGCTGATGGCCCCCACCGAACTGCTGGCGGAGCAGCACCTGAACAGCTTCCGGCGCTGGCTGGAGCCGCTGGGACTGGAGGTGGGCTGGCTCACCGGGCGCCACAAGGGGCGGGCGCGCGAACAGGAGCTGCAACGGCTGGCGTCGGGAGAGCTGCGGCTGGTGGTGGGGACCCATGCCCTGTTCCAGCAGGACGTGGTGTTCCAGGCGCTGGGCCTGGTGATCATCGACGAACAGCACCGCTTCGGTGTCCACCAGAGGATGGCGCTGCGGGAGAAGGGGCGTACCGCAGGCGCCACGCCGCACCAGCTGATCATGACCGCCACTCCCATCCCCCGCACCCTGGCGATGACCGCCTACGCCGACCTGGACCTGTCGGTGATCGACCAGCTGCCGCCCGGCCGCACCCCGGTGACCACCGTGGCCATTCCCGACAGTCGCCGCGAGCAGGTGGTGGAGCGGGTGCGCGCCGCCTGCGCCGCCGGCCGCCAGGCCTACTGGGTCTGCACCCTGGTGGAGGAGTCCGAGGCGCTGCAATGCCAGGCGGCGGAGGAGACCGCCCGGGAGCTGACCGGGGCGCTGCCGCAGCAGCGGGTGGGGCTGGTCCACGGACGCATGAAGGGGGCGGAGAAGGAGGCGGTGATGGCCGCCTTCGAGTCTGGCCAACTGGATCTGCTGGTGGCGACCACGGTGATCGAGGTGGGGGTGGACGTACCCAACGCCAGCCTGATGATCATCGAGAACCCGGAGCGCCTGGGCCTGGCCCAGCTGCACCAGTTGCGTGGCCGGGTGGGCCGGGGCCGGGTGGAGAGTCACTGCGTGCTGATGTACCACCCGCCCCTCACCGGCAATGCCCAGGAGCGCCTGGCGGTGATGCGCGAGACCACCGACGGCTTCCTCATCGCCCGCCGCGACCTGGAACTGCGTGGCCCGGGCGAGGTGCTGGGCACCCGCCAGACCGGGGAGATGCAGTTCCGCATCGCCGACGTGATGCGCGACCAGCCCCTGCTGGAGCCGGTGCAGCGGGCGGCGCAGGAGCTGCTGGACGGCCACCCGGAGCGGGTACGCCCCCTGGTACGCCGCTGGATCGGACGGCGTGAACGCTATATAGACGCATGAACCACCCCTCACCCCTCACCCCTCACCCCTCACCCCTCACCCCTCACTCCTCACTCCTCACTCCTCACTCCTAACCCCTCACTCTCAATCCCTCACCCTCCCACTAACCCCTTTCCCCCAGGTTTGCGATACTATTCCCTCCAGCCGTTCCGGAGTGTCTGCGATGAGGGAACCGCAACTGAAAGCGAAGATCGCCCCGGCGTATGCGCCCCTGCGCGAGCGCCTGGTCAACTACATGATCCTGGTGCGGCTGCACCGGCCGATCGGTATTCTGCTGCTGCTGTGGCCCGCCCTCTGGGCGCTGTGGATCGCCGGTGACGGTCGTCCCCCCTGGGGGGTTGTGCTGATCTTCGTCCTCGGCGTCACCCTGATGCGCTCTGCCGGTTGTGCCATCAACGACTATGCCGACCGTCACATCGACGGCCGGGTGGCCCGTACCCGGATGCGGCCACTGGCGGTGGGCAGCATCACTCCCCAGGAGGCGGTCGGGGTGTTCGCAGTACTGTGCCTGGCGGCCTTCGGCCTGGTGCTGCTGCTCAACCGGCAGACGATCCTGATGTCGCTGGTGGCGGTGACGCTGGCCGCCGTCTACCCGTTCATGAAGCGGGTCACCCATCTGCCCCAGCTGGTGCTCGGAATGGCCTTCGGCTGGGCGGTGCCGATGGCGTTCACCGCATTGACCGGTTCGGTGCCGGCGATGGGCTGGCTGCTGTTCACCGGGGCCGTGGTCTGGGCCCTGGTCTACGACACCGAGTACGCCATGGTGGACCGCGAGGACGACCTCAGGATCGGGGTCAAGTCCACCGCCATCCTGTTCGGTGACTACGACCGGCTGATGATCGGCCTGCTGCAGCTGCTGCTGATCGGCCTGTTGCTGCTGGTGGGTGCCCAGGCAGGGCTCGGTCTCTGGTATTACCTTGGCGTTGCGGGCGGTGCGCTGCTGTTCCTGCGCCAGCAGTGGATGCTGGCGGATCGCCGCCCGGAGAGCGCGTTCCGCGCCTTTCTCGACAACAACACCTTCGGCATGGTGATCTTCCTGGGGCTGGTCGTCGACTACCTGGTCCGTGGCTGATCCGACCGACAACGGGCCACCGGAGGAGTCCCTTCCGGCATCGTTCTGGACCGGCCACCTGCACACCCTCGTCATCACCCTGATCGGCCTGTTCCTGCTGTTGACCGCGGTCGCGGTCCACTTCGGCCTGCGCAATATCGAGCAGCGCTTCCGCCAGGAGAGTGGCGCTACCCTGCAGGCGGTGCTCGATACCACGGGCGAGGTGCTGAGCCTGTGGCTGGATGAGAATCGCCACCGGTTGCAGCGCCGTACCGGGGAGCCGGCGTTCCAGCTGCTGGCGCGCGCCCGCCTGGGGACTGCGGCGGACGACGGGGTGGACGCGGACGACCCGGTCCTTTCGTCCCTGGTCACCTTCTTCGGCAACTACATCGATCGCCTCGGCGGAAACGGATTCCAGCTCATCACGCCGGAGATGCGGGTGACGGCATCCTCCGATCCAGGGTTGCTGGGCGAGCCCTCGCCCATCGAACAACAGCGGCCGGGGCTCCTCTCCCGGGTCCTGCGCGGTGAGATCCTGTTCGTCCCGCCGCTGTTCACGCCGTCGGGCATTCGCGCCTACTTCGCCGGCCCGGTACGCAGCGAGCGGGGCGAGGTGATCGGTATCCTGGCACTGGGCCTGGATCCGCGCGGGGAATTCTCCCGCATCCTCCAGCGTGGCCGCATCGGTTCCTCCGAGGAGATCTATGCGTTCGACCGCCAGGGCCGGATGATCAGTGAGAGCCGTTTCACCGGGGAGCTGATCAGGGCCGGCCTGCTGCCCGCCGGCGGTTCCACCATCCTGGCCGTGCGGGTGGCCGATCCCGGTTCACCACTGGCGGAAGGGCGGGCGCACCCCGAGAGGGTGGAGGAGTGGCCGCTGACACGGATGGCGCAGCAGGCGACCGCCGGCCGTTCCGGGGTGGACGTGGCCGGCTATCGTGACTATCGCGGGGTGCCGGTGTTCGGTGCCTGGTCCTGGCACGAGCCATTGCAGATCGGGATCGCTGCGGAGATCGATCAGCAGGATGCCCTGGAACCGTTCTACCGGACCCGGCGCATCGTGCTGGTGGTGTTCGGGATCACCGTGCTGCTGTCGCTGGCACTGATGGGGCTGATCCTGTTCATCAGCCAGCGCGCCAACCAGGCCCTGGCCCGGGCGCGGGACCAGCTCGAACTGCGGGTACAGGAACGAACCGCCAAGCTGGAGGCGAGCGAGGAGCGGCTGTGGGACCTGTACGAGAACGCGCCGGTGGCCTATTTCTCCATCGATCCGGCGGATGGTTCGGTGCGCAAGCACAACAAGGCCTTTGCCGACCTGCTGGACTACGAGCGCAAGGCCTTCGCCGGCCTGCAGCTGAAGGATCTCTGCGCGGAACGCCGGGATGGCAGCAATCCGGCCGACGACATCCTGGCCGACGCCCTGGCGGGCAGGCAGATCCAGGACTACGAGATCGAGCTCAAGCGGCGCAGCGGCGAGCGCCTCTGGGGCAGCCTCTCCGCCTCCTATCAGCAGGACGAGCAGGGGGTGCGGGAGCTGCGCATCTCGGTGGTGGACGTGACCGCGCGCCGGGCGGCGGACAAGGCGATGCGCCGTGCGCGCGACCTGGCGGACGAGGCCAACCGGGCGAAGAGCGATTTCCTGGCCAACATGAGCCATGAGATCCGTACCCCGATGAATGCCATCATCGGCATGTCCTACCTCGCCCTGGGTACCGACCTGGGTCCGGTCCAGCGCAACTACATCGAGAAGGTGCACCGCTCGGCCCAGTCGTTGCTGGGCATCATCAACGATATCCTCGACTTCTCCAAGATCGAGGCCGGCAAGCTGGAGATGGAGCAGATCCCGTTCCGTCTCAGTGACCTGTTCGACGAGCTGGCCGGCCTGATGGGGGTGAGGGCACGGGAAAAGGGGCTGGAGCTGCTGTTCCTGCTGCCCCGGGACATCCCCGATGGCCTGGTCGGTGACCCGCTGCGGCTGCGCCAGGTGCTCACCAACCTGCTGAGCAACGCCATCAAGTTCACCACCCAGGGGGAGATCCTGGTCTCGGTGCGGCTGCTCAAGCAGGGTGGCGACCGGGTCCACCTGGAATTCGGCGTCCGCGACAGCGGCATCGGCATGACCGAGGCGCAGCAGGCGCAGCTGTTCACCGCCTTCACCCAGGCCGACAGCTCCACCACGCGGCGCTATGGCGGTACCGGTCTCGGGCTCAGCATCAGCCGCCGTCTGACCCAGATGATGGGCGGCGACATCCGGGTGGAGAGCGTCCCGGGGCAGGGCAGCCTGTTCCGTTTCGATGGCTGGTTCGGCCGCCAGCAGGAGAGCCCCCGCCCGCCGCGCCTGCCGGCAGGGCTGCCGTCCGGCGTGCCGGTGCTGGTGGTCGACGACAACCCGGCGGCGCGGGAGATCCTCTGCGGGCTGCTGGTGCGGCTCGGCTTCCGGGTCGAGGCCCTGGCCACCCCGGCCGATGCCCTCGCCTACATGGAGGAGCTGTCCGGGGACCAGCTGCCATGGATGATCCTGCTCGACCAGGAGATGGCGGGGATGAGCGGCCTGGAGACGGCGGAGCGGATGCGCCGGTCGTGGCCGGAACGGGCCCGGCGGCCACGGATCCTGCTGACCACCATCGCCGAGCAACCCGTGATCGACGATCTGTCCGGTAAATCCGCGATCGACGGTGTGGTGAGCAAACCGGTCACCATGCAGAGCCTGTTGCAGGCCCTGGCCGAGTGTTGTGGTCAGGGCCAAGGCACGGCAAAGGCACCCACCGTGCGCCACGCCGCCAGTGCCGCCGGCCTGGCGGGAGCACGGATCCTGCTGGTGGAGGACAACGACATCAACCGGGAGCTGGCCACCGACCTGCTCACCGGCGTCGGTATCCGGGTCGAGACCGCCCACAACGGTCAGGAGGCGGTCGAGCGGGTGCAACGGGAGGCCTTCGACGGGGTGCTGATGGACATCCAGCTGCCAGTGATGGATGGCTACGAGGCGACCCGGCGCATCCGGGAGCAGGAGCGCTTCGCCGATCTGCCGATCATCGCCATGACCGCCAATGCCATGGCCGGTGACCGGGAGCGCTGCCTGGAGGCGGGGATGAACGACCACATCGCCAAGCCGATCTCGGTACAGGAGATGTTCCGCACCCTGGCGCGGTGGATCCACCCGTCGCAGCCGCAACCGGCACCATGGCAGGAGCGGACCGGTGCTGATGGGCGGCGCCACGACTGGCCCTCGATCGAGGGGCTGGATACGGCTGCCGGCCTGG
Source organism: Sedimenticola thiotaurini (assembly GCA_011051715.1). Classification (GTDB taxonomy): domain Bacteria; phylum Pseudomonadota; class Gammaproteobacteria; order Chromatiales; family Chromatiaceae; genus HyVt-443. Next base: position 7,726 of record DRKP01000179.1, on the reverse strand, counting down.
CCGTGGCGGGCGCCGATCCGGATCTCTACCGGCGGTTGTTGCGCCGTTTCCGCGATAGCGGGCGCGATCAGGTGGCGGCCATCCGCGCCGCCCTGGCGGCGGGGGACCGGGAGGAGGCGGTGCGCCATGCCCATACCCTCAAGGGTACGGCGGCGACGCTCGGCGCCACGCCCCTGTCCCGTCAGGCGGCGTCACTGGAGCAGGCGTTGCGCGAGCGGGCGCCGGAGACCGGGGTGCAGAACGACCTGCAGCAGCTGGCCACTGCCCTGGATGCCCTGGTCGCCGGCCTGGAACGCTGGGACGACGGGGGGGCGCCATCCGCTGCGGCAGGGGCCGGGGACACGCCCCTGGAGCAGAGGATCGACACCCTGTATCGCCTGCTTCGGGACGACGATACCGCCGCCACGGAGCTGCTGGGGCAGGTCCGGCCGGAGCTGGGCGGCAGTCCCGGCTGGCAGGAGATCGAGGAGCGGGTGAGCAACTATGATCTCAGCGGTGCTGCGCTGGTGCTGAAGCGCGTCGCCGCGGAACGGGGCATCGCGCTGGATGACGGAGGGGAGGAGCGGTGACCGGCGACCGACGGCAGACCATCCTGGTGGTGGACGATGTACCGGACAATATCGACGTGCTGAGCGGCCTGTTGCGGCCGCACTATCGGGTCAGGGCGGCGACCAGTGGTGAGCGTGCCCTGCAGATCGCCCGGACGCTCCCCCATCCGGACCTGATCCTGCTCGACATCATGATGCCGGGCATGGACGGTTACCAGGTGTGCCGGGAACTGAAGGCGGATCCCCGCACCCGTCGGCTGCCGGTGATCTTCATCACCGCCCGCAGCGAAGTGGAGGACGAGGCGAAGGGGCTCGCCCTGGGTGCGGTCGACTACATCACCAAGCCGGTCAGTCCGCCCATCGTGCTGGCCCGGGTGCGTACCCAGCTGGCGCTCTACGACCAGAACCGCCGGCTCGAACGCAAGGTGCGGGAGCGCACCGCGGAGCTGGTGACGACGCGGCTGGAGATCATCCGCCGGCTCGGCCGTGCCGCCGAGTTCAAGGACAACGAGACCGGCCTGCACGTGATCCGCATGAGCCACTACACGCGTCTGCTGGCGGAGGCCCTGGGCAGCGACGCGGAGTGGGTCGATCTGCTGTTCAACGCCGCCCCCATGCACGACATCGGCAAGATCGGGATCCCCGACCGGATTCTGCTCAAGCCGGGTCCCCTGGACCAGGAGGAGTGGGTGGAGATGCGCCGCCACCCCCAGTATGGGGCGGACATCATCGGCGAGCACGATTCGGCGCTGCTGCGGCTGTCACGGGAGATCGCCCTCAACCACCACGAGCGCTGGAACGGCAGCGGTTACCCGGCCGGTCTGCGGGAGACCGCCATCCCCCTCTCCGCCCGCATCGTCGCGGTGGCGGACGTGTTCGATGCCCTCACCACCCGTCGCCCCTACAAGCGGGCATGGACGACGGAGCAGGCGGCGGACTACATGCGGGAGCAGTCGGGCATCCAGTTCGATCCGGAGCTGGTGACCCTGTTCGACCGTATCCTGCCGCAGATACTGGAGGTCCGCAGCCGCTATGAAGAATCCGGGTGAGATGGGACTGGGTGGTGCATCGGCGTTCAGGCTGCCGGACACCCTGGAGGCCTGGGATGGAGGGGATTTCCCGGCCGTCCTGAAACGGGAGCTGCGGGCGTTGCCGGCGGGCAGCCTGCCGCTGCAGCGGGGTGCGGTGCAGGGTGGCCTGGTGGACGACAGTGATATCGCCGTCACCCTGTTGCAGGCAACAGAGGAGCCGGCCGTGCTCAGGCTGCGGATCGGGGTGTTCTTCACCGAGGTGGTGGGTGGCTGCAGCTGTGGCGACGATCCGGTCGCCGCAAACGCCTACTGTGAGCTCGGGCTGGAGATCGACCGGCACGATGCAACGGTGCATTTCGACAGGAGCTGATCGGACCGCCACAGGGCAACCCGGGGCACGCCCCGGCCGGGGACGGCCACCCCCTGGCCGCAACCGGCAGGAGCGTATCAGGCGCGGGACGGTCGTGGCAGCAGCAGGTCGATCTCCTCCCAGGCGGCCATCACCTCGTCCGCCACCTCCTTCACCTTGCGGCGTTCCGACCGGGCCTTCCGGCGCAGCAGCTCATAGGCCTCGCTGCGTTCCAGCCGATAGTGCTCCATCAGCATGCCGACCGCCACGTTGACCGAATTGCCGGTCTCCAGGGCGCTGCCGAGCCGCCGCGCTTTCTCCCGCAGCCGCTCCAGTTCGGCAGACCGGTGCAGTGCTGTTTCGATGGTGGGAATGATCCGGCCGACGTCGATCGGCTTGACCAGGTAGCCGAGGGCCCCTTCGGCGATGGCCTGCTCCACGTAGGTCCTGTCGTCGTACGCAGTCAGAAATATGGAGGCGATCCCGTTCTGCCGGAGCAGGGCCGCCAGCTCGATCCCGGAGATCCCGGGCATGCGGATGTCCAGGATCGCCAGATCCGGTGGCGGTGTCCGGGCCGCCAGTGCCAGCCCCTTTTCGCCATCGTCGGCGACGAGGACATCGTAGCCGCTCTCCCTCAGTTCCCGGCCCATGGTGGCCAGCACCAGCCCGTCGTCGTCGACCAGCAGCAGGGTCTTCCGTCTCATCGTCCCCTCTTCGCCAGTGCCGTTCACGGGCGGTCGCTCCCGTCGCCATCCAGCAGCAGCGGTGGCCGGATCCACAGCTCCGCAACCACCCGGTCACCGTCCTGGCCGATGGCGAGCGTCGCCCCCTCACTGGGCAGCATGGTGGCCGCCAGCTCGAGTCCGGTACCCAGCCCACGGGCCGCCTCCAGGTCGAATCCGGCGGGCAGAGTGCCCGGATTGGTGACGGTCAGCAGGATGCTGCCCGCCTGCTGACGGTAGATGACCCCGATCTCCTGGTCGTCCGCTCCGCGTCTTGGCCGGAAATGCTTGATCGCATTGGTGAGGAGTTCGTTGATCACCAGCGCCACCGCGACCGCCTTTTCCCGGTCCAGCTCGCGCTCGCCGCTGCCGGCCTCGTGGATCACCGACAGCGGGATGTCGCTCATGTTCATGGCGCTGCGTACGATGGCGTCGAGCATCCTGTTGAAACGGATCTGCATGCACGGCATCTGCGTCTGCAGCCCATAGACCACGGCGATGGACTCGATCTGCGCCACCACCTCGCTGAGGGGCCCGGCCAGCAGGGGATGGGCGCGTCCGCGCTGTCTCAGCAGGCCTGCCATCCCCTGCAGGTGGTTCTTGATGCGGTGGTGAACCTCGCGCATCAGGCTGTCCTTGCGCTGTTCCAGCAGGATCCGGCGTCGCTCTTCGGTCCGCTGCAGTTCCGCCATGCTGGTGTGCAGGGGCGAGAGATCGACGTCGATACAGTACAGTTCCGGCTGCCCCCCGATCCCCCGCTGCATCACATGGCTGGAGAAGACGGGCACCCTGGAACCATCCTTGCGCTGCAGCGACAGCTCGCCTGCGGGGATCGGTTTACCGTGCTGCAGCCAGGCATCGATCGCCGCGCTGAGCTGTGGCCGCAGCTCCGGCGGGATGATCAGCTCCTCCAGCCGGCGGCCCAGGGCCTCCTCCCGGCGGAAGCCGTACAGTTGTTCGCTGGCCCGGTTCCAGAAGATGACGCGGTGGGACTGGTCGTAGCCCTGGACGGCGATGATGGGCAGTTGGTCGAGCAGTTCCTGGAAGCGCCGCTCGCTCCGGTGCAACGACTGTCGCAGCCTGGCGTTTTCGGCGCGCAGCCGCTCCAGTTCGTCCGGTGGCCGGGGATCGCCATTCCGGGGTCCTGTCGTCATCAGGGGGAGCGGTACCGCCTCACCATCCACCTGCCATCTTGACTGCCGGCCGGGTTCCAGTTCTGCCGTCATCGGTACAGCTTCCGTTCAACAGACACGATATCTGTCCCTGAAGTCGCGGATCATCCGGTTGCAGAGGGTACTGCAATCGTCCACCTGCCGGCCTTCGGTACAGCCCCGGGGGAGTTGGAACCACTGCTCGAATTCGAGCCAGTGCAGAAATCTCGCGACATCGGTGTTGCAGGTGAGCAGGGTCACCCTCCGGTCCTGCCGGAACAGGCGCCGCCGCAGCAGAAGCAGCATGGAGAAGCCGGCGACGTTGATCTCTTTCAGGTGGCGTACATCGAGCAGCAGTTCGGAGAGGCCGGCGGTGTGCAGGCACTTGTCCCTGAACTCGGGCCAGTCGTCGTAGGTGAGGCGCCCTGTCAACTTCACGATCATCACCCGCCGATCGTCGCTGATGTCCACCGATATCGCCATTGCCGGAGCCAGCCTGTGGTGAGAGTGGCGGGGGCAGGGCCGGTTCGTTCCGATTGGTCCGGTATCCGGTTGATCCGGCTTCCTTGCTGGCGGGGAAAGGGCCATTGTCCAACAGGCGTACCAGGTGGCTGAACACGCGGCACGAGCACAATCTGCCTGATTTTATACCACAATGATCCGGCGCAGGCGATGTCGTCGGCAACGCCGTCGCAGCGGTGGAGTGGTTCCCCATGTCCTGTTTCCGGATCAGGCGACCCGGAACTGCCGGACCAGGCTCTGCAGGGCGGACGACAGGCGCGACAGCTCCGCCCCCGCCTCCGAGGTCTCTTTTGCGCCCGCAGCAGTCTGCTCGGTGGTATCGTTGATCTGCACCACGCTGCGGCTCACCTGTTCCGCCACCACGCTCTGCTCTTCCGCCGCGCTGGCGATCTGGGTGCTCATGTCCGAGATCCTGGCGATGGAGTCGGTGATGGTGGTGAGGGCGCGACTGGTGCGGTCGGCCTGCTGGGTGGCGCAGCGTGCCTTGTCCCGGCTCGTCGTCATCACGCTCACCGCCTGCCGCGTTCCCTCCTGCAGGGTCTCGATCATCTGGTTGATCTCTTCGGTCGACTGCTGGGTACGGCTCGCCAGGGTGCGTACCTCGTCCGCCACCACGGCGAAGCCACGCCCCTGCTCACCGGCCCGGGCCGCCTCGATGGCCGCGTTCAGGGCCAGCAGGTTGGTCTGCTCGGCGATGCCGCGGATAACGTCGAGGACGGCCCCGATCTCGTTGCTGTTTCTCTCGAGCTGCTGGATCACTTCGGCCGCGCGTTCCACCTCGCTGGCCAGTTGCCCGATCTGCTGCTGGGTCGCCTGCATCGCCTCGTGACCGTCACGGGCCTCGTCGTTGACCTCGCCGGCGGCGTCGGAAGTGCTCTGGGTGCTGGCCGCCACCTCCTTCACCGTGGCGCTCATCTCGGTCATGGCGGTGGCCAGCTGACCGGTCTCGGTGAGTTGTTGCTGCACCGCCTTGTTGGTCCGGTCGCTGACTGTCGAGGTCTGTTCGGCGGTGCTGGCCAGTCGCGCGGCGGCATCGGTGACCTGCCGGATGCTGCCCTGGAAACGTTCGACCATCCGGTTGAAGGCAGTGGTCGCCGTACCCAGCTCGTCCCTGCTGTTGATGTCGAGGCGAAGGGTGAGATCGGAATCCCGCTCCAGCTGCTCCATCGAGTCCGCCAGCTGCAGGATGGGCCGGGAGATGGAACCGGCGAACCAGACGCCGATGGCGGAGGCGATCGCGATCAGCACCAGGGAGATGAGCGCCGCCACCCAGATCAGCTTCGACCTGAGCTCCCGGGCCGGTCCGAACGCCTCGGCCTCGTCGATCTCGGCCAGGATGGCCCAGTTCTGGCCACCGATGGTGATCGGGGCATAGGCGGACAGCACCGGGACGCCCCGATAGTCGGGAAAGACGGCGAAGCCGGTCTCTCCGGCGAGGGCCTTGCGGCTGCCCTCGGTATCGACCGGAAACAGGCCGATGGTGGTGTTCTTGCTCTCGATGCGGGAGATGGTGGCGGCATCCAGGCCGCTGTCGCTGGCGGCCTGCAGGAATCCATCCCGGTCCTCGACCAGAAAGCGGCTGATGCTGCGCATCCGCCGGTCCGGGCCCACCAGGTAGGTCTCACCGGTCTCTCCCAGGCCCGCTTCCCGCCACTTGCCATGGTGACCCATGACACTGTTGATGTGGTCGATCGGCATCTGGAATATGAGGACCCCCACCTTGGTTCCATTGTCGTACACCGGTGATGCAACGAAGGCGGCGGGATCCCGGTAGGAGGGCAGATAGGGGGTGAAATCGGAGAAGGCGACGAAGTCGGGATCGGTGGCCTGGCTGGCCTGGCGGAACACCTGGCCGATGCCGGTGCCGGCATAGGCCCCGTCCTTCAGGGAGGTGGCGAAGTCCAGCTCCTTGAACACCGAGTAGACGACGCGGCCGCTGTCGATGTCGACCAGGAAGATGTCGTAGAAGCCGAAACGCTGCTGAAAGTCCTTCAGGTAGGGGTGGTAGCGGGTGTGCAGCCTGCCGTAACGGGAGCCGTCCGCCGGGTCGACCAGCCTGTCCTTCTGCCCAAGGGGGTTGGGGTTGGCCCGGATGAAGCGGTGCTGCAGCGCGACGCCGACCGCATCGAGTTTTTCCAGCAGGCTCCCGGTATCCACCGTTTCGCCCGGGTTGCGACGCCCGAACTCGGTAGTGAAATCCCCGCTGTAGTACTGACCCAGTTCGCGCCGGAGGCTGTCCACGTCCATCTCCTTCACCTCACCGGAGAGCCCGGTGACGGCATCGCGGAAGGCGGTGAGCGCCTTTGCGGTCTCACCGGAGCGGGACAGGTTGGCGATCTGCTTGCGAATGGTCTCGAAATAGTCGCCGATCTGGTCCGTGCTGGCGTCACGCAATGCCACCAGCCGCTCCTGCGCCGCCTCTTCCAGGGCGTGACGGCTGGTGTCCGAGGCCATGCCGCCGATGCCGAGACTGGCGATAAGTATTGGGACGGCGCTGAGCAGTACCGCCCCGGCGATGATCTTGTGCTTGAGTCGCATTGTTGTTGCTCCTGCAGTGTTCTTGTTGTTCGTTGCCGGATCGCTTTGGAAGCGGCCGGGCTGCCCTTTCCGTGGCCGTTCCGGCATCCGGGTTCTCTCGGGGACAGGGAGAAAGGAAGCGGATCGTGGCAGGTCGCAGGCGGGGGCGAAGGCCGATTTCGCAACGTGCTCAAGGGGATGCGTCGGCATGGCCGGCGAAATCTTTAACTGCGGGGAGGGGTGTGGGGTCTGCAGGATGGCCGGTGAACCCCAGGGAGGCGGCAGAGGGGTGGTGAAAAGTCCCCGGACCGGCCGGCCCGGGGACTGTGTGGGGATTGGCTCAGGAACCTGTGGACGAGGCGCGCCGCTCCTCCCATTTGGCCACTTCGTCGTCCCAGCCGTCCATGCGGACATAGGGATTCATGCGCGGGCGGCTGATCATGTTGGGGTCGATCTCCAGGCCGACGCCCTCCAGGAAGTTGTCCAGGCCGATGCGCTCGATCATCTCGCCGGTGCGCTCGTGCTCCAGCGCGTTCTCGGCGAAGAAGTCCAGGATCTCGGTGGCCAGCTCCTCCAGCCACTCGAAGTCCTCGTCCGTCTCCAGCTTGTGGAAGGGGACGATCACGGTGCCCATCAGGTCGCCGATCTTCAGCGTCCGCTTGCCACCGCACAGCAGGGTGACGCCCTTGTCGTCTCCTGGCGAGAGCGCCTTGGTCATCACGTTGATGCAGTGCATGCAGCGCACGCAGTCCTTGTTGTTCACTTCCAGGGTGTCGTCGTCGTTCAGCGCCAGCGCCTGGGTCGGACAGCGGGTGATGACGTTGTCGATCACGTACTTGCGGCCGCGCTCGGAGACGAACTTCTTCACCTCCTCCTGATCCACCTT
>DRKP01000178.1 GCA_011051715.1 Sedimenticola thiotaurini | reverse complement strand
TCAGATACCGTATCCAGCCCCTCTCCCCGGAGGCACACCTCTACCGTGTCATTCTGCGGCTGGAGTGGCAACTGCCCGGTCCCCTGCGAGTCACTCTGCCGGCCTGGATTCCGGGCAGTTACATGATCCGGGACTTCGCCAGGAATATCGTCAGTCTCACCGCCCGCTGTGACACCGGACCAATCGATGTCGAAAAGGAGGACAAGCAGACCTGGCGTATCGAGGCTTGTGGCGGGGAGATCAGGATCCAGTACGACGTCTACGCCTGGGACCTGTCGGTGCGGGCGGCTCACCTCGATACCGGCCACGGATATTTCAATGGTACGTCCGTGTTCCTGCGGGTGCTCGGCAGGGAACGGGAAGAGTGCGAAGTCGAGATCCGGCCGCCCGATGGCCCCGCCTATGAAGGCTGGCGCGTCGCGACCACGCTCCCTGCCAGTAACGCTCCCCGGTTGGGGTTCGGTTCCTACCAGGCGGCCGACTACTGGGAGCTGATCGACCATCCGGTGGAGATGGGACGATTTTCACTGGAAAGCTTCCAGATCGGGGATACCGGGCACCAACTGGCGGTGACCGGCCGGCACCGCGGCGACCTGAAACGGCTCTGTTCCGATCTGAAAAAGATCTGCTCCACCCACATCGACCTGTTTGGTGGCCTGCCGCCGATGGAGCAGTATCTGTTCCAGTTGACGGTGGTCGGCGATGGCTACGGTGGTCTGGAACACAGGAGTTCCACCTCGCTGATGTGCAGGCGCGATGACCTCCCGGTTCCCGGTGAGTCGAAAGTGGGGGAGGGCTATCGACGCCTGCTCGGTCTGTGCAGCCACGAATACTTCCATCTCTGGAACGTCAAGCGCATCGCCCCGGAGGCGCTGCAGCAGGCCGACCTCTCCCATGAGGTCCATACCACTCTGTTGTGGGCGTTCGAGGGCATCACCTCCTACTACGACGATCTCTGCCTGGTACGCAGCGGCTGTATCGATGAAACGAGCTATCTGGTGTTGCTGGCGCGGCAGATCACCCGGGTGATGAGGACTCCGGGACGGTTTCGCCAGTCCGTGGCCGAGTCCAGCTTCGATGCCTGGACCAAGCTCTACAAGCAGGACGAAAACGCCCCCAACGCCATCGTCAGTTACTATTCCAAGGGGGCGCTGGTGGCGTTGGCACTGGATCTGACCATCCGCCGCTCCAGCAAGGGTGAACGGTCGCTGGACGACCTGATGCGGCTGCTCTGGCGGCGTCATGGCATGACCGGAACCGGGGTCCGCCCCGGTGATATCGAGGCCCTGGCCGCCGAGGTGCATGGCGGGGATCTGGCTCCGTTCTTCCAACGCTACGTCCATGGGACCGAAGATCCCCCACTCGCGGAGCTGCTGGGAGCAGTGGGTGTCGGCATGGAGTTGCGACCGGCCAGCTCCCGGCGCGACGAGGGGGGCGTTCGCAAAGGGGATGCGGATGTGAAACAGCGAGGATCCCTTCCTCCCTCCATCGGTGTGCGCTGGAAAAAGGATGGCTGTGGCATTCGCCTCGCCTCTGTCATCGAGGATGGCCCGGCCTGCCGGGCCGGCCTGTCGGCCGGGGACCTGCTGGTTGCCATCGACGGAATACGCTGCAGCCTCGACACCATCGATGAACAACTGGCCAGACTTCCGGCCGGCGAACCGGTCCGGATACATGCCTTCCGGCGTGACGAGTTGCTGCAATGCGAGCCGATACCGGTGGCACCACCCGCCGATACCTGTGACCTGTGGTTGATCGAAGCTGTGGATGGGGAGACCGCAGCCGCCCGCAGCAGTTGGCTCGGTAACCGTGGGAAGGGCGTCGGCCGGGAGCCCTGAATGAGCAACCATCTGCAGATCATACGGCTGCTTGCCGACGGCCGGTTTCACTCCGGCCAGGAGCTGGCCGACCGGCTCTCCGTCACCCGTGCCGCCGTTTGGAAACAGCTGCAGCAGATCAGGGAGCGGCATGGCCTGGAGATCCACGCCGTCAAGGGGCGCGGCTACCGCCTGGCCGGACCACTGCAGCTGCTGGACAGGGACGCCATCCTGTCCGCACTCCCCGCCTCCCTTTGCGTCCGGCCGGCGGAGCTGGAGATCCTGGAGCGGATCGACTCGACCAATCGCTATCTGATGCAGAAGGCGGTCCAGGGACTGGCCAATGGCCATGTCTGCCTGGCGGAACAGCAGACCGAGGGGCGCGGTCGCCGGGGCCGTTCCTGGGTCTCTCCCTTCGGCGGCAATCTCTATCTCTCCCTGTACTGGCAGTACGATCTGGAGATGGCCGCCCTGAGCGGCCTCAGCCTGGCAGCCGGCGTGGCGGTGGCGGAGTGCCTGCAGGGGCTCGGTGTCGCTGAGGTCGCCCTGAAGTGGCCCAACGACCTGCACTGGCGGGAGCGGAAGCTGGGCGGCCTTCTGCTGGAGGTCTCCGGTGAGCAGGGCGGGACCAGCCGGGTGGTTCTGGGGCTCGGTCTGAACCTGCGGATGGAGCGGGAGCAGGGGGCCTCAATCGACCAGCCGTGGGTGGCGCTGTCCCGCATCCCGGGAGCAGCGGCGCTGGACCGAAACCGGGTCGCGGGCCAGGTGGTGGGAGCGTTGATCGGGGCCCTCAGCCAGTACCAGCGGGAGGGACTGTCCCCGTTCGTCCCGCGCTGGGAACGCTTCGACCATTACCTGGGAAAGGCGGTGGAACTGACGGCCGGTGACCGGCGCGTGGCCGGCATACACCGGGGCATCGATCCGCGCGGTGCCCTGTTGCTGGAGACCGGCCGGGGGATCAGCGCCCACTTCGGGGGCGAGGTGAGTCTCAGACAGGCGGGACCCTGAGGACAATGGAATCGATTCGGGATAGAGTGCTGCTGGTGGATATCGGCAATACCAATCTGAAGTGGCGCTGGCTGGATCCGGCGCCCGGGCCGATACAGCGGGCGGCGCATCGGGGAATCGGGGCCACCGATCTGGCCGAGAGACTGTGGGGTGGCCTGACCGGACCCCGGCGGATGGTGGTCGCCAGTGTGGCCGACCCGGAATGGGTGGCACAACTGTGTGACTGGGTCCGCGAGTATTGGGGCATCACCGTGGAGCGGATCGTCTCGCGGCGAAACATGCTTGGTGTCACCAACGCCTATCCGGATCCGGAACGGCTGGGTGTGGATCGCTGGCTCACCCTGCTGGCGGTCCATGGGGAGGGGCTCTCCCCGGCCTGTATCGTCGATTGCGGTACTGCCGTCACCCTCGACGTGATCGATGCCGCCGGCCGGCACCAGGGTGGACTGATCCTGGCGGGCCGGCACCTGATGACCGAGGCCCTGCTGCAGGCGACCCATTTCCCCGCCGAGCCCGGTGATCCGCCGTCCGGCCTGCTGGGACGGGACACCGGCTCGGCCGTCCGCCTGGCCCCACTGCTGGCGATGGCGGGGATGGTGGAGAAGGTGGTGCGCGGGATCGAGGCCGCGAGCGGGACGGAACTCGCCCTGGTTCTGACCGGCAACGATGCCGAACTGCTGGCAACCCGATTGGGGCGACCCTGCTCGGTACGCCCGGACCTGGTCTTCAGCGGCCTGATGCGGGCGGCGGGTGAGGCGGCATGAAATGGCTGTTCATCCTGCTGTTGGGCGCCAATGTCGCCCTGTTCCTGTGGGGGTGGAGCGAAGAGAAGCGTGCTCTGCGCCACCACACCCGGGTGGTCGAGCCGGAGATCGGCCACCTGCAGCTGCTGTCGGAGGTGCCCGGGCAGGGTGCGACGATGGCTGTCGAGGGCGGCCAGCCGGACGATGGGATCGGTGAGGCATCGCCGCCGCTACCGCAACCGCCGCTGCCGGAGCAGGCGCGGGTGCAGCCCGGGGTACCGCAAGACACGGTGGAATCCGGGGTGCCGTCGGGGAGCGCCCCCCCGGGCGACGGGAGCCGGGTGGACGAGTCCGCCCGGGTCGCGGAAGTGGCACCGCCACCCCAACCGGAACCCGCCGCGACGTCACCGGACATGGGACCGGACGAGGAGGCCACAACCACCACGGCGGCGCCTGTCGATGTGCAGATGCCACCCACTCCACCGGAAACCCCGACCGCCGGCGCGGAGACGGGGAGACCCCCGGCGGTGGTCGACGGGATCCCTCCGGCAGCGGCCCCCGCTGCGGAACCGGCCGTGGCGCGCCAGTGCGGGGTGATCGGCCCGTTCCGGGAGGAGGATGCCGCGCGCCAGCTGATCGGGCGACTGGTGGAGCGGCAGATCGAGGCGACCCTGCGATCGCAACAGGAGGAGGTGATCACCGGCTACTGGGTCATCATCCGCCCCTATGCCACCCAGAGGGAGGCGATCGACGCGGTGCGGGCACTGCGGGAGCAGGGGGTGGAGGATCTGAGCCGCTTCTATCGTGGTGAGCTCAAGAACGGCATCTCCCTCGGTGTGTACCGGCGCGAACGCAACGCGGAACAGAGGCGCCGGCAGATCGAGGCCAAGGGCTTTCCCGCCGAACTTCTCGCCAGAAGAAGGATGCAGCCCCGGTTCTATATCGACTACCAGGGGGATGAACCGGATGTGGTGGATCTCCTGCGCCAGTTGCGTCCCCGGATGAAGGGGGTTGGTGTCGAAGAGCACCCCTGCCCCGCGTTGCCACGTCCGGGGTGATCTTCTAGAATGCCAGATTCGCGCCGGCGTAGCTCAGTTGGTAGAGCAGCTGATTTGTAATCAGCTGGTCGGGGGTTCAAGTCCTCTCGCCGGCTCCAACACTGCCTCCCCTGACCGCCGGATGTCCTCCACCCTGCCCCAGGCCTTTCTTCAGCGGCTGCAGACGATCCTGCCGGCGGATCTTTACGACACCTGCCTCCGCACCTTCGACATGGAACGGCCGACCTGCTTCCGGATCAACCCGTTGCGGGGGGAGGAGGCCGTCGTGCGGCGGGAACTGGAGCAGGCCGGCTTCGACCTCCGGCCCATCTCCTGGGCACCGGCCGCCTACCGGGTGGAGGGAGGCCAGCGCCGCGCCCTGACCGAATCGTCCGCGTTCGCCGAAGGTCGACTCTATATCCAGAATCCCTCTTCGATGCTGGCACCGCTGGTGCTCGACCCGGTGCCCGGCGAGACGGTGCTGGACCTGGCCGCTGCACCCGGCGGCAAGACGCTGCAGATGGCGGCGATGATGCAGAACCGGGGGCGGATCTCGGCGGTGGAGCCGGTCAAGGGGCGCTTCTTCCGGTTGCAGGCCAATCTGCAGCGGCACGGTGTCACCATGGTGAGGAGTTACCGCATGGATGGCCGAGCGGTGGGGCGCAAGGTGCCGGGCCGCTTCGACCGCGTCCTGCTGGATGCCCCCTGTTCCTCCGAGGCCCGCTTCCGCACCGCGGATCCGGCCAGCTGGGCCCACTGGAGCCCGAAGAAGGTGAAGGAGTCGGCCCGCAAGCAGGGGCGTCTGCTGGAGTCTGCCTTTCACAGCCTGAAACCGGGAGGGAGGCTGCTCTACTGCACCTGCTCGTTCGCTCCGGAAGAGAACGAGCAGGTGGTCGACGGACTGCTGCGTCGCCACGGTACCGAGCTCCGGCTGGAACCGGTCCGGCTTCCGGTCGACAACTGGATACCGGGCCTGACCCGGTGGCAGGGGAGGCGGTGGGATCCCGCCCTGGCGAGGGCGGTGCGGGTGATACCGGACGGGGAGATGGATGGTTTCTTCCTCTGTCTGCTGCGCCGCCGCCCCGCCGCTGCACCGGACCTTGATGGAGGTCAATCAAGCGCTCCTTTTCCTTAGACCCCATGCCGGCACAGTATGAAACTGAGCAAATGATGTGCGCCTGAGGGGAAAACCGTAACCATGAAGTCGAGAAACCTTGCAGCAGTGGCGGCCATGGCAGTGGTCATGGGCCTGGCCAGCAATGTGGCGCTGGCGGAATCGGACCAGGAGATGATCGAGAGGGGAGCCGCCCACTTTCGCATCTTCTGTGTCAATTGCCACGGCATGAATGCCGATGGCAAGGGACCGCTGGCGAAGATCCTGAAGATCCAGCCGGCCGACCTGACCACCCTGAAGCAGACCATGCCGGAGGGGATGACGGTACAGGAGCGGGTGTTTCGCGCCGTCGACGGCCGCCACAAGGTGGGCGAGGGACAGGAGCGCAACATGCCGGTGTTCACCGACAATCTGAAGTTCAACACGGTGATCGAGATCAGCCGGTTCGTCGAGGCGATCCAGAAGTAAACCGCTGCCTGCCCCTACTGTGGCTGGTGTGGTGATCCCTCCTTGAACACCACCCGGTAACCGCGCCGCAACTGCATGTCGCGGCGGCGGATGAGGCTGTTCTGGG
>DRKP01000177.1 GCA_011051715.1 Sedimenticola thiotaurini | reverse complement strand
GAAGTAGGTGGAGATCGGCTGGCCGGTGGCCGAGCGTACCAGGATGTCGAGCAGGGGCGGGATGTCGGCGAGCCTCTCCACCACCTTCTCGATGCCGGTGACGGCGATGTGCACCGGCGGCACGGTGGTGCACATGCGGCCATTGCCCTCGTTCTCCACCAGGCACAGGGTGCCGGTCTCGGCCACTGCGAAATTGACGCCCGACAGCCCCACCGGTGCCTGCTGGAATCTGCGCCGCAGGATTCCGCGGGCGTTGCGGGTGAGCTGTTCGATGTCGTCGGTGTAGGGGATCTCCGGAAACTTGTCGCGGAAGATCTGCGCCACCTGGTGGCGGTTCTTGTGGATCGCCGGAGCGATGATGTGGGACGGTGCCTCGCCCACCAGCTGGATGATGAACTCGCCCAGGTCGGACTCCAGGCACTCGATACCGTGCCGCTCGAGGAAGCGGTTCAGCTCCATCTCCTCCGAGACCATGGACTTGCCCTTGATCAGCATCCGGGCATCGTGATCGCGCATGATCCCGAGCACGATGGCGTTGGCCTCGTCCACAGTCTCCGCCCAGTGTACCCGGATGCCGTTGCGGCTGCAGTTGTGCTCCAGCTGCTCCAGCAGTTCCGGCAGGCGGGCGAGGGCGTCGGAACGGATCCCCGCCGCCTGCCGCCGCAGCCGCTCCAGCTCGGCCGGGTCGGGAAAGGCGGCCAGGCGCTTGCGGATCAGCCCGTCCATGGCGCGACGGAAGTTGCGCCGGATCTGGGGATCGTCCAGGGCGTGGCGGACGCCGCGGTGGAATGCCTCCTCAGTCAGCGCCACGGGTCCGCTCCCAGAGAAAGCCGGCGATGTGGTCGGCGGGGAGGTCCACTTCGCGGTAGCGCAGGTGGCCGTCGATGTTCATCAGACAGCCACAGTCGCCGCTGACCAGGCGGGCTGCGCCGGTGTCGCGGATGGCGTCGGCCTTGTCCCTGACCATGACCGCGGAGATCTCCGGGTGCTTGACCGCGAAGGTGCCGCCGAAACCGCAGCACTCCTCCCTGCGCTCCGGCTCCACCAGCTCCACGTTCTCCAGCTGCCGCAGCAGCGCCAGGTGATCCTCCGCCACCCCCATCTCGCGGCGGGCGGAGCAGGAGGTGTGCAGCGCCACCCGCAGCGGCGGTCCCAGGTCCCGCAGCCGCACCCGCAGCACCCGCACCAGGAACTCGGTCAGCTCATACACCCGGCCAGCCAGCTCGCGGGCGCGCGGCTGGTCCCGGTCGCCCTGGAACAGCTCCGGGTAGTGATGGCGCATCATCCCGGCGCAGGAGCCGGACGGCACAACCACCGGCAGCGGTTCGGACAGGCAGTCGAGCTGGACCCGGGCCACCCGCCGCGCCTGGTCGCGGTAGCCCGAGTTCCAGGCCGGCTGGCCGCAGCAGGTCTGTTCCTGCGGATAGATCACCTCGACCCCCTCCCGTTCGAGCAGCCGGATCCCGGCCATGCCCGCCCCGGGATAGAACAGGTCGACCAGGCAGGTGCCGAAGAAATAGACCCTGGCCGGTTGTTCGGGGTAGTCTCGCGTCTCTTCGCTCATCGGCTCTGTGTGGTGGGTGGGGAGGGGAAATTTAACCACAGAGACAGGGGGAACACAGAGGTTTTTTGTCGCCACCGGGGTGCCGCTTTCCCGGTCCGCGCAGACACATGGACCTGTTCATCCATCCCTCTGTCTCCTGCGTGCCCCAGGGGTGAACACGAAACCTGAACCCGGACGCCGGTAAGCCATGCTGCAGCAGATCTTCAACATCGTCTTTCCCATCTTCTTCATCGCCCTGGTGGGATACCTCTATGGCCGCCGTCACGCCCCCGACATGGCGGCGGTGAACCGGCTCAACATGGACATCTTCACCCCGGCTCTGATCTTCGACGTGCTGGTCGGCCGTGACTTCGACATCCTCGCCTTCGGCCCGCTGGCCCTGGCCGGAGTGCTGGTGGTGCTCGGCTCCGGCCTGCTTGCCTGGCCCCTGGCCCGGCTGTTGGGCTACCAGGTCCGCACCTTCGTGCCGCCGATGATGTTCTCCAACTCCGGCAACATGGGACTGCCGCTGATGCTGTTCGCCTTCGGCGAGCAGGCGCTGCCGGCGGCGGTGGTGCTGTTCATGGTGGAGAACCTGCTCCATTTCAGTGTCGGCACCCGCATGGTCGACGCCCGCGCCTCCCTGCTGGACATGTTCAAGGTGCCGATCCTGATTGCGTCCCTCGCCGGTCTCGGCTTCAGCCTGAGCGGTACCGGGCTGCCGCTCTACCTCAGCCGGCCGATCGGGATGGTGGGGCAGATCGCCATCCCGCTGATGCTGTTCTCCCTCGGTGTGCGCCTGACCAGCATCGACTTCAGCGACTGGCGCATGGGGGTGGTGGGGGCGGTGGCCTGTCCCCTGTCCGGCGTCGTCGTCGCCCTGGCACTGCAACCCCTGCTGCAGCTCGAACCGCTGCAGTACCGGCTGCTGCTGTTGTTCGGGGCGCTGCCGCCGGCGGTGCTCAATTTCATCGTCGCCGAGCGCTACGGCCAGGAACCGCACCGGGTCGCCTCCATCGTGATGCTGGGTAATCTGGGCAGCCTGGTGGTGATTCCGCTGATCCTGGCCTTCGTGCTGTAGCGGCACCGGTCCGCGGTCATGGCGGCCGGTGCATCACCAAACCGCCGATGACAGGCTGTATACTGTCTGTCATGCAATCCGCCCCCGACCTCTTCTCCTACCGGCGCTACTGGGCCCGGCGCTTCGGCACCGCGCCGGTGCTGCCCATGTCCAGGCGCGAGATGGACGAACTGGGCTGGGACAGCTGCGACATCATCATCGTCACCGGCGACGCCTACGTCGACCATCCCAGCTTCGGCATGGCCCTGATCGGGCGCCTGCTGGAGGCCCAGGGGTTCCGGGTCGGCATCATCGCCCAGCCGGACTGGCGCTCGGCGGAGCCGTTCCGCGCCCTGGGGCGACCCAACCTGTTCTTCGGCATCACCGCCGGCAACATGGACTCCATGGTCAACCGCTATACCGCCGACCGGCGCATCCGCTCCAACGACGCCTACACCCCGGGTGGCGAGGGGGGGCGGCGGCCGGATCGCTCGGTGGTGGTCTACGCCCAGCGCGCCCGGGAGGCATTCAGGGGGGTGCCGATCGTGATCGGTGGCATCGAGGCCAGCCTGCGGCGCATCGCCCACTACGACTACTGGTCGGACAAGGTGCGCCGCTCCATCCTGCCCGACTCCAAGGCCGATCTGCTGATCTACGGCAATGCCGAGCGGGCGGTGGTGGAGCTGGCCCACCGGCTGGCCGCCGGTGAGAGGATCGGCGAGATCCGTGATATCCGCGGCACCGGCTTCATGCACCAGGGGGCGCTGCCCGGGGGCTGGGTGGAGATCGACTCCACCCGGGTGGACGAACCGGGCCCGGTGGATCCCCATCCCGACCCCTATGCGGCGGATCCGGCCTGCCCGGCCGAAGCGGAGGCGGGCGGGGGGCGGGTGGTGAACTTCCATCGCCGGCCCCGTACCCTGGTGCGTGAGCGCAGCCTTGTGCGGCTGCCCTCCTACGATCAGGTGGCGGCCGACCCGGTGCTGTACGCCCACGCCTCGCGGGTGTTCCACCTGGAGACCAACCCGGGCAATGCCCGCGCCCTGGTGCAGCGGCACGGAAAGCGGGACGTCTGGCTCAATCCGCCGCCGATCCCCCTGCAGACACGGGAGATGGACCGGCTCTACGAGCTGCCCTTCACCCGCAGGCCCCATCCCGCCTACGGGGACGCAAAGAATCCGGCCTGGGAGATGATCCGCTTCTCCATCCCCATCATGCGTGGCTGCTTCGGTGGCTGCACCTTCTGCTCCATCACCGAGCACGAGGGCCGCATCGTCCAGAACCGCTCCGAGGAGTCGGTGCTGCGCGAGATCGAGACCATCCGCGACACGGTGCCCGAGTTCACCGGCATCATCTCCGACCTGGGCGGACCCACCGCCAACATGTACCGGATGCGCTGCCGCGATGCGGGGATCGAGGATGCCTGCCGGCGCCTCTCCTGCGTGTTTCCGGACATCTGCAAGAACATGACCACCGACCACTCCCACCTGACCCGGCTCTACCGTCGGGCCCGGGCGCTGCCGGGGGTGAAGCGGGTGTTCATCGCCTCCGGGCTGCGCTACGACCTGGCGGTGCGGGACCCGGAATACATTCGCGAACTGGTGACCCACCACGTCGGGGGTTATCTCAAGATTGCGCCCGAGCACACCGAACCGGGTCCCCTGCGGATGATGATGAAACCCGGCATCGGCAGCTACGACCGCTTCCGGAAGCTGTTCGACAGGTTCTCGAAAGAGGCGGGGAAGGAACAGTACCTGATCCCCTATTTCATCGCCGCCCATCCCGGCACCAGTGACGAGGACATGCTCAACCTGGCCCTGTGGCTGAAGCGCAATGGTTTCCGGCCGGACCAGGTGCAGGCATTCCTGCCCACGCCTCTGGCCATCGCCTCGGCCATGTACCACACCGGCCGCAACCCGCTGAAGCGGGTGCGCCGCCGGGGCGATGCCATGCCGGTCCCGCGCGGGCTGCGCCAGCGCCGGCTGCACAAGGCGTTTCTGCGCTACCATGATGCGGACAACT
>DRKP01000176.1 GCA_011051715.1 Sedimenticola thiotaurini | reverse complement strand
TTTCCTGCGCCGGGCACCGGAGTACATAGCGGACACCACCGCCACTGCCATCGACGGGCTGGAAGGGGTGGACATCGCCGCCTGCAGGCAGCTGGCAGAATCCCTCGGGGTGAAGTTCCGCAGCCGTTTTCTCGACAAGGTGGGATGAACATGCAGCCATCACAGAGCCCTCCCCCCTTCCCCTTCGACCTGGAGGACAGCGCCGCCTACGAGGCCTGGTGCGAATGGAAGCTGAAGGACTATCCCACCAGGCTGGGCGATCTGGTGGTGGAGATCGGGGATCCCGCCGCTCTCACCGGGGCCGAGCACGACGCCCTGCTGCAGCGGGTGCGCAAGACCAACATGGCCCTCTATGCCAGCGCCCGGGGGAACGATCCGGACAAGGGGCTGATCCGCGCCCTGGGACGCCGCTTCGGCCTCGAGCGGCTGGATCACAACATGTGCGCCGACGACGATGCCATCACCTCGCTGCGGGTGCAGCCGGACGCCCTGCATCAGGGTTACATCCCCTACTCCAACCGCCCCATCGCCTGGCACACCGACGGCTACTACAACGACCTGGAGCACCAGATCCTGGGCCTGCTGCTGCACTGCGTGCAACCGGCCGCCCGCGGGGGCGCCAACGAGCTGCTGGACCACGAGATCCTCTACATGCAGCTGCGCGACCTCGATCCGGAGTACATCCGCGCGCTGATGCATCCCCGGGCGATGACCATACCGGCCAACGTGGTCGACGGCGAGGAGTTGCGCCCGGCCCGAACCGGCCCGGTATTCATGCGCCTGCCGGGGGGGCAGCTGCACATGCGCTACACCGACCGCAGCCGCAGCATCGAGTGGCGCGACGATCCCCTGACCCGGGAGGCGGTGGCGGAGCTGAAGCGGCTGCTGCGGACCCGCTCGCCCTACCACTTCGAGGGGACCCTGCAATCGGGCCAGGGACTGGTCAGCAACAACGTGCTGCACACCCGCAGCGGTTTCGAGGACGACGAGTCGCGGCCGCGCATCCTCTACCGCGCGCGTTATTTCGACCGTATCGGGGGAACCTGACCACCCTGCGACAGGGGAGTTCGTCCGGAGCGCCTGCGCGCTTCTCCCGACCACCATTGCGGCACAGGCCGGAATCCAGGGGGCTCCCCCCGCCCGGCATCCGCTGGAACGAAGTCCCATGCGGGTTTCCCGAACGGCGGGGTCGAAGCGGTTGCGTCCCCGTCCCGGCTGTGCAACCATCCGCTCCCCGCGGCCCCCGACCAGCAAGACAGACCCGATGACCGAACCGTCGAGCGACAGAATCCCCACCGAGATCAACCTGCACAGCAAGAGCCGGCTGCTGGTGATCGCCTTCGCCGACGGCAGCCGCTTCGAGCTGCCGTGTGAATACCTGCGCGTCTTCTCCCGCGCCAAGGAGGTGCGCACCCTGGAGAACCCGGTGGTGGGCAAGGAGGAGGTCAACATCACCGCCATCGAGCCCCAGGGGCAGTATGCGGTAAGGCTGGTGTTCGACGACGGCCACGACACCGGCATCTACTCCTGGGACACCCTGTACGAACTGGGCCGGCACCAGGAGGAGAACTGGCGCGGTTACCTGGAACGGCTGGAGGAGATGGGATACCGGCGCCGCGAACCGGGCACGGAAGGGCCGAAGACGGTGAACCTGCTCTACTTCACCTACCTGGTGAAGGCCTTCGGCAAAGAGGCGGAGACGGTGCAGGTGCCGGCCTCGGTGGAGAACGTGGAGAGACTGCTGGAGTGGCTGCGGCGGCAGAAGCGGGACAAGGCCCACCTGTTGCAGGACGGCAGCGTGCGCATCACCGTCAACCGCCAGTTCGCCGAGCCCTTCACCCGTATCGACCACGGTGACGAGGTGGCCATCGTGCCCACCTCGCCGATCGCACCGGCACCAAAGGGCTGACTTCCGCCGCCGGGGAGTCCGGCCCTCACTCCCCCTCGCCCGGCGGCCGGGTCATGTTGGCCGCCACCGCCATCTTCACCAGATCGGCCAGGGAGCGGGCCTCCATCTTCTCCATCACCCGCGCGCGGTGGGCCTCCACCGTCTTGGCACTCACCCCCAGGGCCTGGGCGATCTCCTTGTTCGACCTGCCGTCGGTGACCATCTCCATCACCTCCAGCTCGCGCGGGGTGAGATGGGCCAGGCGGGTGGCGATCTCGGCCCGCTCCGCCTGGGCGGTACGGCGTTCCACGTCCAGACTGAGGGCGTTGCGGATGCTCTCCAGCAGCAGTTCGTCGTTGAACGGTTTTTCGATGAAATCGACCGCGCCCGCCTTCATCGCCCGCACCGCCATCGGCACATCGCCATGGCCGGTGATGATGATGATCGGGATATTGATCTGGTTCTCCAGGAAGTACTGCTGCAGCTCCAGTCCGCTCATGCCGGGCATGCGCACGTCCAGCAGCAGGCAGCCGGCGCGGCCCGGGTAGTAGTTGCGGATGAACTCGGCCGCCGAATCGTAGGTCTCCACGTGCATGCCCACCGACTCGATCAGCCACTTCAGCGAGTTGCGCATGGCCTGGTCGTCGTCGACCACGAACACGTTGGCCTTGCCACTGGTCGTCATTCGGCATTCTCCTCCTGCCCGGCCCGGTAGGCGGGCAAGATAACACGGAACCGGCTGCCGCCTTGGTCGAGCGATGTCGCCTCGATTCTACCATCGTGGTCCCTGACGATGGTGTCGCTGATCACAAGTCCCATCCCCATGCCGCTCTGCTTGGTGGTGAAGAAGGGTTCGAACAGATGCTCCAGTACCTCGGGCGCGATGCCGGGGCCGCTGTCCACCACGTCGATAGAGACCAGATCGGGATCCAGGCGGTGGGTACGGATCAGCAGCCGGCGCTGTTCCGTCGGCACCTCCGTCAGGGCATCCAGGGCATTGCGCACCAGGTTCAGCAGCACCTGCTCCATCTGCACGATATCCACCCGTATCGGCACCGGATCCAGGCTCGGCTCCTGTTCGATCACCACGCCCACCTTCTTCGCCTCGAACTCGACGAAGCGGCTCACCTCGCGCACCAGCTCGTTGGCGCTGGTGACATTGCGTACCGGCAGCTGCTTGCCCACCAGCCGCCGCAGCCGGCGGATGATCTCGCCGGCACGCTCGGCCTGGTCGTTGATCTGCTTCAGGGCGAAGCCGAGATCGCCGCTCTCGTCGGCCTGCTGCAGCCGGCGGGCACAGCCGTTGGCATAATTGGCGATGGCCGAGAGGGGCTGGTTCAGCTCGTGCGCCAGGCCGGTGGCCATCTCGCCCATGGTGCTGAGGCGGCAGACATGGACCAGCTCCTGCTGGTGCTCCCGCGCCAGGCTCTCCGCCTCGCGGATGGCGGTGATGTCACGGCCGTAGATGTTGACATAGTCCAGATCCGTGATCGGGGTCATCAACAGGGAGTAGGCACGCCCCTGGTAGGCAATCTCGCCCTCCCAGTTGCGCCCCGAATCACACAGCCGGGCGACCCGTTCACGCCAGTAGACCGGCAGCGTCTGCCCCTGTTCGCAGCCCCAGTACTCCAGCAGGGGGGTACTGGCCGGGTTGGCGTATAGGATCACCCCACGGCGGCTGACCCGCAGCACCGGGCTGGGGCTCTCGGAGACGAACTTGGCCATGTTGCGGATCTCCTGCTCCGCGCGCCGGCGGCTGGAGATGTCGTGGACATAGACCGTGAACACCTGGCGCCGCTGCAGCCGGATCGGCTTGATCGCCACCTCCACCGGAAAGCGTTCGTCGCCCCGTACCGCCTCCATCTCGACGCGCGTCTCCCCCTCCTCCTCCGCGCTGCCGCCGCGGCGGTACCGCCACCACAGGCCGGTGAAGACCGAGCGACTCTCCGGCGCCAGGATCAGCAGCGGGAAATCGGCGCCGATCACCTCGTCCCGGCGCAGGCCGAACATCTGTTCGGCGGTGGAGTTGAACTCGATGATCTTGCCATCCTCATCCAGGGTGACGATGGCGTCCAGGGCCGCCTCCATGATCGCCTGCTTCAACGCCTCCGACTCCTGCATCTCGGTCTCGTGCTCGCGCCGCATCTCCTCCCGCGCCCGGCGCACGTTGCCGATGAACTGGCGGATCCAGTCCTCCAGCACGAAGATCTGGTTGCCCTTCTCGATCACCGGCTGCTCGCTGCCGAGGGCGCGGCGCGAGAACAGGGAGATGCGCCGCAGGATCCGGTTGAGGCGCTCCGACAGCAGGTAGAACACCAGGGTGAAGACACCGATGAAGGTGACCGAGGTGATCAGCCGCTGGCGCCGCTCCACGGTCGCGACCCGCTGGCGGGTGGCCTCCACGCTGCTGCGTGGCACCAGGGTGGCGAACAGCAGGTTCAGGTCGCTGCCCTCGTAGCCGGCGAACGACTGGGCGGTGATGACATAGTCCTTCGCCACCTGGTCCCGGCGCGCCCCCACCGGCACGTGCTGCGGATCACTGCTGGAGAGAAAGCGCTGCTCCTCCACTTCCATCAGTCCGACCACCACCTCCTCCGAGGAGACCCCTTCCAGGGAGGCACGCAGGAAGGCCTCGTCGATCGGCACCACCAGCATCAGGAAGCCCATATAGGTACCGGTGGCGTCCTCCACCCGCTCCGAGATCAGCAGGTAGGGCTGCCCCTGCAGCACGATCATCACCCCCTGCACCCGTCCCTGGCTGAGGAACAGCTCGTCGATGTCGAGCAGATCCCCGGGCAGGGCCCGTCTACCCACGTTGTAGATCTCCCGGGTGCGGCCCCAGCGGTCGATCAGCAGGATCTGGGCCGGCTGCACCAGGGTGCGCCAGAGCCGGGCGTCGGGCAGCCAGGGGGGGTTGCGGTAGTAGATCACCGGTGCCGCCCGCTCCCCCTGCAGCCAGTAGACGGGTTCCAGGTAGCTGGCCAGGTTGCGGTGATTGGCCAGCAGCCGGGTGGTGGAGATGTGGGACTCGACGTAGTTGTCGAAGCGGATCAGGGTCTCGCGGGCCTGCTGATCCAGCCGCTCCTGCAGTTCGTGGGAGAAGATCTCGCGCAGGGCCCGCGGCTGGACCTGGTCCAGTACCAGCCAGACGAGGGCGCCGCACACCACGCCGATCAGGATCGACAGCAGCGGCATGGGAATACGCCGCAGGGCCGACAGGATCCGGGAACGACGGTATCTGGGTCGGGGCAAGGGGCCTGGTCTCCGTGGTTCAGTCGCGGGCCGTCACCATCACGGCCGCCGGCTATCGACACCCATCCCGACCGGCACCGCAGCCCTGCCAGCGGGATGCGGCCGCGAATGGACGCAGATTAACGCAAATGGGCCGAAAAGGTTGCATTGTTGTGCCACCGGCGATCCCGGGCTCCCGCTTCAATCCGACCCTCCCTCCGGGGAGAGGGGCAGGGTCGGAGGAGCGATCGATCGAGGGACCGGGAATGGCTGAACAGCTCCCCTTCGTCATTCCGGCGCAGGCCGGAATCCAGGGAATCCGATCCCCTGGACCCTGGCCTTCGCCGGGTTGACAGGGTGTTCGGGGGCTCTTCGCGTCCTCTGCGCCCTTGCGAATGGGGAATGGTTACTCTCGCCAAGACGCCAAGGACGCAAAGAGCGCCAGGTGATTCATCTACCCTTCGATCGCTTTGGCCACCGTAAATCGGTATTCTTCATGATCTTGGCGTCCTCTGCGACTTTGCGAGTGGGAAATCGTTGCCGCGTCATTGTTGTTACTCCGTCATTCCCGCGCAGGCCGGAATCCAGGGGACGACCCCTGGATCCACACCCGCTCCGGGATGGGAGGTCGTCCAGAGGCTTTCCTCGCCTTTCCCGCCTCCTCACCCTGAACCCGGAGCGGGGGATTGGCGAACAGCGCAGATCCGGATGCGATGGCATCCATTCGCGGCCGCATGGGTCACGGCTGAACATTGGAGTCGATCCGGTCGCGCATTGTATAGTGGCGCGGCCATGACCACTGCCCCCGCAACCCCGTTCATCGATCCGGACCGCTCGGAACCGGCCGGACTGCCCCGACGCCTGGCGGCGATCCTCTACGACAGCCTGCTGCTGGCCGGATTGCTGTTCCTGGCCATGTTCCTGGTGGTCGTCCCCCTGGGCATGATCCAGGGGATGGAACAGCTGGATACCGCCGGCCTGCGCAGCAACCCGTTCTACATCGCCTACCTGGCGGCGGTTCCATTCACCTTCTTCACCTACTTCTGGAGCCATGGCACCCATCAGACCCTCGGCATGCGGGCCTGGCGGCTCTATCTGGTGCTGCCCGACGGCCGCGCACCGACAGTGCGCCATGCCCTGCTGCGCTGCGCCAGCGCCCTCCTCTCCTGGCTGCCGCTGGGACTGGGCTTCCTCTGGTGCCTGTTCGACCCGGAAAGGCTGACCTGGCACGACCGGCTGTCGGGCACCCGGCTGGTGCTGGTACGCTGAGCCGTCCCCCGCCCGAAGGCGGCTCTCACCGTACCCGTCGCACCAGCCAGAAGGCGATCCCGAGGAAGAACAGGCTGGGGAACAGGGCCGCGAACAGGGGATCGAGCCGGTACACCACCGCCAGGTTGCCAAAGGCCCTGCTCAGCAGCAGAAAACCGATGCCGAGCAGGGCACCGACGAAGATGCGCTGTCCGACGCCGACGGTGCGCAGCGAGCCGAACACGAACGGCAGCGACAGGAAGATCATCACCAGCACCACCACCGGCGTCAGTACCTTGCTCCAGAAGGCGACCTCGTAGCTGCGCGCATCGAGGCCGTTGTCACGCAGGTAGTCGATGTACTGGTACAGCCCCCACGCCGGCAGCATCGAGGGCCGCGCCGCCACCACATCCAGGATGTCCGGATCCAGGCTCGACGGCCAGCGGGCGCTGTCCAGGTGTTCGCTCTCCACTCCCGCTTCGGTGAAGCGGCTGCGACCGACATCGCTGAGCAGCCACTGCCCGCCGCGGTAGACCGCATCGGCCGCATGGGTCGCCCGCAGCAGGCGACGGTCGTCGGAGAACTCGTAGATGTAGACGTCCCGCAACCGCGCATCCGGCAACAGGTAGCGGATGTTGATGAAGGCATTGCCATCCCGGGCCCAGAAACCGTAGGGGGTCTGCAGGGTGACATTGCCGGAGATCTTCTGCGCCCGCATCTGGCCGGCGTATTGCTCACTGGCCGGTGCCACCAGCTCACCGACCAGGCCCATCACCACCATCGCCAGCACCCCCGCCTTCATCACCGCCAGCATGATCCGCGACAGGGAGACGCCGGCGGCGCGCATGGCGGTGAGTTCCGAATGGCTGGCCAGGCCGCCGAGCCCCACCAGGCTGCCCAGCAGCACCGCCATCGGGAACAGCTCGTAGGCAAAGCGGGGCAACAGCAGCAGCACGTAGATGAACACGTCGCCGATGCCGTAGTCACCGCGCCCGGCGTCGCCGGCCTCGTCGAGCAGGGTGACGAAGCCGATCAGGGCGGTCAGCACCACCAGGGTCGCCAGCATCGCGGACAGCACGCTGCGGCCGATATAGCGATCCAGCAGCCTCACCGGGGCCGCCTCCTGCGAAAATACCCCAGCCACCAGGCGATCAGCTCCGGCGAGCGGATCAGCAGCACCAGTGAAGCCAGCAGCAGCATCAGCAGGTGCACCCACCAGCGCCCCATCCAGGCAGGCGTGGTGCCACTCTCCATCCAGTTGCCGGAAGCGGCCAGCAGGTTCATGAAGACCAGGTAGAACAGGATCGCCAGCACCACCTTGCCGTAGAAGCCACTGCGCGGCAGGGAGTAGCTCAGGGGAACACCGATCAGGGCGAACACCAGCACCGCCAGCGGCAGCATCAGGCGGTACTGCAGCTCGACCCGGTCGGACAACCGGTCGGAACGGAGCAGGCTGGCGGTGGTCTGTGCATCGATGGGCTGACGGCCCGTCTCGACCCGGGGCGCCTCGACCCGCAGCCGGTAGCGTCCGAACTGACCCATGGTGTAGCGGTTGTCCCCCGGCAGTCCCTCGTAACGCCGGCCATCGGTGAGGACGATGAAGCGCTCGCCGGTCTCCGGGTCGACCTCCCTGTAGCCCTCCGCCGACACCGTCAGACCGAGCCGGCCGTGCTTGCGGTTCTGCACGAAGATGTTGCGCAGCCGCTCCCCGTCCGCGGACACCCCCTCGACATAGAACACCAGATCACCGCGGTTGAACTCGTTGAAACGGCCGACGATACCGGACCCCAGGTCGACGCTGGACTCCTGCTGCCGGAAGATCGACCGCTTCATGCCGTTGGCCCAGGGCTGGATCTCCAGGGTCAGCCAGCTCACCAGCAGGAACACCGGCAGCGCCGTCAGCAGCACCACCCGGAACAGCCGCGCAGGTCCCACCCCGCCCGCCGCCAGCGCGACCATCTCGCTGTCCCGGTACATGCGCCCAAGGGTGAACAGGATCGCCAGGAACAGGGATGGCGGCAGGATCGGCCCCAGCAGGCGCAGCGCCTCCACCGCCACCAGCCGGATCATGGCTTCACTGCCGATGGTGCCGGCCGCCGCCGCTCCGAGGAAGCGCAGATAGCCGCTGCCGATCAGGATCAGCAGCATGATGATGACGATGCCGAGGAAGGTCTTGGTGATCTCCCCCAGGATATAACGGTCGACGATCGGCAGCATGGTCAGCGGCGTGGCAGGGAACAGCGGGCTATTGTACGCCAACATCCGATGGAAGGCGTATCTGACAGAGGCCCGTGGATATCTGAAAAATAAGGTGTGAGGTTGGAACGCGGAATTTGGAAATTTTTCCAAACTAAGTAAACCAAGAATCACTTCACCCGCATCTCCACGTGGGGGGCGACATGTAGATGCCATCGTGGAGTATCTGGCTCCGCTGTTTCGATCCCCGCCCCCGCGTAGGGGGCGGCCGCCCTGCAAAGGGTTCAGCGGCCTGCTGCCGCAGTTTCAATCCGCGCCCCCGCGTAGGGGGCGACCTGGTGGCCTTGGTGGCCTGGAGGATGGCGAAGTGTTTCAATCCGCGCCCCCGCGTAGGGGGCGACCGGACCCCTACAACTACAATCTGCACCCATCGCTGTTTCAATCCGCGCCCCCGCGTAGGGGGCGACGGGGGAAAGGGTACCGACAAGTATTCTTTCATGGAGTTTCAATCCGCGCCCCCGCGTAGGGGGCGACGAGGACAGCCACTGACGATCAGACCCCGAGAGCGGTTTCAATCCGCGCCCCCGCGTAGGGGGCGACCAGCCTTGCCAAGCACCTCAACATGGGAGCGAAGTTTCAATCCGCGCCCCCGCGTAGGGGGCGACCTGTTGATGTTGACCATGTAGCGCTCCATCTGCGCGTTTCAATCCGCGCCCCCGCGTAGGGGGCGACAGCCGCTCGCCAAGTCGATCGGCATCAACCTGAGTTTCAATCCGCGCCCCCGCGTAGGGGGCGACCGCTCTATTATAACCACATGGAACGTAAAGCACTTTTTCAGGTCTTAGCGCGAACCTCACTGCTTTGCACTGGACGGTGTGTTGTTGGGAGGTTGCAATACCAAGAAAAATAACATGCAATCAATCCATTACAGACCGGCGCGAATCCCCCATACTATCCTTGCCCACTTGGGGTTCACGCAGATTCATATCAACAGTACGCCCTCAGGATCATAGGTTGGTTTGGCGCCTATATGCTCCACCCGGCGCTTCCAATTGCTGCCAAGAAAGTAGAAACGCAGACTGTCTTCTTCCTCGTCCATCTCATTGATCAGGCGTTGCCTTAAACAGGTCCATTGTGCGGGATCAATAAGACATTCGAATACCGAATACTGCACCCGCTGACCATAGTCCTGGCAGAGTTTTGCAATACGGCGCAGCCGCTTCCGGCCACCGGCCTGTTCCGTACGAACATCGTAGGTGATCAGCACAAGCATGGTTTGTAGCCCATCATCTCCAAATAAATGCAGGATAGGCATCGAGATCCCCGCGCAAGAACCGTGCGAAAAGCTGGGCCTGGATATGCGGCAGCAGGCCGATCTCGATGGTTTCTCCGATAAAGGAGTGAGTCAGGGTTTCACGTTTCCGGTTCTGCCAGGCTACCAGTACTCTCTTGCGCGTATCCTCGTCCATGGTGACGGCTCCACTTTCGCTTCTTTTAAAACCCCCTGGACGAATCTGCCTGCGGTTGATCAGCGAGAGAACGAGACGATCGGCGAGCGGAGCCCGTAACTCCTCCATCAGGTCGAGTGCGAGCCCGGGCCTGCCAGGACGGTCACGATGAAGATAACCAACCGCAGGATCGAGACCGACACTTTCCAATGCGCCGGTCAGATCATTGAGCAATAGTGTATATACGAAAGACAGCAGCGCGTTGACGGCATCGGTTGGTGGATGGTGACTGCGGCCCCCGAACTGGAAGATTTTGTTTTTATGAGTGATCAGATGGTTAAATATACCGAAATAACACTTGGCCGCTGCTCCCTCGGTACCACGCAGGGCATCGAGCGATTCACCAGACCGCCAAGTACCGCGTTGCAGGGTTTTCAAGTGATCGACAGCCATAGCCATTCGGTCATGTCCGGTCGAGTTCGGCCGATCCCGAAGAGTGCGCTGGAGCACAGTACGACTGTTGGCGATCTTCGCTGCTATCAGAACAGAGGCGATGGCAGAACTGCCATCGGGATCATCGGCACGCCGGTATTGCTCGCGCCGGAGCAGCACATTACCCGATACCGGTCCGTAGAGACGGGCAAGAAACCTCCCGTTCTCGGACAGGAAAGAGAGTGCCACTCCCCGCTCGGCACAAAGCCCCAACAGCGGTGCGCTGGCGCTGACCTGGCCAAAGCAGACAATACCACCAAGGGTATGAATCGGAAGTCTCAGGCGGGTCTCTTGTTCGACCCGCACCAGGATATTTTCGCGTTCACGGGCCAACCAGGCACCCTGTGTTGTGACGTAGAGCGTATTGAGTGTCTTTTTCATACATCGAGCATTCGGTTCAGATACGCACTGGCACCATGGTGGCCGGGGAGGCAACACTCCCGTAATGAACAACGATCGCACTTGGGGCCGGTTTCTGCAGTCGGCGTCCGGCGTGATTTCCAGAGGACATGCATTTTCTCAGCTTTCTCTCGGGTCCTGTCACGCAACGATGAGTCGATGATGACGCGCTTGCGACGGCGCTGTCTTCCATAGAACAGAGCCCCCTCGGTTACCTCGGTATCCAGCATCTCTTCCAGCGCCATTGCCTGCGCACAGAGCTGCAATCTGTCCCACTCCTCTTTCTTCTCACGGCCTCGCTTGTATTCGATGGGAAAAGGGCGCCAGTATCCTTCGCGCCCTGGCAGCAGGATGCCGTTGATATCACGGTGAAATTCGACCACGTCGGCGATGCCGGTCAACCTGAGACATCGGGATGTTATACGGACACCACGGGCAATGTGCAGGTCTTTGCGTGTCTCCCCTTGCCCCGAATCCACTCGTTCATGCATCACTCTACCCTCGGCGGTAAAGCGATTCTCCTCCCACATCTGTTCAATATGGATCAGCGCAAACTGGCGCGGACAATAGGCGAAATGTTGCAGTGCCGATAGTGGAAGGTAGTCGAAGCCGGACTCATCCATGGCCGATTGCATTCATTCCAGCATTTCGAGCAGGAACGAATGCCAGAGCTCGATGTCGATCCTGCCCATTCTCCGCCCGAGACGCTGTTTATCGATTGTGCGGATCTGATCGAGGAGAATCCGTGCTTGTCTTCCATTGAAATCGACTTCCGGTCGGCATCCAAGCGGTTGTCCTTTGCTGGTCAGCGGTGCGACGATCACCCGTGGCAATATGGCATTCATGTCATCGGGCGAGACGATCAATGCAGGACGGGTTTTTCGAATCTCACTTCCGCGGACTGGGTCGAGGTGAACCCAATAGACTTCACCACGCCTTACCATTGCCACTCTTTCTGATCAGATTCATCTTCTACGAGATCCAGCCAGACATTCTCGTCGTCGTCCTCGCGATAATCATCGAACCAGCCCGCCCGTGGAGCGTGGACCGGCTCGATGATAATGCGCTTCCCGTCAAGCCGGAGTACGATCTCATCCTCGATCCCGCAGGCGGCGAGAAAGGGGGCCGGAATCAGAACACCACGTGAGTTACCGATCTTGCGCAGGTTGCTTTTCATCACAGTTTCATTCCCCATACAGAATGTTAGTTATAACAATGTTAATACAATACCGATGAACCGGCAACCCGGTCATGAAGTTCAAAATCTCCTGACCAATGTCACACCGCTACCGAGTTCCCTTGCGTCGCCAGGCGCCAGTGCTTCATCGATCGGCTGGCCGTCGAACAACAGTTGGTAGTCGCTGAATGCACGCGCCGGTCGGCTTGCGTCCGTTCGTTCCACCGTTACCCGCTCAAACAGGGTATGGGCTGGCGTATTGCCAAGGCGATTTTCGTGTTTGAACAGCAACAGACTGCGGGCGCTCATCTGGCCACGGGCCGCGGAGCGGTCGTGTTCGAACATCTGTTCCAGCGATTTCCACAACAGCTCCAGATCTTCCTCGGAGAATCCGGTCTGCTCGGCCAAGGGTGCACTGACGAATCCATGAGTCCGATAGAGACCATAGGGTATGGTGAACTTGCGACCCATGGTGCGGTTGTCGCCCTGTTGGGCTTCAGCTTCTTTTTCGGTGGTGACCGCCATACGGGTAATGGCGTGCTCAGAGGAGACGACTGGATCGACGGAGCGGGCAAAGGTGAACTGCACCGGACCTCGTACCTGACCGCAATTGACCTCGGTTGTCATCACGGCACCGAACGTACGAATATCGTAAAAGTTCTGGCACATGAAGCCCTTGATCCGTGCAGCATCCTCTTCCTTTTTTGGCAGTTTTTTCTTTTCCGGCTTCAATCCATACTCCTGGTAGGCTCGTTCGTGCTGCCTGTTCAATACCGCCTTCTCCTTGACGTAGATCTCGTGGGGAGGCTGTTCGTTGAAGAGCAAGCCAACGAAGTTGCGTATCTTGCGCTTCAGAGCCACGTCGGTAACCAGCCCATGACCGGTCTCGGCGTCTATCCGTGGCAGGTTGCCTGCATCCGGATCACCATTGGGGTTGCCGTCTATTACATCGAAGAGATAGATGAAATCGTAGCGATTCTGCATGGGG
Source organism: Sedimenticola thiotaurini (assembly GCA_011051715.1). Lineage (GTDB taxonomy): Bacteria > Pseudomonadota > Gammaproteobacteria > Chromatiales > Chromatiaceae > HyVt-443. Next base: position 9,865 of record DRKP01000176.1, on the reverse strand, counting down.
ATCACTCCTGGTAGCCCTCGTTGCTTTCCGATTTGGTAAACAGCGCCTTGCGCTGATGGTAGTAGCCGATGGCAAATTGGGCCTGCTGTTCGAGATTCAGGTGTGACGGCATGGTAGCGAGGCCGTCGACGATATCCTGCACAAGTTTTTCACGATTGACCTTGGCGCCGGGATTCAGCTTGGCCAGGTGGTGTTGATAGGTGCGCAACAAGCGCGGAAACACGATCGCCGGCGTAGCTGAGGCGGCGCTGAAGAAACGGTCCCGGATCGTGGCGTTGATACCTGGCTGTGCCTCCTCCTGCGTCTTTTCGAGTACGGCAAACAGACGGCCAAGGCGGTAGGCGGGATCACTTCGTTCGATATCCAGGCTCACGGGAATTCCTCCTTGTCGGTTCGGTTTTCGTATCAACCACGCCTTGAGGATGGCAGCGCGGAGATAGTTGACAATGCGATCTGCACGGATACGGCGAATCACCGCACTGGCCAACGCATCCGGATAGGGTGTGCCTTCGAGAACGGCACGCATCAGTGCGCCGCCGAGCAGAGGGGGTATCTCCCTGCTCTCACGTGCAGTCTCGCGCAACAGCATCCAGATCGGTGGGAATTGCGGCGGCTCCCTTCTGTCCGCAGGATCCCAACACCAGGACAGGCGCAAGGCATCGTGGTGATCCCTGAGCCTGTCGAACAGGTCCCCTATCGAACCGGTATGCAAGAAACGAACCGAAAGGCGGGCGGCATTGGGTGCCAGGGCGAGCACGTGGACAGGGGTGGCCGGGTCGTCTCCAAGTGCCCTCAGTTCCCCGCCGCCATTGCGGAGAGCCTGCAGAAACACCCGCGTCCGCGCTAGAGCTGCATCGTCCTGGACCTCGGAAATATCACCGCCGAGCATCTGCGCGAGCCAGTCCTCGGTTATCGTCGCCCGTTCTGTCCAGAAGACCACTGTGGCATCACCGATCCTGATACGGTGTTTGTCACTGCATGGTCCGGAGAGGATACCGTTGAGCGCGGTGGCATAGCGGAAGGCAGCTGCCTCTGAGACAGGAGCATTGTAGCTCTGGGCCTTGCCGTACGAGGTGAAAGCATCTGGTTCGAACGAGACCAGCAATGCTCCCGACGATTGCGCGCGATTGACTCCCTTGATCTTGGGTTCGTGGATGCTGGCAATGCGGGCCCGCTGACCGGTGATCAGGCACAACCCGGTTTTCTCACCTGCATCGTCATCGGCCTGTAGATGAGCGGTCCACCAGTCGCGTATCCGCTCCCTCTCATGGACGTATTCGCTCTCTCCGGTCAACTGGAACACACCAAAACCTGTGGCGAATTCGGCCAGTTCCGGATGATCGGCCGCCAGTTCCGGTCTCCAAGATCTCAGAAAGCGGCAGACCGCGCTGAATGCCCGGTCGTCTATTTCCCGCTCCAGCGCCAGATGGCTCTCCCTGAAGGCCGCAAAGGCCTTGCGGGCACGATCCTTTTTAGAGTCTTCCTCGGTAAAACCGAAGAGATAGAATGCATTGTCCCACAAGAAACAGGGATTCAATCCACTGCCCGATGGCTTGGATTGGCCCGGCACCAGCCTTTGAACCGGTCTCGGCTTGTTTCCGCTGGCCTCGCGACGGTCCTCAATCGCATGCAACCGTCCATCCGGATGAACGACAACGGCAAAACAGATTTTCTGCAGGCTGTAACCGGGCGGCGCAATGGCGTAGCCAGGGTCATCGGCGAGTCGATCGTAGAGCCGGTTGAGCGCCTGCAGAATCATGCAATGCTACCCCCCGTCTGTTGCAGACAGTAAGCCACGTCGATCACACCATCGATCATACGGGCGCGGAAGAAGCGTGGGGTCATACCATCGGCGAAGTCGATGTCATGGAGCATGAAGCCGAGATCACGCTCGCCTCTGAGCTCTTCAGGACAGTCGGGCCAGTCGCCTTCGAGCGGTTCGAAATGGGCGGCGAATTCACGGGTTCCGAGGTAGGGGCGGTGGAAACACTGCCCCTTGCGAAGCCGGCGGCGGAAGATGTCGAGATGCTTTCCAGCGGGCTCACGATTGATGCTGCCGTCCTGCTCGGCAGCGTCGATCACCTCGAAATGGGCCTCGATGCCATAGCAGACATCCCTCAGTATCAACGAGGCCCGCTGCTGGCGGTCGCGGTCGACGTAGAGGGCCAGCACCTTGCTGCTGCCACGCATGGCCGCTTTGACCCCCCGGGCCGGAATCTTGCTGGCCACCTCATTGCGGCGAATGTTGGTGAAGCGGATGGGTGCCAAGACATGGATCTTGTCGATCACCCAACGGATCTGCGGTTTCCAGTAGATCGCCTCGAGGATCCCACGTCCCCCTGCCGGAGTCATCACGTCATAGGATACACGCTCTGCCTTCATCTCTGGGCGGGTCCAACAAGCATAGTCACCGCGAACCAGAAGTTTCACACCTTGTGTCATGCTTTCTCCTACGGTCAGACGATGGTCATGTTCGGATCATAGAAGGGATCGGCGTCCAGTTGCAGACCCAGCTCATCGTTGTAGTAGAGCTGGGGGGCGCTCAGTACGGCAAAGCGGTCACAGAGAATCTCGACTTTCCCCTCCGCCAGGGCCTGCTCCCATATCCACTGTGAAACTGAGACCGTCTGCCGCTGCAACCGGCGCGACAATATTCGGTTTGGGTGAAGGCCGAGACCATGCAGGCAGTTCAATTCACGTAACACGGCTTCGCCCTGTCCCCCCCAGCCAACTACGATCGGTCTTTGGGTATCGTCGATAAAGCGGAACCGGTCGGCGACACTCGCAAAGTCACAGTCGAGTGGCAGGCGGCGGTCGCCAGTCCGGAAAGCTCCGCAGATGCCTCGTCTGTCCCAACCCGCCTGTTGTTGCCAGTAATGCAGATTGAAGTAATGCTCGATCGCCGCCAGTCCCAGCAGGTCGGTATGGCGTCCGCTGGCGATCACCTGCCCGGCCGCGTCGGCGCTGCTACCGAGCATACCGATGAGCCGCCGAAACTCCTCCTCCTTCGGTTCGAATATCCAGGTCACCGCCCGATCCCGGCGACCCTCCCGGTTGCATCGCCCTGCCGCCTGGGCAATGGAGTCCAGTCCGGTCAACGCCCGCCAGACCATGGGAAAATCCACATCCACCCCGGCCTCGATCAATTGGGTCGCAACCACCCGGCACGGCTCCCTCCTTCGCAGCCGCCGCCTGATCTCCCGCAGAACCTGGTTACGGTGGACCGGAGTCATTGCCGCGCTGAGATGAAAGCAGCCATCCACCCCGACCGCCTGCTTCAACGCTCCGAATACCGCCACGGCGTGGCGACGGGTATTGACGATGGTGAGCCCTTGCTCGATCTCGCTCATGTGGGCTGCCAGGGACGCGCAGTCGAGCACTCCTGCCTGATGCACATCGACCCTTTTCAAGCGAGTATAGAGAGCCTGGGCATCATCGATAATCGGCGTAGGGGCCGGAAGGCCGATCTCGAACTTTCCCGCTCTGAACTCGATCGCGGGCTGGGTGGCAGTACAGAGCACAATGGTGCACCCGTACTGCTCCACCAGCAATCGCAATGCCTTCAGGCAGGGCTTCAGCAGGTCCACTGGCAGCATCTGCGCTTCGTCGAGGACAATGACCGACTTGGCGATATTGTGCAGCTTGCGACAGCGCGAGGTCCGGTTTGCGAACAACGATTCAAACAGCTGTACATTGGTGGTGACGATCAGGGGTGCATCCCAGTTCTCGCTGGTCAACCTGTTGCGGGTAGTCTCCCTGTCCGGATCGAAGTTGGAGTGGTGTTCGAGGACCAGGGCGTCTCCACCTGCCGGAAACCCTTCGAATGTCTTGCGAAACACTTCGGCCGTCTGTTCGATGATGCTGGTGAAGGGGATGGCGTAGATCACCCGGTCCAGATCATTCTGTACGCAATGACGTAGCGCAAAGGCAAGAGAAGAGAGGGTCTTGCCACCTCCAGTGGGTACCGTCAGGGAATAGAATCCTGGCTTGCCGATGGCCTTGGAACGACAGGTGGCAAGCACCTCGGCGCGGGCAGCAGCAACCTTCCCTTCCCTTTTTCGGAAGCGTTGCGTCAAGTAGTCGGTCAAATGCCGATCGAGGGCGGAAAAATCCACTCCGTCCACCATTCTCTCCCCCGCCTGCACCGGATTCATGAACGCCTCGGTGGCAAGGAAGTCGGCATCTACCAGACAGGAGAAGAGCATGCGGGTGGCGAATCCAAGTTGAAAGGCTATATCGGCCCGTTTGTCCGCATTCAGTTTCGGCATTGCAACCGCTGGTGCCTCCAGCAGCGCCTTCGGAACCGCTTCCTGCCAGGGAGGCAGTCCCTTTTTTTGCAGCCGCGCCATCAGAGAGGTACCCTGGGTCCGGATCCCGTCGTACAATCCGGCATGATGCCCCGCGATGACATACGCGACCATGGCATTGAGTGGCGGGGGCAACTTCTTCATCGCATACTGCGCCCCAGCGCTGCTGTGATCGACCCTGCCACAGACCTCACCATTGTGGACATCGCCACCAGCAATACGCAGGTAACGCTGGAAGGCTTTGGAGAACTTGCCCAGATCGTGCCAGCGGGCCGATACCTCGGCCAGCGTCAGCAGCTCCGGAAGTTGATGAAACGTCCGGCCGGCAAACCGTTGGCAATGGCGGGAAACCGCCTCCAAATGGCCGTCCTCACCAACCAGGGGTTCCCAGCACGAAAGGTCGTTGGGAAACGCGGGATTGGAATGGGCAAAACGGAGGAAGCCCGGGTCGATGGTTGGCTTTCCCAAGGAGTTCACTCCCATTCAGGTGGAATCAGCAAATAACCTGGATATTTGAATATACCTGCTTGGCAGGCTCAAAACATGAGCCTGTGCCATCGTTTACGCCCAGCCAAACCCACCTTCGGGACATTCACGGCCCAACGGGACAGGTGGACCTCGCGACCCACCGCCCGTTCTTGTACTATCTCCCTCTTCGCAGACCATAGATCGGCACAGGGGACTTCCATGCACTATCTGTTGAAAACCGGCGATCCGGCCGCCCAGCGCACCGCCTGCCTGGTGGTCGGTGTATTCTCCCGGCGCAGACTGTCCGATGCGGCCGCCGGCGTGGACCGGGCCGCCAAGGGGGCACTGCGGCATCTGCTCGGCAAGGGGGACTTCAACGGTGACAGCGGCCAGACGTCGATGCTCTACGACCTGCCCGGGGTGGCGGCGGAGCGGGTGCTGCTGGTCGGGCTGGGCGAGGAGAAATCGTTCGACCTGCCCGCCTACCGCAAGGCGACGGCCGCCGCTGCGGGCGTGCTCGACCGGGGTCATCCCACCGAGGCGGTCAGCGCCCTCTCACTGTTACAGCCTGCAGACGCCGGCCTCTACCGTATCCTGCGCGACGGCGTGCTGGCGACCGAGGAGAGGCTGTACCGGTTCGACCGCTGCAAGAGCAAGGCGGAGCGGCCGAAGCGGCCGTTGAAGAAGCTGGCCCTGCTGACCGGGGGCCGGCCGTCCAAGCGGGCCCGCGAGGCACTGCGCCATGGCCAGGCGATGGCCAATGGAGTCGCCCTGGCGAAGGACCTGGCCAACCTGCCCGGCAATCTCTGCACCCCGGCCTACCTGGCCGACCAGGCCCGCGCCCTGGGCCGCCGCGCGGCCAAGATGAAGGTGAAGGTGCTGGACGAGAAACAGATGCAGCGCCTCGGCATGGGGGCGCTGCTGTCGGTCAGTCGCGGCAGCCGGCAGCCGGCGAAGCTGATCGTGATGGAGTACAGCGGCGGCAAGGCCGGCAGCCGGCCGGTGGTGCTGGTCGGCAAGGGACTCACCTTCGATGCCGGTGGCATCTCCCTCAAGCCCTCCGCCAACATGGACGAGATGAAGTACGACATGTGTGGCGGCGCCAGCGTGTTCGGGACCCTCGCCGCCTGCGCCGAGCTGGAGCTGCCGCTCAACCTGGTGGGCATCGTGCCGGCGTCGGAGAACCTGCCCGATGGAGATGCCAACAAGCCCGGTGACATCGTCACCAGCATGTCCGGGCAGACCATCGAGATCCTCAACACCGACGCCGAGGGCCGGCTGATCCTGTGCGACGCCCTCACCTACGCCGGGCGCTTCAAGCCGGCGGCAGTGATCGACATCGCCACTCTCACCGGTGCCTGCGTGGTGGCGCTCGGCTCCCACGCCTCCGGCCTGCTGGACAACGACGAAAAGCTGGCCACGGAACTGCTGCAGGCGGGCGAGCATACCGGCGACCGCGCCTGGCGTCTGCCGCTGTGGGACGATTACCAGGGCCAGCTCGACAGCAACTTCGCCGACATGGCCAATATCGGCGGCAAGGGGGCCGGTACCATCACCGCCGCCTGTTTCCTCTCCCGTTTCACCAAGGGCTACAAGTGGGCCCACCTGGACATCGCCGGCACCGCCTGGAAGCGGGGCAAGGAGAAGGGGGCCACCGGCCGGCCGGTGCCGCTGCTGACCCAGATGCTGCTGCAACGCTGTCGCCTGACGGACCGATGACCCGGGTCGATTTCTATGTACTGGGCCCGCAGGCCCGTGGCGATCGTTACCTTCTCGCCTGCCGGCTGACCGAGAAGGCGTGGCAGCAGGGGCACAGGGTCTACCTGCACACCACGAGTGAGCAGGAATCGCGCCACCTGGACCGGCTGTTGTGGACCTTTCGCGACGGCAGCTTCCTGCCCCACGGCCTGGCGGCCGATGCCGAGCCCGCCGCCAACCCGATCCTGATCGGCCATGCCGACGGTGTCGGCGACGAGCACGACGTGCTGGTCAACCTGGCGCCCGGGGTCCCCCCCTTCTTCAGCCGTTTCGAGCGGGTGGCGGAACCACTGGACCAGGACCCCGCGGTCCGGAGCGCCGGGCGCGAGCGTTTCCGCTATTACCGCGACCGGGGCTATGCCCCCACCAGCCACGACATAACGAGATGACCGACGAAGACAAAGACGAGAAGACGCTGAACCGGCTGCTCTATCCCAACCCGTTCGAGGAGGAGGGCGAGGCGCCGTTCGCGGTGGACGAGGAGGGGATCCCGATCCTGGAGGAGGTGGTGCAGCCGAAACCCGAACCGCCGCCGGTACCGGAGGTGGAGCAGCTCAGCGACCCCAAGGAGAGGAAGGCGCTGGACTACGATGCCCTGCTGTCGACCATGCGCGCCTATCTCAAGTCCCAGCTGGAGGCGGACATGGAGTCGATTCTGCAGGAGGTGGTGCCAGAGGCCATCACCGCGGCCAGCGCCTCCCTGGAGGAGGCCCTGCGCCAGGAACTGGCCCGGCGCCTGGAGCAGCGCACCTCGGAGGTGATCGACCGGCTGCTGGAGCAGCAGCTCAACAGCCGGCTGTTCTCCTAGGGCCTGACCAACCCGTCATCGTCGCAGGCCGGGATCCATAGGGAACGTTCGCTGGATTCCGGCCTGCGCCGAAATGGCGGAGTAAGAATAGGGGCGGAGAAACAGTTTCCCACTCGCAAAGGCGCGGAGGACGCGAAGATCACGAAGGATCTTTGTTCACAGTGGCCGATGCGCTCGAAGGACAGATAAACCGCTTTGCGTGCTTTGCGGCCTTGGCGCCTTGGCGAGAGAAACCATTACCCACTCGCAAAGTCGCAGAGTACGCGGAGAGTCCCTGAACACCACGTCGTCCCGTATATGGTCTCCTCCACGGCGCAGGCCGGGATCCATGTGGCTGGGTCTTGGATTCCGGCGTTCACCGGAATGACGAATGATTCAGACGGCGCGCCCTAGTCCGAATGTTTCACCCGGGAACGCGATGATCGCGCCGGGATCGGCGTCCAGGTGCGGATTTGCGATTGAATCAATAGCCGAAGCTATTGATGATTGAGCAAATACCGCAGATGGACGGCGAGACCGGTGCGAGGGCGCGTTCAGCGATGCCCGGCAACATATTGTACTCCGCCAATATTCCTGGATTTCGCATGAAATACAGTATGTTGGAACATAGTTTCAGCGATCGGGTGAAATATCCGGGCTAGTCCCCCACCTCGATCCGCTCCACCTTCTGGAATCCCCGCGGCAGCTTGTTGCCGCGGCGCCCGCGCTCGCCCTGGTAGATGGCCAGGTCGGCCGGCTTCAGGGTGATGTGGCGCTTGCCGGAATAGGCGGTCACCCGCCCCCCCTCCGGCACGCTGGCCAGGGCCACCACGAACTCCTCCCGCGCCAGCACCCGCTTGCCGGGGATGGCGATGATCTTGTTGCCCTTGCCGCGTGCCAGGGCCGGCAGCTCCGCCACCGGGAACACCAGCATGCGTCCCTCGTTGCTGATCGCCACCACCCGGTCGGAGTCCGGATCCCGGATCGGTGCCGGTGGCAGCACCCGCGCCCCCTTCGGCAGGGTCAGCAGGGCCTTGCCAGCCTTGTTCTTGGCCAGCAGATCGCGCAGCCGCACGCGGAAGCCGTAACCGGCGTCGGAGGCCACCAGGTACCACTGCTCCGGATCCCCCCCCAGCACGGCGATGAAGCTGGCCCCCGAGGGCGGCGCCAGACGGCCGGTCAGGGGCTCGCCCTGACTGCGCGCCGACGGGAAGCTGTGGGCGGGCAGCGAATAACTGCGCCCTGCCGAGTCCAGGAACACGGCAGGCTGATTGCTGCGCAGCCGCGCCGCCGCCAGGAAGCGGTCACCCGCCTTGTAGCTGAGGCCGGCGGGATCGATCTCGTGCCCCTTGGCCGCCCGCACCCAACCCTTCTCCGACAGCACCACGGTGACCGGCTCGCTCGGGGCCAGGTCGGTCTCGGCCAGCGCCTCCGCCGGGGGCCGCTCGACGATGGGCGAGCGGCGCTCGTCACCGTATTTTTCCGCATCGGCCTGGATCTCCTTGCGGATCAGGGTCCGCATGCGCTGGCGCGAGCCCAGGGTCTTCTCCAGCCGCTCCTGTTCGGCGGCCAGCTCCTCCTGCTCGGCGCGGATCTTCATCTCCTCCAGCCGGGCCAGCTGGCGCAGCTTGGTGTCCAGCACGTAGTCGGCCTGGACCCCGGTGAGACCGAAGCGCGCCATCAGCACCGGCTTGGGTTCGTCCTCGCTGCGGATGATGCGGATCACCTCGTCGATATTGAGATAGGCGATCAACAGCCCTTCCAGCAGATGCAGCCGGTCGCGCACCTTGCCCAGCCGGAACTCCAGCCGCCGGCGCACGGTCTCGTGCCGGAACGACAGCCACTCCTCCAGCAGCCCGCGCAGATTCTTCACCTGGGGGCGGCCGTTGAGGCCGATTACGTTGATGTTGACCCGGTAGCTGCGCTCCAGGTCGGTGGTGGCGAACAGGTGCGACATCAGCCGCTCCACGTCGACCCGGTTGGAGCGCGGCACGATCACCAGGCGGGTCGGATTCTCGTGGTCCGACTCGTCGCGCAGATCCTCCACCATCGGCAGCTTCTTCGCCTGCATCTGGGCGGCGATCTGCTCCAGAATCCTGGCGCCGGAGACCTGGTGCGGCAGGGCGTAGACCACGATGTCCCCCTGCTCCCGCTCCCAGCGCGCGCGCATGCGCACGCCGCCGCTGCCGGTCCGGTAGATCTTCAGCAGTTCCTCGCGCGGGGTGACGATCTCCGCCTCGGTGGGATAGTCCGGCCCCGGGACGTGCTCGCACAGCTCCTCCACCGTCGCCTTCGGGCTCTCCAGCAGGCGGATGCAGGCGGCAGCCACCTCGCGCAGGTTGTGCGGCGGGATGTCGGTGGCCATGCCGACGGCGATGCCGGTGGTGCCGTTGAGCAGCAGATTGGGCAGCCGCGCCGGCAGTACCTTCGGCTCCTGCAGGGTACCGTCGAAGTTGGGCACCCAGTCCACCGTCCCCTGTCCCAGTTCGGACAGCAGCACCTGGGCGTAGGGGGTGAGACGGGCCTCGGTGTAGCGCATGGCGGC
>DRKP01000175.1 GCA_011051715.1 Sedimenticola thiotaurini | reverse complement strand
CGACGTCTGGCTGGAACTGACCACGCTGCTGATCCCCGGTCACAACGATTCGGAGCAGGAGCTGGACCGGATGACCCGCTGGGTGGTGGAGCACCTGGGTCCCGACGTCCCCATGCACTTCACCGCCTTCTATCCTGCCTATAAGATGCAGGATGTACCGCCGACCCCCTATTCGACCCTCGGCAAGGCCCGGGAGATCGCAATGCGGAACGGCGTGCGCTACGCCTTCACCGGCAACGTGGACGATCCGGAGGGGGCCAGCACCTGGTGTCACCACTGCGGCGAGCTGCTGATCGGGCGTCGCGGCTACGACCTGACACACTGGGGACTCACCCCGGAAGGCAATTGCCGCGCCTGTGGCACCCACTGCACCGGGGTGTTCGAGGCCGAACCCGGGACCTGGGGTTCGAGGCGGCAGCCGGTGCGGCTGGCCGATTTCCGGGCCGCCTGAAACAGCGCCCGGGGCCCATCGGCCGACCAACCCCATCAGCAAGAGGACCCAGCCATGTATGACTACCGACACATCCTGTTCCCGGTGGACTTCTCGGACCAGACCCAGGTGGTGGCACGAAAGGTGGCAGAACTGGTCCGGGAGACCGGCGCCCGGGTCACACTCCTGCACGTGGTGGCCAATTTCCCCGAGGACATTCCCAACGACTGGATCGCACCCGAGGACGAACCGCCGCGCACCTACCTGCAGCGGCGCTGCGAACAGGAGTTGCAGGAGCTGGCCCGGAAGGCAGGGTTGGGCGATGCCGGGCTGGCCTGCCTCCTGACCGGGCACTCCGCCCGGCATGCCATCGTCGAGTTTGCGCAGGAACAGGACGTGGACCTGATCGTGATCGGCTCACACGGCCGCGGCCACGGCACCCTCGGCGCCCTGGTCGGATCGGTCACTGCCGGCGTGGTGAGCAGCGCCCGCCAGGATGTGCTGGTGGTACGCGACGGCGCTTGACGGCGCCGGGTGCAGGCCCGCCCCTGCTACCGCTGTTTACGGTAGGTCCCCATCAGTTCGGCCCGCTCCAGCACATGCCCCTCCATGGCGCGCAACAGCGCCGCCTTGTCCGGCTCGGCCAGGTCCGGCAGCACGGTGTCCAGCGCGTAGAGCTTGAAGAAGTAGCGGTGCGTTCCGATGGGCGGGCAGGGTCCGCCGTAGCGGGTGCGGCGGAAATCGTTGCGGCCCAGGCGGGTCCCCGGCGGAAATTCCCTCTCCGCCACCGATTCCTGCAGACCGCCGCTGTCCGGCGGCAGATCGTAGACCAGCCAGTGGACCCAGGTCATGCGCGGCGCCGCCGGGTCGGGGGCATCCGGATCGTCCACCACCAGGGCCAGGCTGCGGGTGCCCGCCGGCACACCGCTCCACTCCAGCGGCGGTGAGATATCGTCCCCTTCGCAGGTATAGCGTTGCGGAATCGGTTCCCCGGCGGCGAAGGCCGGCGATCTGAGTGTCAGTGACATGGTCCCTCCCATGGATACGGAGACAGAGGCAACAGAGAGTAGCAGTGCAACGACGGCTCGGGACGGCATGGTCGGCTCCTTCCCGGCAGCGGGACGGTGGTTCTGCTGCAAGAATAGGACACTTTGCCCGCCGCCGCCCGCTCAACCGAACTGGCGCCGGAAGCGCATCACGCCGAAGCCGAAGATCGCCGCCCCGAGCAGGCTCAGCCCGATCACCGAGTCCCACAGCACCGCCAGTCCGGCCCCCTTCAGCAGAATCCCGTAGCCGAGCTCGATGAACCAGTAGAGGGGCGAGATCACCATCAGGTGACGCAGCAGCGCCGGCATCGCCTCCGGCGGGGTCCAGGCACCGGACAGCAGCAGCATCGGCATCAGCACGACGATGACCAGCATGCTCACCTGACCCAGGTTGCGGCTGATGCTGGCGATGAACAGGCCCAGCCCGGATACCGCCAGCACATAGAGCGCGGTCACCGCGAAGAACAGCGACAGGCTGCCCTTCAACGGCACATGAAACACCGGAAACAGGATCAGGAACAGGGCCACCGCCGTGCCGGCCAGGATCGCCAGGGTCATGGCGATCACCTTCGGAAACAGGATCTGGAACGGGGTCAGCGGCGACACCGCCAGCTGCTCGATGGTGCCCCGCTCCTTCTCCCGCACCGCCGCCGCGGCCGGCAGCATCAGCGAGAGCATGGTGATCACCGTCATCAGTTCGGAGATGGACATGAACCAGGGATCCACCTGGTTGGGGTTGTACCAGACCCGCTGGCGGGCCTCGATGCGCGGCATCGCGGCCAGCTGCTGGTCGGTGACGCCGAGCCGGTCGAGCACCCGGTCCTCACCGTAGCGGGCAACGATCCGGGCCGCGTAGCCGGTCGCCAGGGTGCCGAGTACGGTATTGGTGGTGTCCACCTGCAGCTGTACGGCGGTGGAACGCCCCGCCTCCAGGTCACGCTCGAAATGGGGCGGGATCTCCAGCACCAGCATGCTCGTCCCCCGGTCCAGCCGCCGGATTCCCTGGCGGCCCGACGACAGCTCGCCCTGGTACTCGAAATAGGGCGGCCGGAAGCGCTGGATCAATTCCCGCGAGGCCTCGCTGCGGTCCCGGTCCAGCACCGCCAGGCTGGCATGGCGCAGGTCCATGGAGATGCCGGAACCGGCGATGTAGATATCCGCGGTGAAGAACCACGCCAGGATGATCAGCAGTACCGGGTCACGGGACAGCTGCAGCAGCTCCTTGGCCGTCATCACACGCATGCGCAGCCACCACAGCCTCATCGCCGCGGCCTCTTGTGGAAGGCGAGGAAACCGACGCTCCAGAGCACTGCGGCGTAGCCGGCCAGTACCACCACCGGCAGCCACAGGTCCGACCACCCCAGCCCCTTGAGAAAACTGCCCCAGGTGATCTCCAGATAGTAGCGGGGTGGAAACAGCCAGGCCTGGAGCCGGGCGTCGGGGCTCATCGACTCCACCGGCACCAGCAGGCCGGAATAGAGCATCGCCGGGATGAAGGTGATCACCATGGTGAGCAGCACCGCCGCCACCTGGGTGCTGACCAGGATGGAGACCAGCAGTCCGATGCCGGCGGTGCAGATGACGTAGACCACCGAGGCGATGAAGAAGAACAGGGGATCACCCTTGAACGGGGCTCCGAACAGCTGGGTCGCCACCAGCCACAGCACCAGGATGTTGAAACAGGAGACTCCCACGTAGGGGATCAGCTTGCCGAGGATGAACTCGCCGCGGCTGACGGTGGAGGCGTAGATGTTGTAGATGGAGCCGCTCTCCTTCTCCCGCACCACGCCCAGGGCGGTGAGAAACGGCGGCGACACCATCAGCACCAGCATCATCAGCCCGGACGCCATGGACCAGTCACTCTCGATCGCCTGGTTGTAGAGATAGCGCTGCTGCAGCCGCACCGGGGTGACCTGTTGCACCGCCCGCTCCCGCGTCATCCCCCGGCTGCGCGCCAGCCAGTCGACCAGCAGCTCCCGGTTGGCCTCGGCGTTGATCGCCTCCAGGTAGCCCTTGGTGGTCTGGGCGCGAAACGGAAACATGCCGTCGATCAGGGCCTGCACCCGTGCCGGGCGGTCCCCCTGCAGCCGTTCCCCGAAGCGGTCCGGGATCACCAGGCCAAGGCGGATACGGCTGTCCGCCAGCAGCGGATCCAGATCCTTCTCCCGCGCCACATAGCCGACGAGATCGAAATAACGGGATTCGCTGAAGCGGTGGACATACTCCCGGCTCGAGGCGCTGCGGTCGTGGTCCACCACCGCGAACGGGATGTTCTTCACGTCCAGGGAGAGACCATAGCCCAGCACCAGCATGATCAGCAGCGGGACACCGAAGGCCATGGTGAAGAACAGGCGGTCACGCAGGATCTCGCGCCACTCCTTGCAGGCCACCGCCCGCACCCGGGAGGCCTTCATGCCGCCTCCCGCTCCAGCAGGCCCATGCGGTAGACGAACACGTCCTCCATGCCCGGAACCCGGGTACGCAGGGAGCGCAGCTCCACCCCCGTGTCCGCGAGCAGGCGCCGGATCACCGGCTCCGCCGCGGACAGGGAGGGGGCGAACAGGTGGATCCGGTTGCCGTGCAGGGTCACCCCCTTGAACTGGCCCTCAAGCCGTTCCAGCGCCTCCAGGGGATGGTCCAGCTGCAGCTCCAGCAGTTCCCCGACCTCCTGCTGCAATTCCCGGCGCAGGGCATCCGGGGTCTTGTCCGCCACCAGGCGGCCGGCATGCATCAGGGCCAGGTGATCGCAGTGCTCCGCCTCACTCATGTAGTGGGTGGTGATCAGGATGGCCACCCCCTGCTCCCGGGCCAGATGGGTGAGAATACTCCAGAAGCGCCGCCGGCCCAGAGGATCGACGCCGGAGGTGGGCTCGTCCAGGAACAGCACCTGGGGACGGTGCACCAGGGCACACCCCAGGGCGAGGCGCTGGCGCAGCCCCATGGGCAGCGCGGCGGTGCGGTCCGACTCGTGGCCGCGGATCCCGGCCATCTCCAGCACCCAGTCGATACGCTCCTGCAGCAGCCCGGGCCCGAGGCCGTAGATGCCGCCGTACAGGCGGATGTTCTCCAGCGCGGTCAGATCCCGGTAGAGGGAGAAGGACTGGGACATGTAGCCGATGCGCTGCCTGATGGCGCCGGCCGCGCGGCGCATGTCGGCACCGGCCACCCGGCCGCTCCCCGCCGTCGGCCGCAGGATGCCGGTCAGCATCTTGATCACCGTGGTCTTGCCGGCGCCGTTGGCTCCCAGCAAACCGAAGATCTCTCCCCGCCGCACCCGGAAGCCGACCCGGTCCACCGCGCGGAAGTCACCGAAGTCGCGGCACAGCCCTGACGCCTCGATCAGGACCTCATCCTCCCCACCCCGATGCGACCGCCCGTTGACCGGCAACCGCGGGACCCCTTCCCGGTCGGCGTCGCCGCGCCCGCGCAACAGGGCGACGAAGACATCCTCCAGCCCCGGCTCCCCGGCCTCCAGCTGCCGCACCGGCAGATCACCGAGATGCCGGCGCAGTTCGTCCAGGGCGGCGGCCTCACCGGTGGCGGTGACGAACACCCGGATCCGGTGGCCGTCGTAGTCCAGCTGCCGGTAGCGCCCCTGCAGCCGTCTCAGTGCCTCCCCCGGCTGCGACGTGCGGAAGCTCAGCAACCGGCCCGGCACGCGGGAGACGATCTCCTCCGGCGTTCCCTGGTCCAGCACCTGCCCCTGGTGCAGCAGGGCGAGACGATGAAACCGGCTGGCCTCGTCCAGGTAGGCGGTGGAGAC
Source organism: Sedimenticola thiotaurini (assembly GCA_011051715.1). Taxonomy (GTDB): domain Bacteria; phylum Pseudomonadota; class Gammaproteobacteria; order Chromatiales; family Chromatiaceae; genus HyVt-443. The sequence goes on along the minus strand of DRKP01000175.1, from coordinate 8,538 downwards.
CAGGGCGGTGATTCCCCGGTCCCGCAACAGGTCGGTGAGAATGGCCCAGAAATCGCGCCGCGACAGGGGATCGACGCCGGTGGTGGGTTCGTCCAGGATCACCAGCTCCGGCTGGTGGATCAGGGTGCAGACCAGGCCCAGCTTCTGTTTCATGCCGCCGGAGAGGTGTTTCATCGCCCGCCCCCGGAACCGCTCCAGCCGCGTCATCGCCAGCAACCGCCGCTTGCGCCGGGCCAGATCGGCGGGCGCCACCTCGCGCAGCCGCGCCAGGAAATCGATGTTCTCCTCCACCGACAGATCCGGATAGAGGTTGAGACCGAGACCCTGGGGCATGAAGCCGATGCGGTCCTTGACCCGCTCCGCGTTGGTCTCCGAGTCCAGCGGCACGCCGAACGCCTCGATCAGCCCCCCTTCATAGCTCAGAACCCCGGCTGCCGCCTTCATCAGACTGCTCTTGCCGGCGCCGTCCGGGCCGATGAGGCCGAAGATCTCCCCCCGGCCGACGGAGAGGTCGACGCGCTCCACCGCCACCTGGCGGCGATAGCGCTTGTGGAAGCCGGTGATCTGCAGCAGCGGCATGGCGACTCCTCCGCTACCAGCGGGGCGCGCTCCAGGGGACATTCTCACGCCAGCGGATCACCGCATCGGCGGGAAGCCCCGGGGTCAGCCGATGCCCGGGATTCTCGTCCAGGTAGAGTTTCACCGCATACACCAGCTTCACCCGCTCGTCCGGGGTCTGCACCTCCTTCGGCGTGAACTGGGCGCGGGAGGCGATGTAGCGGACCCGGGCGGGAAAGGGCTGCCCGGGAAAGGCGTCGCTGAAGACCCGGGCCGGGAGCCCCAGGCGCAGACGACCGATCTGGCGCTCCGGCACGAACACCTTCAGGTACAACCGGTCCAGGTCGACGATGGTCAGCAGCGGCGCTCCCGCGGCCACCACCTCACCGGTATCGACCATCCGGGTGGTCACCGTACCGGCGACCGGGGCGCGGATGACCAGATCGTCGAGGGCGCTGCGGGCCTCGGCCTCGGCCGCCCGCGCCTGGTCCGCCTCGGCCTGTGCCGCCTGCAACTGCTTCCGCTTCGTCAGGATGCTCTCCTTCCCCAGGCGCGCCTCCGCCAGTCGCTTGCGGGCCTGGGTCAGGGCCGCCATGGCCGTTGCCAGCTCCGCCCGGGACACGGCCCACGCCAGATTGGCCTGGTCGGCGCGATAACGGTCCACACTGCCACTGCCGGCCAGCTTTTCATACCGGCTGGCATCCTTGCGCGCCTGGTGCGCCCGCGCCTTCGCCGCCGCCACCGCCGCCTCGGCATGGGCGACGTCCGCCTCCGCGGTCCCGATCTTCAGCGGCACCTGCCGCTCCAGAATATCGAGATCCTGGCGCGCCGCCCCGAGCCGGGCAGCCGCCGCGGCCGCCCGGGCCCGGGCCTGGTCCAGTCGCGCCCGGGCCTGGTCGTCCTGCAGCTTTACCAGCACCTGGCCCTGCTCCACCGTGTCCCCCTCCCGTGCCAGCAGTTCGCTGACGCGGCCGGCAAAACGGGAGGCCACCGTGTAACGGTCCCCTTCGAGCCTGCCATTGGCCTGGATGAGGCCCTCCGGCAGGCCCGAATCCAGCCTCCACTGCTGCCACAGGAAGAGAGCTCCGGCCGCCATCCCGAGGATGGCCACGAGTACCAACAGCGTGTTCTTTCTGTTCATCGGGATCCGCCTTCAACGGCCGCTGATGCGGGATATACCGCCGGGATGGGCGCAGGGGTCCGTTCCCGTCGGCTGCCTGTTGCGGAGGATGCTGCATGCTCCGGAACACAACTATATTCCTGCCATCGGCAAAATGACACTCGGTCACCGGGCGCCAGAGGGGCGTTCCCTATTGCATCCGGCCGTCCCCATCCCCATCTGTCTCTATCAGATCCGCCGATCCACTCCGCACCTGTCATTGTGGCGATGGGGTGAGGGCGGTCAGGCGCCACAACCCCGGCAGGGCCGACAGGAAGGTTCCAGTCGATCGCCAGCCGCAGTTCCATTCGAATTCGAACGAGGAGCACCATCATGGACACCGAATCCCGCCTCGAACAGACCATCCGGGACATGGTCGACGACCGCCGTGGCATCCTGGCGGCAGACGAGAGCCTCCCGACCATCGCCAAGCGTTTCAAGCCGATCGGCGTGGAGTCGACGGAGGAGAACCGGCGTGCCTGGCGTTCCCTGCTGCTGACCACCCCCGGGCTGGGCGAGTACATCTCCGGAGTCATCCTGTTCGAGGAGACCCTGGGTCAGACGGCCGACGACGGCACACCTCTGCCAGAGGCGGCCTGGAGCCAGGGGATCGTTCCGGGGATCAAGGTGGACAAGGGAACCGGCCCCCTCTCCGGCGCCCCCGGTGACCTGGTGACCCGGGGCCTGGACGGGCTCGGCGAGAGACTGAAGCGCTACCAGGAACAGGGCGCGCGCTTCGCCAAGTGGCGCGAGGTCTACCCCGTCGGCCGCCACAATCCCACCCTGCTCGGGCGCGAGGCCAATGCCGAGGTACTGGCCCGCTACGCCGCCGTCTGCCAAGAGGCCGGTATCGTCCCCATCGTCGAACCCGAGGTACTGATGGATGGCGATCACGAGATCGATCGTTGTGCGGTGGTGACCGAACAGGTACTGCACGAGGTGTTTCATGCGCTGCACCGGCACCAGGTCACCTTCGAGCACATGATCCTCAAACCCAACATGGTGCTCCCGGGCAAGGCGTGCCGCCGGGCCGGGCCTGAAGAGGTGGCGGAGGCGACGCTCCGGGTGCTGCGGCGGGCGGTTCCCGCGGCGGTACCGAGCATCAACTTCCTCTCCGGCGGCCAGGGCGCGGAAGAGGCGACCGCCAACCTGAATGCGATCAACCGGCTGCGCGGCAACGCCCCCTGGCAGTTGAGCATCTCCTATGGACGCGCCCTGCAGCAACCGGCCCTGCACGCCTGGCTGGGCAGGAGTGAGAACCGGGAGGCGGCACAACAGGCGCTGCTCAAACGGGCGCGGCTCAACAGCCTGGCACGGAGGGGCGAGTACGATCCCTCCCTGGAACAGGCCGCGGATTGAAGGCTCTCATCCGTCGAGGGTCGATCCGATGTAGAATGACAGATTGCGGGTCGAACCAGGGCCGGATCCCGGCCGAATGAATTCGGCCCTGCCTCCGGACCGATTGGCAGCATAGCGCGTGGTGTCTGTCCCGTTCGCGCCACCCGCCACGCTGCAGCGGTCACCATCACTGGGTCGGATTCATTCGGCCTTTGTGTTTGCTTGCACAAGAAAATTCACGAAAGGGACGGATTCTTTGCGTCCACAGCCATTGCGGGAGTACACCCATGTTTCAGGAAATACCCGTCAACGAACCCAAGGTGTTCGCATTCAAGGCGGTCGGCCGCCTCACCCATGACGACTACCAGAGCTTCCTTCCGAAACTGGAAGATCTGCTGGAGAAGGAAGGACGCATCTCCGTGCTCCTGGAACTGGAGAACTTCCATGGCTGGGACATGGAGGCGGCGATGGACGACTATCGCTTCGGCATGAAGCATCAGGACAGCTTCGAGCGCATCGCCATCGTCGGCGACAAACGCTGGGAGAAGTGGATCGCCGTATTGAGCAAGCCCTTCGTCGATGCCGAAGTCCGTTTTTTTACTGCCGACGAGATGGACCAGGCGTGGGACTGGGTGAGAGAGCCCTACCAGGCGCCATCCCAGGGAGCGTTGCCGGACTGGCGACACATCCTGGTGGCGGTCGACTTCTCGCCCCACTCGGAGCAGGCGGTGAAGCGCGCCATGCAGATCGCGGCGCGGCACGGCGCCCGCCTCACGCTGCTGCATGCGGTGGAGGATCTCATTCTCTACGACGAATTCTACGACCCCATCGTACCCAGTGACCTGGAGTTCGACGAGACGCTGCTGGATGCCGCCGCCAAGCGCATGAGCGGCCTGGTCGAGAGACTGGGGGTTCCCTCCCCCAATGTCGAGGTGCTGTTGGGATCACCCAAGCCCACCATCCTGCACTATGTGGAGGCACAGCAGGTGGATCTGGTGGTGATGGGCAGCCACGGCAGGCGCGGCATTCGCCGGCTGCTGGGTTCCACCACCAACGGCATTCTGAACAGCGCCCGTTGCGAGGTGTTGAGCGTACCCCTGAATCAGACCGGGAGCGAGACCTCATGAAGCGCGACCGGTACGATGTGCTGGTCGTCGGCGGTGGCCCCGGTGGCACGCCCACGGCCATGGCCCTGGCCGCGGCCGGCAGGCAGGTCCTGCTGGTGGAGAAGGGAGAGGGGCTGGGTGGCACCTGCCTGTTCGAGGGCTGTATTCCGTCCAAGATCCTGCGCGAATCGGCGCGGCGCAAACGGGAGCTGGAGCAGGCGTTCGATTTCGGGCTCTGCCTGCCGGGCGGCGACCTGCACACCGACTGGTCGGCGATCCAGCAGCGCAAGCGTCACATCCTGAAGCGCCGCAGCCAGGGCGCGCTGCATCGGGCCGGTCAGCTGCCGACACTGGAGATCGCCTTCGGAACGGCTCGCTTTCTCGACCCCAGGCGGGCGGTGGTCCAGAGTGAGGGTGAGGGGAAGGAGATCGGCTTCGACCAGGCGGTGATCGCAACCGGTTCGGTCCCCTTCCTGCCGCCGATCCCGGGCCTGGACCACCCCTGCGTGATGGACAGCGAGTCCATCCTCGGCATCGACCACATCCCGGAACGGCTGGTGATCATCGGTGGCGGCCCCATCGGCGTCGAGCTGGGCCAGGTGTTCCGGGTATTCGGCAGCAAGGTGACCATCCTGGAGGCGGCACCGCACATCCTCGGGCCGGTCGATCGCGAACTGGCCGAACGGCTGCAGCAGATCATGGCCGGGGACGGCATCGGGATCGTGACCGGCTGCCGTATCGACGACATCGCCAATACCGGTGGTGGTGTCTACGTGAACATCCACGACGGAGATGGATCGGAACAGCGTCACTACGCCGACACCGTCCTCGTCGTCACCGGTCGCAGACCGAACGTGGAGGGACTTGGGCTGGAGAACACCGCTGTCACCCACGGCCCCCACGGCATCGATGTGGACGCGACGCTGCAGACCCGGGAGGCGGGTATCCACGCGGTCGGGGACGTCATCGGCCAGCCCATGTTCGCCCACTGGGCCACGGCGCAGGGACTGGCCCTGGCCCGGCACCTGCTGGGGCAGCCGATTCCGTTCCCGACACCGGAAACCAACACGGCGGTGATCTTCAGTCAGCCCGAGATCGGCATCGCCGGCCTCACCGAGCAACAGGCCCGCGACCGGGGCATGGAGGTGAACGTGGCCCGCTACGACTTCAGCCAGGATGCCCGGGCACAGATCGAGGGTTGCGACGACGGTCTGCTGAAGATCGTCTACGACCGCCAGAGCCGCAAGGTGGTGGGCGTTCATGCCCTGGTCGCGGGGGCGGGCGAACTGATGGGCGAAGCGGCCCTGGCCGTACGCGCAGGCGTTCCCATGGAGGCCCTGGCGGGATCGATCCACCCACATCCCACCCTGACCGAATCCTTCGCCCAGGCGGTACGGGCGGCCCTGGCTGCACGGCAGTAGCCGCTGCCGGTGCACGCCCCCCGGTCGGGGACGCACCGGCCGCCGGGGCCGGTAGTGTCACCCGGCCGTCGGCCGATGGAAAGAGGTCCCCTTGCACTTGGGGCAGGGGGGGATGCGGCTCACCCGGTGGAAATGCAGCCTCTCTCCGCAACTGTCGCACACCAGGGTGCCGGGTCCGGTGATCTCCCCGGTATGGTAGGGGGCATGCTCGGCCTGCTGTTTCAGCTGCAGCAGCTCGACCGTGGTCTGATCCGCCGCCTGGGAGAACATCTCCTTCAGCCGGTCCTCGATCAGCTCGATGTCGAAGCCGAGCCAGGTCGCGAAATCGCTGCCGGTCTCGGACAGGTAGTCGGCCGCGTCGATCAGGTCGCGCTTCAGGTAGTCGCCCACCTTCTCCAGCTCCTCTTCGCTGAACTCCTCGGCCGCGAGCAGTTTCTCCCGCGCCTTGTCGATCAGCCGGTGCAGGGCCGGGCCACTCTTGTCCTCGGCCTTGTGCAGATCCTCCAGGGCGGTCTCCAGCAGGCGCTCATAGGCCTCTCCCATCGCCTCGATGGGGTCATGCGGCGGTTGCAGGTCTTTCATGACGATTCCTCTGACTGTGTGGACGGTTCGATCGGTGGATTCTTTCACACTCCGGCCGGTTCGGCGTTGACGCCGCGCAATGGGGGCCGATGCCTTCCTGCCCATATGGTAGCCCGAAGCACGGATGCAAGTGGATCGGCACCGTGACGACGATTGAAAACGTGTTGTTTCTCCTCCATGCTGACTCCCTCAACCCGGTCGTCAACCATTGCCCGGAGGGACCATGCCCACCCTGACACTGAAACGGGTCGCGATCGACACCTACCGCGAGAACGTCGCCTTCCTGCACCGCGACTGTCCGGTCTACCGCAGCGAGGGCTTCCAGGCCCTGAGCAAGGTGGAGATCCACCGCGAGAACGACGGCCAGCCGGTGATCGCCGTGATCAACGTGGTCGACGACGAGTCGATCACCGCGCCGGGCGAACTGGGACTGAGCGAGCAGGTCTACGGCCAGTTCGGCGTTCCCGAGGGGACGGCGGTCACCATCAAGCACGCCACCCCGCCCGCCTCGCTCAGGGCGGTGCACCGCAAGATCGCCGGCGAGCGCCTGGACTATGCCGACTACCGCGCCATCACCCGGGACATCGCCGACAACCGCTACTCCAAGATCGAGATGGCCGCCTTCCTGGTGGGTTGCGCCGAGGCCGGCATGGAGCGGGAGGAGATCATGCACCTGGTTCGCGCCATGGTGGAGACCGGCGACAGGCTGGACTGGGGCGAACCCCTGGTGGCCGACAAGCACTGTATCGGTGGCATCCCCGGCAACCGCACCACCATGCTGGTGGTACCCATCGTCGCCGCCCACGGCATGCTGATCCCGAAGACCTCCAGCCGCGCCATCACCTCGCCGGCGGGTACCGCCGACACCATGGAGGTGCTGGCGCGGGTGGACCTGGACCCCGGGAAGATGCGCGACATCGTCCAGCATCAGCGCGCCTGCCTGGCCTGGGGCGGCACCGCCCGGCTGGCGCCGGTGGACGACATCCTGATCTCGGTGGAACGCCCCCTGTCGATGGATTCCCCGGGACAGATGATCGCCTCCATCCTGTCGAAGAAGGTGGCCGCCGGCTCCACCCACCTGATCCTGGACATCCCCGTCGGCCCCACCGCCAAGGTACGGACCCAGTCGGACGCACTGAAGCTGCGCAAGACCTTCGAATACGTCGGCGACCACCTGGGGCTGCACCTGGAGGTGATGCTCACCGACGGCACCCAGCCGATCGGCCGCGGTATCGGTCCGGTACTCGAGGCCCGGGACGTGATGCAGGTATTGAACAACCTGCCCGAGGCACCGCGGGATCTGCGCGAAAAGGCGTTGCAGCTGGCCGGCCGCATCATCGAGTTCGACCCGGACGTCCGTGGTGGCCAGGGCTATGTGATCGCCCGTGACATCCTCGACTCGGGGCGGGCCCTGGACAAGATGCAGGCCATCATCGATGCCCAGGGGCGCAACCCCGATCCACCACCACCGGGGCGGCTGGAGCACCGCATCACGGCACCCTCCTCGGGCGTGGTGACCGCCATCGACAATCTGCAGATGGCGGGGATCGCCCGTCTCGCCGGCGCGCCGCTGGACAAGGGGGCAGGGGTGGATCTGCACAAGAAGGTGGGGGACCCGGTGGAGGCCGGCGAACCCCTCTACACCATCCACGCCGAATTCAAGGCCGATTTCGAATTCGCCATCCAGATGACCGACAAGGACATCGGCTTCCGCATCGGAGGAGACGATGGAGACTGATACCCTGCTGCTGGGCTTCGGCGACTACCGGGAACCGGCCCGGCGCCTGGCCGACTTTCTCGGCCTCGGTTTCCGGGAGGTGGAGATCCACCACTTCCCCGACGGTGAGAGCCGCCTGCGGCTGCCGCCGGAGCTGCCACCCAGGGTGATCCTGTGCCGCTCCCTGGACCACCCCGACGACAAGCTGGTGGAACTCCTGCTGGCTGCCGGAGGGGCACGGGAACTGGGGGCCGGCGAGCTGATCCTGGTGGCCCCCTATCTCTGCTACATGCGCCAGGACAAGGCGTTCCATCCCGGCGAGGTGGTCAGCCAGCGGATCATCGGGCATCTGCTGGCAGGCGCCTTCGACGGGCTCATCACCGTGGATGCCCACCTGCACCGGGTCCACCGGCTGTCCGACGCCGTCCCGACCCGCCGCTCCGTCAACCTGACGGCGACCCTGCCCATGGCCCGGTTCCTGGAACGGGAACTGGACCGGCCGATGCTGATCGGGCCGGATGCGGAGTCGGAACAGTGGGTCGCCGCCATCGCCGGTCACGAGGGCCTGGACTACCGGGTGGCCCGCAAGGAGCGCTTCGGGGACCGGGAGGTACGGGTGACCCTGCCCGGGGCCGACTACGGCGGCCGGGACCTGGT
>DRKP01000174.1 GCA_011051715.1 Sedimenticola thiotaurini | reverse complement strand
GGGGGTTGCAACCGCCTCGATCAGGGTCCTGCCCATGCGCCCGCCGGCGCCCACCACCGCTATTCTCGTCATGTTTCCACCTGTGATCGTGACTTGCCTGCAGCGCCCGGTCCGGCGCAGGAGGCGACAACCCCGCTATCGCCGCGGCGATCCCCCCGGCCGTCTAGAACCCCATCCCCTCGAAGAACTTCTTCACCCCGTCGAGCCAGGACGAGGAGTGGGGGCTGTGCTTGCTGCCGGTCCCCTCCAGTGTCTGTTCGAACTGGCGCAGCAGCTCCTTCTGGCGGTCGGTGAGATTGACCGGTGTCTCCACCATCACCCGGCACAGCAGGTCACCCACCGGCCCGCCGCGTACCGGCTTGACACCCTTGCCACGCATGCGGAACAGCTTGCCGCTCTGGGTGCCGGCGGGGACCTTCAGCACCACCTTGCCGTCCAGTGTCGGCACCTCCAGTTCGCCGCCGAGGGCGGCGGTGACGAAGGAGATGGGCACCTCGCAGAACAGGTGGTTGTCCTCCCGGGTGAAGATCTCGTGCTCCTTCACCGTGATCTGGACGTAGAGATCACCGGGCGGGCCGCCGTTCTCCCCCGCCTCGCCCTCGCCTCCGAGGCGGATCCGGTCACCGCTGTCGACCCCCGGCGGAACCTTCACCGACAGGGTCTTGTGCTGCTGCACCCGGCCGATGCCATGGCAGGCGGTGCATGGATGCTCGATCACCGTACCCTTGCCGCGGCAGGTGGGACAGGTCTGCTGGACCGAGAAGAAGCCCTGCTGCATGCGCACCTGGCCGTGGCCGCCACAGGTGGTACAGGTCTTGGGCGAGGTGCCCTTGCGGGCGCCGCTGCCGTTGCAGACGTTGCACTTCACCATGGTCGGCACCCGGATCTTGACCGTGGTGCCGGCCACCGCCTCTTCCAGGGTGAGCTGGAGGTTGTAGCGCAGGTCGGCTCCACGGTGCACCCGGGTCTCGCCGCGGCCGCCGAAGATATCGCCGAAGACGTCGCCGAAGATGTCGCTGAAGCTGGCGCCGCCGCCGAAGCCGGAGGGGCCGGGACCGCCCCCGGCGGACGGGTCCACGCCGGCGTGGCCGAACTGGTCGTAGGCCGCCCGTTTCTGCGGATCGCACAGGATCTCGTAGGCCTCCTTGGCCTCCTTGAACTTGATCTCCGCCGTCTCCGCGTCGGCACCGGTATTGCGGTCCGGATGGTATTTCATCGCCAGACGGCGATAGGCCTTCTTCAGTTCGGCCTCGCTGGCGTTCTTGCTGACGCCGAGTACTTCGTAATAGTCACGCTTCGACATGGTCTTCGCTGGATCCGACTTGGCATGGCCCCGACCGGGCCGGTTGCACAGAAACACGAAAACGCGCAGGTGCCTCCGGGCACCTACACGTTTCCGTCATTCTATCAGGAGAGACGAGCTCTCCATGGCTTACTTGTTGTCGTCTTTGACTTCCTCGAACTCGGCGTCCACCACGTCTTCGTCGCCCGCCGCCGAGCCGGAGGCGGCCTCGGCGCCGGCAGCACCGCCGGCAGCTGCACCGGCAGCACCGGCCGCGCCGGCACCACCCTGCTGGGCGGCATAGACCCGTTCGGCCATCTTGGCGGAGGCATCGGTCAGGGCCTTGGTCCTGGCCTCGATGGCATCCTTGTCCTCGCCCTTGATCACCTCCTCCAGCTCCTTGATGGCGTTCTCGATGGACTCCTTCTCACCGGCCTCCATCTTGTCACCCAGCTCCTCCATGGACTTGCGGGTGGCATGGATCAGGGCATCCGCCTGGTTGCGGGCCTGGACCAGCTGCTGGAACTTCCTGTCCTCCTCGGCATGGGCCTCGGCGTCCTTGACCATGCGCTCGATCTCGGACTCGTCCAGACCGGACGAGGCCTTGATGACGATGGACTGCTCCTTGCCGGTCGCCTTGTCCTTGGCCGAGACATTGAGGATGCCGTTGGCGTCGATGTCGAAGTTGACCTCGATCTGGGGCACGCCGCGCGGCGCCGGCGGGATGTCGGTGAGATCGAACCGGCCGAGGGACTTGTTGGCCGATGCCATCTCGCGTTCGCCCTGCAGCACGTGCACCGTCACCGCAGTCTGGTTGTCGTCGGCGGTGGAGAACACCTGGCTCGCCTTGGTCGGGATGGTGGTGTTCTTCTCGATCAGCTTGGTCATCACGCCACCCATGGTCTCGATGCCGAGCGACAGCGGGGTGACGTCGAGCAGCAGCACATCCTTCACGTCGCCGGCCAGCACACCACCCTGGATCGCCGCGCCGACCGCCACCGCCTCGTCCGGGTTGACGTCCTTGCGCGGGGCCTTGCCGAAGAACTCCTCGACCTTCGCCTGCACCATCGGCATGCGGGTCTGGCCACCCACCAGGATCACGTCGTTGATATCGGCGGTGGTCAGACCGGCATCGTTGAGGGCCACCTTGCAGGGCTCCACGGTGCTGCTCACCAGATCGTCGACCAGCGACTCCAGCTTGGCCCGGGTCAGCTTGATATTGAGATGCTTCGGGCCGGAGGCGTCTGCCGTGATGTAGGGCAGATTGATATCGGTCTGCTGGCTCGAGGAGAGCTCGATCTTGGCCTTCTCGGCACCCTCCTTCAGGCGCTGCAGGGCCAGCGGATCGTTGCGCAGATCGACACCCTGCTCCTTCTTGAAGGTCTCCACCAGGAAGTCGATGATGCGCATGTCGAAGTCTTCACCACCCAGGAAGGTGTCGCCGTTGGTGGAGAGCACCTCGAACTGGTGCTCGCCGTCGATCTCGGCGATCTCGATGATGGAGATATCGAAGGTACCGCCACCCAGGTCGTAGACCGCGATCTTGCGATCGCCGGTCTGCTTGTCCATGCCGTAGGCCAGCGCTGCCGCGGTTGGCTCGTTGATGATGCGCTTGACGTCGAGACCGGCGATGCGGCCGGCGTCCTTGGTCGCCTGGCGCTGGGAGTCGTTGAAGTAGGCCGGCACCGTGATCACCGCCTCCTTCACCTCCTCGCCCAGGTAGTCCTCGGCGGTCTTCTTCATCTTCTGCAGCACCTTGGCCGAGATCTCCGGCGGCGCCATCTTCTTGCCGTTCACCTCCACCCAGGCGTCGCCGTTGTCCGCCCTGACGATCTTGTAGGGGACCATGTCCACGTCCCGCTTCACCACGTCGTCGTCGAACTTGCGCCCGATCAGGCGTTTGATGGCGAACAGGGTGTTGTGCGGGTTGGTCACCGCCTGGCGCTTGGCGGACTGACCGACCAGCACCTCTCCTTCATTGGTGAACGCCACCACCGACGGGGTGGTGCGATCGCCTTCGCTGTTCTCGATCACCCGGGCCTTGTCGCCCTCCATGACCGCCACGCAGGAGTTGGTGGTACCCAGGTCGATTCCGATGATTTTTGCCATTTTGCTGTGTCTCCAAATATTCTGTAACAGACCAATTCTCTATCCAGTCCGGCTTGCCCTGTGAAATGGGGCAGCGCCACCCTTTTTCAAGACCATCATCAACTTGCCGCCTGTGACACCATCACCATCGCGGGCCGGATCACCCGCCCGTTCAGGGTGTAGCCCTTCTGCACCACGTTGACCACCGTGTTCGGCGGCACGTCGTCGCGTGGTTGCATCGACATGGCCTGGTGCAGCTCCGGATTGAACGGCTCGTCCTGGGGGTCGATCTCGACGATGTCGAACTTGGCCATCACGTCGGTCAGCAGCTTCAGGGTCAGTTCCATCCCCTCCTTCAGCTTGTCCACGTCGGTGTTGCTCTCCTGGGCGGCGCTCAATCCCAGTTCCAGGCTGTCGCGCACCGGCAGAAGCTCCTTGGCGAAGCGCTCGAGGGCGAACTTGTGGGCATTCTCCAGCTCCCGGGCCTGGCGCTTGCGCAGATTGTCCAGTTCGGCCCTGGCCCGCACCAGCTGATCCCAGTGGTCGTCGGCCTTGGCGCGCGCGTCCTCGAGCAGCAGCCTGAGCTCCTCGTGACTGGCGTCACCCTGGTCCCCGCCCGTCTGCTGTTCCTGCCCGGCCGCGTCCTCCGGCTGTTCAGCGGACTGCCCGGCCACCGATTCCTGCTCTTTCTCCATTCCTGCTACCTCTGGGTAGATGTGACTGACTGCGGTGTACCGGCGGAACCTCCCGGCCCGCCGCCGCGGTTGTGGATTCGATCACGCACCAGATGGGGCTGCTCAGCGGGCTTTCAAGGCGGCTCCGAGCAGCTTTGCGGTGATGTCGACGATCGGAATCACGCGATCGTAGGCCATGCGGGTGGGACCGATCACCCCCAATACGCCGGCCACCCGGTCGTCCACCGTATAGGGGGCGGTGACCAGGCTGCAGTGGTCCAGCGGCTGGTAGCCGGACTCCTCGCCAATGAAGATCTGCACCCCGTCGGCCCGCAGCGACTCCTCCAGCAGGTGTACCAGTTCATGCTTGCGGGTGAAGGACTCGAACAGGGAGCGCAGCCGGTTCATGTCGGCGAGCTCGTTGAAGTCCATCAGATTGGTCTGGCCGGTGAGGACCAGGTCATCGCCCTCATCGGTGGCCTCCAGCACCTGTCCGGCCATCTCCACGGCGCGGACCATGATCCGGTTCATCCGGTTGCGGGTGTCCTCCATCTCCTGCAGCAGCCGCACCCGCATCTGTTCCAACCCCTCGCCGCCGTAGTGCTGGTTGAGCAGGTTGGCGGCCTCCTCCAGCTCCGAGGCACTGAACGCCTTGCGGGTCTCGATGATGCGGTTGTGGACGTCACCCTCCCGGGTCACCAGGATGGCGAGCACCCGTTTGCCGGACAGGGGCAGGAACTCGATCTGGCGGAAGATCACCTTTTCCGGGCGCGGCATCTTCACCACACCGGCCATGTGGGTCAGGCCCGCCAGCACCTGGGAGGCGGACTCCAGCACCGCCTTGGCGTCCGGCTCGCCACTCAGGCCGGCCTGCAGCTGGGTGATCTCGTCACTGGCCAGGGGCTTGAGGGTGAGCAGGGAGTCGACGAACATCCGGTAGCCCGAAACCGTGGGAACCCGGCCGGCGGAGGTATGGGGGGATGTGACCAGTCCCATCTCCTCCAGGTCCGCCATCACGTTGCGGATGGTGGCGGGGCTGAGGTCGCGGCCCGAGTCCCGCGCCAGGGTGCGCGAACCCACCGGCTCGCCATCCCGGATGTAGCGCTCGATCAGGATCTTCAGGAAGTGCTGGGCACGCTCCGGAAGCTCCGTGTCGACGGTCCTGGATTTCTCGGTCACCTGCCACCTCGCCATGTGAAGAATGGCCCATCGCCCGGCCTGTTAGCACTCCCTGACATCGAGTGCTAAACGGGCTGATTATCAGATTGCCCACCAGACCTGTCAAGGACCGGGCCAGCGGCACCGGCGGCTGCCGGCCCCCTGCACCAGCGGGTCGTTGGCGGCGCCGGCGGGCCATGTTAAGTTGCGGCCAGTCTCCATCCACTTCAACCGCTCCACGGGGAATCCCGCCAGCCATGCCCAGTCCCTTCCAGACCATCGGCCTGATCGGCAAACACGAGGACAGCGGCCCCGAGGAGACGCTGCGGCGACTCGGGAAGTTCCTCGCCGGGCGCGGCCAGGAGGTGCTGCTCGAGAGCACCACCGCCGGACAGATGCCGGGGCTCGGTTTCGCAACCGCGGATCTGGAGCGCATCGGCCGCGACTGCGACCTGGCGATCGTGGTCGGTGGCGACGGCACCCTGCTGCACACCGCCCGCAGCCTGGCGGATTTCGACGTGCCGCTGCTGGGCGTGAACCTGGGGCGGCTGGGCTTCCTCGCCGACATCTCGCCGGACGAGATGCTGACCGCCCTGGAGCAGATCCTGGCCGGCCACTACCAGGAGGAGCAGCGTTTCCTGCTGCGCGCCGAGGTCGACGGCCGCAGCTGTGTCGCCCTCAACGACGTGGTGATCCACAAGTGGAACATCGCCCGCATGATCGAGCTGGAGACCTTCATCGACGACCGCTTCGTCGACGCCCAGCGCTCCGACGGCCTGATCGTCTCCACCCCCACCGGGTCGACCGCCTACGCCCTCTCCGGTGGCGGGCCGCTGCTGCAGCCCGATCTGAACGCCATTCTGCTGGTGCCGATCTGCCCCCACACCCTGAGCAACCGCCCCATCGTGGTCGGTGGCAACAGCCCGATCGAGATCGCGGTCAGTCCGCGCACCGAACTGGAGCACGTGCGCGTCACCTGTGACGGCCAGACCTGCCTGCCGATGAACGGCCGCAGCATCCATATCCGCAAGCACGACCACCGTGTCCGCCTGATCCATCCCCTGGGCCACGATCACTTCCAGATCCTGCGGGCCAAGCTGGGCTGGAGCGAACACCCGGTATAGCGGCCGGGCCGGACGCCATGCTGAGCCATCTGCTGATCCGCAACCTCGCCGTCGTCACCCGCCTGGAGGTGGAGCTCGGCGGCGGCATGACCTGCCTCACCGGCGAGACCGGTGCCGGCAAGTCGATCCTGATCGACGCCCTGGGTCTGGCCCTGGGCGCCCGCGCCGACAGCGGTGTCATCCGGGACGGGGAGGAGCGGGCCGAGATCAGCGCCCTGTTCGACCTCGCCGACGCACCACCGGCCCGGGACTGGCTGCGGCAGCAGGACCTGGACGACGGCGACCAGTGCATCCTGCGCCGGGTGCTGGTCCGCGGTGGCGCTTCCCGCGCCTACATCAACGACTCGCCGGTACCGGCCCGTTCACTGCAGGCCCTGGGCGGGCTGCTGGTGGATATCCACGGCCAGCACGCCCACCAGTCGCTGCTGCAGCGGGAGGAGCAGCGTCGCCTGCTGGACGAATTCGCCGGCCTGACGGACGAGGTGGAGGCGATCCGCCGGTTGTACCGGCAATGGCAGACGCTGGAGGAGGAGCTGGAGCAGCAGCGCGACAGCGTCCAGCGGCAGCAGCAGAGGCTGGAGCTGCTGCAGTACCAGACCGACGAACTGACCCGCCTCGCGATCACCACCGAGGAGATCGGAACCCTGGACCTGGACCAGCGCAGGCTGAGCGGCGCCAGCGATCTGCTGCGCCAGTGCCAGCAGCTGCTGGACGGCCTCGACGCGGACGGGACCTCGGTCCGCAGCCTGCTGGTCGCCGCCAACCGCACCCTGGACGACATGCTGGCGCTCGACCCCTCCCTGGCCGAGACCCGGGAGCTGCTGGAGGGCGCCGCCATCCAGATCGACGAGGCGATCACCGGCCTGCGCGACTACGCCGGCCGCGTGGAGATCGACCCGGCACGGCTGGAGCAGGTGGAGCGGCGTCTGGCCGAGGTCCACGACCTGGCGCGCAAGTACCAGTGCCGGCCGGAGGAGCTGCCGGAGCGGCTGGAATCGCTGCAACGGGAACTGCAGCAGATCGAACGGGACGACCGTCGGCTGGAGCAGCTGGAACAGGGCGTGGCGGAGCTGGCCGGACAGTACCGGAAGGCGGCCGCCGCCCTGACCAGGGCCCGCCGTGCGGCGGCGCAACGGCTTGCGGCCGCGGCCGGCGAGGGGATCCGCTCCCTGGGCATGCCCGACGGCCGGCTGGTGGTGGAAGTGACCCCGCGCAGCGAGGGACGCCCCGGCCCCAGTGGCATGGACCAGGTCGGCTTCCTGGTCGCCACCAATCCGGGTCAGGAGCCGCGACCGCTGGCCCGGGTGGCCTCGGGAGGCGAGCTCTCCCGCATCAGCCTGGCGATCCAGGTGGCCACCATCGGCTGCGGCCACGTCCCGACCCTGATCTTCGACGAGGTGGACGTGGGTATCGGCGGCGCCGTGGCCGAGATCGTCGGCCGGCTGCTGCGGCAGGTGGGGGAGCGGCGCCAGGTGCTGTGCGTCACCCACCTGCCCCAGGTGGCGGCCCAGGCCCGGCAGCAGCTGTCGGTGGTCAAGGAGAGCAGCGGCGGCGAGGTGGCGACCCGGGTGGAGCCGCTGGATGGGGAGCGGCGCGTCGACGAGATCGCACGCATGCTGGGCGGCGTGGAGATCACCGAGAACACCCTGGCCCATGCCCGCGAGATGGTGGCCGGGGCCGGCCGCGACAGCGGGGCTCAGCGATTGGGGCAGTCCGGATCCTTGCAGCGGCCGTAGATGGTCAGGCTGTGGTCTGCCAGCTCGAAGCCCAGGTCCCGGGCGATCTCCTGCTGGCGCCGCTCGATCACCGGGTCCACGAACTCCTTCACCCGGCCGCAAAGGGTGCAGATGATGTGGTCGTGGTGCTCGCCCCGGTTCAGCTCGAACACCGAGTGACCACCCTCGAAGTTGTGCCGCTGCACCAGGCCGGCGGCCTCGAACTGGGTCAGCACCCGGTAGACGGTGGCCAGGCCGATCTCCTCCCCTGCCCCGGTCAGCTGCCGGTACACCTCCTCGGCGCTGACATGGTGGCCGTCACCCTGCTCCAGGAGCTCCAGGATCTTGAGCCGCGGCGCAGTGACCTTGAGCCCTGCATCCCTGATCTCCTGTCCCGTCAAACCACCTCTCCCGTCTGATGCCAACCCCCGGCGAATCAGGTATGATTCCGCCTCGACCTGGCAGCGATACCGACCTGGAATCACCGCATGCGGAAGCTTCTCATCTATTGGGTCTGGGGTGCAACCCTGGCCCTGGCGGGCTGTTCCACCATCGACGAGGTGGGAGGCTACATCCCCCGCGCACTGGAACACACGCCGCTGATGTACAAGATCGACATCCAGCAGGGCAACGTGATCGACCAGGCGATGGTCAACGATCTGAAGCCGGGCATGTCGAAGAGCCAGGTCCGCTATATCATGGGCACGCCGCTGCTGGTGGATGTGTTCCACCAGGACCGCTGGGACTACCTCTATATCTTCAAGAAGGCCGGCAGGCTGACCGACCGCAAGCGGGTCACCCTGCTGTTCGAGGACGACCGCCTGGTGCGGCTGGAGGGCGATCTGCGTCCGCAGCCGCCGGAACAGATCACCACGGTGCGCGAGGCGGTGGTCCACGAAGTACCGGACTGGGAGGAGAAGAAGGGGATCGTCACCCGCGCCCTGGAGGCGGTCGGGCTGGAGGAGTAGTACCGCCGGCAACCGCGGTCAGGAGCCAGCGTCCCCCTTCGCCGGCTGGCGCCCGCCCCCCTTGCGCATCTGCTTGCCCTCTGCGGCCCGCTTCTTTCGGGCCTCCTTCGGATCGGCGATCAGCGGCCGGTAGATCTCCACCCGGTCTCCCGGGTTGAGCACCGTATCCTTCTTCGCCACCTTGCCGAAGATACCCACCCGGTTCACCGCCAGGTCGATCTCGGGAAAGCGCTCCAGGACACCGGACTGCAGGATCGCCTGTTCCAGCGTGGTCCCCGGCGCCACCCGCAGCGGAATCAGCGCCTGCTCCTCCGGTTTGGCATAGGCCACTTCCACATCGATCAGTTCATCCACCACCGTACACCTCGCTCGCGCGTTTGCAGAATGCATCAACCAGGGAGTTGGCGATCTGGCCGAACACCTTGCCGAACGCCGTGTTGATCAGCCGGCCGGAGAACTCGAACACCAGCTCCAGCTCCACCTTGCACGCATCCTCGCGCAGTTCGGTGAGGCGCCAGGAGCCGTGCAGATCCCGGAACGGCCCCTCCTTCAGTCTGATATCGATACGCTCGTAGGGGTGGAGCCGGTTGCAGGTGGAGAAGCGCTGGCTGATGCCGATGCGCGCCACCTCCAGCTCGCCGCACAGCTCGTCCCCGTCCCGTGACAGCAGGCGGGTCGAGCGGCACCAGGGAAGAAACTCCGGGTAGGACTCCACGTCGTTGATGAGATCGAACATCTGCCGTGCGGAGTAGCCGACCAGGGCACTCTTGTGGACTACGGGCAAATCAGATCACTCCTGTCATGCCGAGAAACACCGTGGCGATGGCCAGCGGCACCAGATAGCGGATGGCGAGGCGCCAGAGGTGCCCCACCGGACCGTTGCCCAGCTCGCCGGCCGTGATCCGGCGCGGCAGCACCCATCCCCCGAACAGTGCGATGGCCAGGCCGACCGCCGGCAACATGATACCGGAAGTCAGGACGTCGAGGGCATCGAACCAGCCGTTGTGCCGGACCTGCCCCCCGAAACGGAAGCTGAAGGCCCAGCGGCTGAACGACAGCAGGCTCACCAGCCCCAGCAGCCAGGCGAGAAAGGCAGCCAACGTCACGCTCCGGCTGCGTTGCAGCCGCAGGTTCTCCACCAGCCATGCCACCAGGGGTTCCAGCAGCGAGATGGCCGAGGTCCAGGCCGCCAGTACCAGCAGCAGGAAGAACAACGTGCCGACATAGGTGCCCCCCGGCATGTGCCCGAAGGCGACCGGCAGTGTGGTGAACAGGAGGCCGGGACCGGAACCCGGTGCGAGATCGTTGGCGAACACCAGCGGAAAGATGGCCAGCCCGGCGAGCATGGCGATCAGGGTGTCCAGCAGCGCCACCGCCAGCGCCATCCGCGGAATGGGGGCCGCCGCCGGCAGATAGGAACCGTAGATCAGCATGGCCCCCATTCCCAGGCTGAGGGTGAAGAAGGCGTGCCCCAGCGCCTGCAGCGCCCCGTTGGCGCCGAAACGGTCGAAGTCCGGCCGGAACAGGAAATCGAGCGCCTGCATGAAATGACCCGAATTGAGGTTGTAACCGACCACCACCAGCAGCAGGATGATCAGGGCGGGCACCAGCAGCCGGACCGCCTGCTCCAGACCCGAGCGGACACCGCGCACCGCCACCAGTGCGGTCATCAGTATGAACAGGGTATGCCAGGCCAGCAGCCGTTCCGGGTCCCGGATCAGCCCCTGGAAGATATTGGCCGCCCCCTCCGCCGTCACATCGACGAACAGGCCACTGGCCGTGCGCACCACATAGGCCAGAGCCCAACCCCCGATCACGCTGTAGAACGAGAGAATGATCAGACCCGCCACCATGCCGACGGCTCCGGCCAGCGGCCACAGGTGGCTGGCATGCGCCTTGCGTGCCAGCCGCGCCAGACTGTTGACCGGGCTGAGACGCCCATGCCGCCCGATCAGCACCTCCGCGATCAGCAGCGGAATGCCCACCACGGCCACGCACAGCAGATAGACCAGGACGAAGGCCCCTCCCCCGTTGGCCCCGGCCAGGTAGGGGAATTTCCAGATGTTTCCCAGACCGACAGCGGAGCCCACGGCCGCCAGCATGAACACCGCCGGCGAAGACCACTGGCCATGGATGGGAGGGCGCCTGTGCAAGATTCGGGCAGCTCCTGGAGGTCGGGGATCGGGTCGGCCATCGCGGAACCGCGGCAGTGGCCGGCGGCACCGGGGGCAAGTGCCGCATTCTCAGACAAAAGAAGAGGCGACACAACCGGACGCCCGGCCACCGGTTCCACTCACCCGGCACCAAGCCGGCGCGCCTTGGGCAGCCCCTTCGATAGCGCCGGTAGCGGAATGATGGCTTTGACGTCACCGCTCTGAGTACAATGGCGTGATGGCGAAAAAAGCAAAAAAGAAGGGTGGCAACCCGGCCACCATCGCCCTCAACAAGAAGGCGAAACACGAGTTCTTCATCGAGGAGCGGATCGAGGCGGGGATCGCCCTGGAAGGCTGGGAGGTGAAGAGCCTGCGGGCCGGCCGGATCAGCCTGGTGGAGAGCTATGTCACCATCAAGGACGGAGAGGCCTACCTGTTCGGCGCCACCATCACGCCACTGCCCACCGCCTCGACCCATATCCAGCCGGACCCCACCCGGACCCGCAAACTGTTGCTGCACCGGAGGGAGCTGGACCGGCTGATCGGCCAGGTGGAGCGCAAGGGCTTCACCCTGGTTCCCCTCGCCATGTACTGGAAACGTGGCCTGGCGAAGGTCGAGATCGGCCTGGCCAAGGGCAAGAAACTGCACGACAAGCGGGCATCGGACAAGGACCGGGACTGGCAACGGGACCGGCAGCGCATCCTCAAGAAGGGCTGAACCGCGCTCCGGCCGTCACGGGCTGAGTTCGAACGCGAACTCCGGTGCTTCGTTCATGTGCCGCTTCACCGCGCACAGTTCCATCGCCCGCACGATGCCGGCCCGGTACTTCTCCGGGAACCCCTGCGGCAGATCCAGCTGGAAGCGGACCAGGCGGATCATGCGCCGGGCGTCGTCCCGCTCACACACCATGCGCAGACCCAGTCCCCCGGTGGGGAGATCGCGCGACTGGCAGAAGCCGAGGGCGAAGATGCCGGCGCAGGTGGCGAGGGAGGCGAGGAACAGGTCGAACGGCTCCGGAGCCGAGGCCTCTCCCCCACCCTTCACCGACTGATCGGTTCGGATCAGGAAATCCCCCACCCTGGCGTCCACCCGCTTGCCGCCTGGAAACTGGACCTCGATGGTTGCTGTCGACACGACCCGCCCTCCTGGTTTCCGTAAATCGTCATATTCTAATATAGTGGGAACACAGGTGGCCAGAGGATCGCCTCCAGGGCATCATCCGGCGCCACCGGAACAGGAAATGGCGGGGAACTTCCCGCTTCTATATACTGTCTTACCCAGCGCACACGATTTCGGGGGCGACATTGGCTTCGACGTGGGTTGCGAAACCTGAGGTGCATGCCGAGGATACAGATTCCCTCGTTAATCCATCTGTACCAAAGATAGTTGCCAACGACGACAACTACGCGCTCGCCGCTTAAACACCGGTAGAGGCCGTCTGACTGGAGCCGTGCTTGTGCGTCCAGGGTCCTTCGGGACCACTCAGGCGTCATATCTCACAAGATCGTGACAAGGCTCGTCCGGGGCCGCGTCATTAAAACCCAACCGGAATCGCCGTCCTGAACGCCCTGTCCGTCGGGCATCAGGCGGTTAAACTGAAAAGACGCGACTAAGCATGTAGAGCCAAGGGCAGAGGACTTGCGGACGCGGGTTCGATTCCCGCCGCCTCCACCAATACCACAAGGCCAACCCGGGCGGGTTGGCCTTTTTCGTTACGGAAAGCTTTGTATTCTTGCGGGTTTCTGCGGAAAGCTGCGGGCTTCGAGAGCTGGCCTACCGCCCGCTCTGGCCCCGAGTTCCACCCTGAAAGCGCTATTCCTCTCTTTTTTCGAGAGGACGGGCATGAGGCGAAGCCCGGAAGTCGACCACAATTCCATTCTTATAATCAATGGGTTAGGCGCAAACAGCCAAAAGGGTCAGATAACAAGTACCGCCACCCAGGAGTGAAATTTCCCGTAGACGGCAGAGGGCTTACTTGCATGTACAAGCAATTCCATCTATAAATACAACATGTTTGAGCGTTGTCTCTATTTCAATCTCAATGCACTCACGCGCAAAGTAAACCGCATATGGGAGGCCGAGTTCCGCCAGACTGGACTCTCGGCGCCCCACGCCTATGTCATGCGCCTCGTGCTGAGCGAGCCAGGCATATCCCAGAAACAGCTTGCCGAGGAATTGCATCTGGACCCGTCAACGGTCACGCGCTTCGTAGACGCGCTGGTTGAACGAGGCCTGGTGCGTCGTGATGCCAGCCGCAGTGACCGGCGTTCCTCCGCCGTATTTCCGACTGCAGAAGGAAAGCGGCTACTGAGGAGACTGGAGAAGATCGGTGAAGTCTTATACCAAACCATGCGAACAAGAATCGGTGACAAACCCTTTCAGGAATTGGTTCGTGGCTTGCGTGAGGCAAGAAGCGCGCTTGAGAAATCATAAAAATTTGCCTATTTTTTTGTATGTACAACCAATCTTTCACATGAGCAAGACCCATCACAGCAGGCAACGAATGCGCATACCCGTGACCTATCGCGATGAATGGCAGGACGGGTTTGGAGCGAGAGGCTGGAAACTGGATGCCTCCCTGATGGAGAGTACGGTCATCTCCAGCACGGCATACACAGGAGAAAAAGTACCCACATCTGTGTTGGTCCACGACATTCTGGATCATCTCCTGTCTGGTTTCGGATTCAGCGGTCACCGCAACGAGGCCATGGCCGTCGTTCAGCTTGCCTCACGCACCGGCGCGGATATCGAAATCAGCTTCCGTCCC
>DRKP01000173.1 GCA_011051715.1 Sedimenticola thiotaurini | reverse complement strand
TAACCGCCGCGCCCCGCCACCTCTTACCGGCCACGCACCTGGCGCAGCAGCTCCAGCAGCTCGACGCTGGGCTGCCCGTCCACCCTGACGCCGGCCTGTTTCTGGAACGCCCGGATCGCCTGCCGGGTCTTCTTCCCCGCCAGTCCGTCGGCCGGTCCCGCCTTGTACCCGAGGGCGTTCAGTTCCTGCTGGATCGACCGTACCAGGGACCTGCCGGTCGGCTGCTGCGGTTTGGATGGTTGCCGGGTGGCGGTCGTGATCACCCGGCGCGTGGTCTGGCGAAGGTCGAACCGCCCGGCGAGCCGGGGCTGGCGTTTGAACAGCGAGGTGCTGGTGCCGGGGGTGTACACCACTTTGGCGAACATCGGCTGCTGCCGATTCAGGGTGAATATGCCGCTCAGTGTGGCCGCGTGCCAACCCACATAGTTGTACTCCTGCATCCCGCCGGCGTAGCCCTTCACTCCGTCGGGGTCGTCGCTGATACGCAGTTCCAACTTCGCCTTCGGATCAAGCCGGTCCATGCCGAAGGCGACCACCGTATAGGGCTGGGGACGACCGAAATTGGCCGCGCGCTCCGCCGGCGACAGGGCCTTTTCCAGGACCAGTTGATAGAATTCGGAGTGGTTGACCGGGATCGGGTTCGGCATGTCCTTCGTGCGCAGCAGGTAGAGCTCGACGGCCGGTACCTTCGGGTAGATCGTCTCCACGGCCCCCCGGGAGACCAGGAGCCGGCCCTCCTTTTCACCATAGGTCGTGTACAGGGCCACCACGGTGCGCCGCCCCAGCGGGTCCATGAACAACAGGGATGCTCCCAGATCGATCTGATAAGGGTCGATGGTGGAGACGTCGTAGCGGAACAGGTTCAGCGCCGCCAGCCGGAATCCGGAGAAGCGGAAGTCGGGCTGCTCGATCGCCTCGGCGATGCCGGGTTCGAACCGGGCCTCCTCGATCTGGCCGGCCGGCACCCCGCGCATGCGCTCGACATAGGCGGTGATCACCATCAGGGCATCCATCGGGACGTCTTCGAGACCCAGGAGCACCGGTTCGGGCATCTGCCGGGTTGCCTCGTCGCTCTCGGTCAATGAAGCCGGCACGCAAGCGGCCAGCATCAGCAGGCCGAGGAGGGAGGCGAAAAACAGGGAGAGGTATCTATTCATGGCTGCGTTTCCATCGTCTTGATCCACGGGTGGGTTCTCCTGATCGGCCTATCTCGCCATCGGATGATAGGGGGATGGGCTGTAGCCCGGCGACGAACTGGGCGAACTGTTGGAGAAGCCATTGCCTTTCTGGCTCGATACCGTGGCTATGGTGTCGGTGACCTTGTCTCCCACCATTTTTCCGGTCAATCCCCCCCCACCCTGGATGGCGATATAGGCTCCCCAGTTGATGATGCCCTTGGCCTTGCCGGCCATCCTGATGTCTTTGACACCGTTCATCTTCTTCAACAGCCCCAGACGCTTGCTGAGACTTCCGGTTGCCTTGCCCAGCCCAAGAGACAGGCCGACCTGGGCGGCCACGTTGGCCAACCCGGCCTTGATCGCGTCGGCCCGGCTGGCCCCCTTCAGTCGGGCGTCGCGGTAGGCTTCGGCGAACCCACGCGTACCGGTCAGGGTGATGTTGGTGCCCTGCCCCACGCCGGGGATGGCGGAGAGGATGGCCTGCGAGACCTGGCCTGCGCGGTCGGCATTGACCACGGCCCATTCCGCCCAGCCCCAGATCCATCCCTTCTTGTTCTCCCAGTCGGCCGCGGCCTCCCGGTCGCGCTGCCGCTGTTCGAGAAGTTTCCTGATCTCCCGTTCGTAACGCCTGCGCTCTTCCGGTGTCATTGCCCTGATCGAGGGGATGGAGTCGTCCGGCAGGTTTCCCCCGATCTGGATAGGCGGCAGACCCACCGGTGTGTTGGGGTTCACGCCTTCCAACCCCGGCGGTGGCGGGGCGTAGCTGCCTCCATAGGCGCCGGCGGCACTCCCCTCGCCACCGCCCCCGCCGCCACCACCGCCGCCATGGGCCAGCACGCCGCCGCTGGCCAGCAGAAGCGTCAGCAGCGCCGCGGTGCTTCCGGCGCGCCGGAGGGAAGGCCATTCAGATGACCGACATGTGACTGTGTCCAAACCAGGTTTCATAATGGACTCCTTGTGGAACGGGGCGGTGGGTGCCCCTTTCGAAGAGATGGATGTTGCGCCAGGAACCGCTGACCGCGTACAGGCCGGTATCCGGCAGCGGTTGCAGCCCCCGGGGATAGTGCAGACCGAGGCGGTCGGTTTCGATCACCCGTTTCACCCGCCGTCGGGTCCCGTCGATCACCGCAATCCGGTGGGAGGAGGTATAGGTGACGATGAACTCGTCGTGCCGCGGGTCGTACAGGATCGACTGTCCCTGGCGCTGGTCCATGGGGTCGGCGAGGGGGACCGGGCTCCTCTCCCCGGCCGTGATCGAATAGAGCGGCGCCGGCGCGAACCAGAGCCGGTAGTCGACGGTGTCGTCCGCCTCGTACAGGCGCCCGCTGCCGCCGGCGAGTCTGGGCTCCTGCTGTGCCGCGACCAGCCGGGTCTGGATCGCCAGCAGGCCGCCCCGGCCGTCCACGGCCAGGTGGCGGATCTCCAGTTGCGGGTCCAGCCCGACGTATTTCTCCACCAGGGCGCCGTTGCGCAGGTCGACCAGGGTGATGCTCGGCTCCACCACGAACGGATCGGGCCGCTGTCCACGCTCCACCGGCCATCCTGCGCTGCCATAGTTGGAGATGGCCACGATGTGGTCGTCGACCATGCGGATCTCGTGGGGATTGACGCCGTGGCAGGAGTGGACCGCCATCACCTGCATCGAGATCGGGTCGCGCAGCACGATGGCGCCGTAGTGATCCTCCGCCCGGCCGGTGAACGGCCTCATCTCGCGTCGTTCGAGCACCGCCAGGCAGCAACCGTCGGGCGTGAACAGGGCGTGACCGCCACCGACGAAACCCTCGGCATGGGGCTCCAGCAGCCGGTCCAGGGCCAGGCTGTGGCGGTCGAACGTTACCATGGCCGGATGGTCGATGCTGTTGAAGAGGGCGAGAGGGAAGCGCCGGTCGACGGTGATCTGGTGACCCTTGAGCGGAAACACCCGCCGCTTCACGGTGCCGTTCCACGCCAGCCGGGAGACCATGGTCCGGGGGCCCTCGTAGCCCGCCGGTATCCCTTCGGTGAAATCGGGGTGATGGGAGAGGGGTATGCCCTCGTAGCGCGCCCGCTGGGGGCGGTAACCGGGGAGATAGAACACCGCCCCTGCCGTTGCCGGTGGCGCGCCGTCGCCGGACAGAACGGATCTGGGCAGTGCGGTCGAGGCGGCCAGCAGCGCCGAAGCCTGCAGAAAACCCCTTCGGGTCAGCCTGTACCTGCCCATGGCGATCCCCAGATCCTGCTGTTGTCTCTCCCCGTCTCACCGCGGGACCGGTGCCAGCCCCGTCGGATCGCAAACAATCTTCTGCCCCCGATGGCGCCAGGACAAGGGGGAACCCGATGTCAATTGACGCAGCGCAACTGGCGCCATGCCGGCCACGGACGATTCCGTGGACATCCCCGGACAGGTCCAGTCCCGTCTCTTCCGTACCGGCTGGGATCGCGGCGGTCGGAACAGCAGCGATTCCGGTCCGTACCGGGACGATCGGTGATCCGGCCGTTCACGGGCCCTGGAAACCGGGTAACGGAAGCTGGCCGGATGTCTCTTCGGGGGATGGTGGCCGGAACAGGTCGTGGCGCAGGGGCTCGGGATCGCCCAGCCCCAGTCTTCGGGTCGCCAGTTCGAAGCGGCGGGCGATCAGGTCGGCGAACACGCCGCTTCCGGTCATGCGTCGTCCGAATCGGTTGTCACCCGGATCGCCGTCGTGGAGATCCCGGATCCGGTTCAGCACGTGGCCGGCCCGGTCGGGAAAGTGGGTATGCAGCCACTGCCCGAACAGCCCGGCCACCTCCCGCGGCAGCCGCAGTATCGTCATCCTGGCGCTGCCGGCGCCGGCATCACGGGCGGCGGTCAGCAGGGCCTCCAGTTCGCTGTCGGTGAGTACCGGAACGACCGGGGCGACCAGCACGGTCACCGGGATCCCGGCTTCGGCCAGACGCCGGATGGTCTTCAGTCTGCGCGCCGGGTTGGCCGCCCGTGGTTCCATGACGCGTGCCAGGGCGGGATCCAGCGTGGTCAGGGAGATCGCGCAGCGGGCCAGTCCCCGGGCGGCCATGGGGGCGAGCAGGTCCAGATCCCGCTCGATCAGTGCCGACTTGGTCACGATGCAGACGGGATGATGATACCGGTCCAGCACCTCCAGCAGACGGCGGGTGATGCGCTGTTCCCGCTCCACCCGCTGGTAGGCGTCGGTGTTGCTGCCCAGGGCGACGGGCGCCGGGCGGTAGCCGGGACGGGCCAGCTCCCGTTGCAGCAGTTGCGGTGCATCCGGCTTGCAGAACAGCCGGGTCTCGAAATCCAGCCCCGGGGAGAGGTTCATCCAGGCGTGGCTGGGCCGGGCATAGCAGTAGATGCAGCCGTGCTCGCAGCCGCGGTAGGGGTTGATGGAACGGTCGAAGGGGACGTCCGGCGAGCGGTTGCGGGTGATCACCGAGCGGCTGTGCTCCCGCTGCAGGCGGGTGCGGGGATCCGGTTCGGGCTCGCCGTCACCGGGCCAGCCGTCGTCCACCCGCTCCCTGTGATGCCGGTGGAAGCGGTTGGGCGGATTGTCGTCGGCGCCCCGCGCCTTCGGTCGTCGTGGTCGTTCCATCGGTTGGATCTCCTGCTCCCGGGCGGTCGGGTGCGGGTTGCTGTCGGAGAGACCAGTGTACTCCACAGGTTCTCCTTCGGCGCCCTCCTGTTGCGACCCGCCACCGATGCCGGGGAGGGGACGCCGGCTGGATTGACGTTTACGTAAACGTAAGCTATTTTCTTGGCATTCGCCTGCCGCGCCGGCCAACCGGGAGATGCCTGCATGATCCACCTGCCGTCACTCAACTTCGACCTGGGGGAGGAGGTGGAGCTGTTGCGCGAGGCGGTGTCCGCCTTTGCGGATGCACAGATCGCGCCACTGGCGGAGGAGATCGACCGGAGCAACGAGTTTCCGCAACCGCTGTGGCGCTCCCTCGGCGAAATGGGCCTGCTCGGCATCACCGTGGCCGAGGAGTACGGCGGCAGCGCCATGGGCTACCTGGCCCACATCGTCGCCATGGAGGAGATCAGCCGTGCCTCCGCCTCCGTCGGGCTGAGCTACGGCGCCCACTCCAACCTCTGCGTCAACCAGATCAGCCGCAATGGCAGCCCGGAACAGAAGCAGCGCTATCTCCCCGCCCTGGTCGGCGGGGAGCAGGTCGGGGCCCTGGCCATGTCCGAGCCCAATGCCGGCTCGGATATCGTCTCCCTGCGCACCCGGGCGGAGAAGCGGGGCGACCGCTACCTGCTGAACGGCACCAAGATGTGGATCACCAACGGCCCGGAGGCGGACGTGATGGTGGTCTATGCCAAGACCGACCCGGCGGCCGGGGCCCGCGGCATCACCGCCTTCATCGTCGAGCGTGGCTTCGGCGTCGAGAGCGCCCAGAAGCTGGACAAGCTGGGGATGCGCGGCTCCAATACCGGGGAGCTGGTGTTCAGCGACGTGGAGGTGCCGGAGGAGAATGTCCTGGGCCGGCCCAATGGCGGCGTGCAGGTGCTGATGAGCGGGCTGGACTACGAGCGGGCGGTGCTGTCCGGTGGCCCGCTGGGGATCATGCAGGCGTGCATGGACGCGGTGGTCCCCTATGTCCACGAACGGCAGCAGTTCGGCCGCCCGATCGGCGAGTTCGAACTGATGCAGGGCAAGCTGGCGGACATGTACACCACCATGAACGCCTGCCGCGCCTACGTCTATGCGGTGGGCAGGGCATGCGACCGGGGCGAGACCACCCGCAAGGACGCCGCCGGCGCCATTCTCTACGCCGCCGAGCGCGCCACCTGGATGGCACTGCAGGCGATCCAGGCGCTGGGTGGCAACGGTTACATCAACGATTATCCGACCGGCCGCCTGCTGCGCGACGCCAAGCTGTACGAGATCGGCGCCGGCACCTCCGAGATCCGGCGCATGCTGATCGGACGGGAGCTGTTCCGGGAGACCGCGTAGACGGGCCCCGCCGCGAACCCGGGGTGGTGAGAAGCGCCTGCGGGCGATCTTCCCGGGTCATGGGAACCCCCGGCGGGCCGTACCGGAACCATGATTCACAATTGACAAAGGGCTATCAATGAACGATCCAGTCGTCATCGTCGGTAGCGCCCGGACCCCCATGGGGGGATTCCAGGGCGTGCTCTCCCCCCTGGCCGCATCCGAACTGGGTGCCGCTGCCATCCGCGCGGCTGTGGAGCGCTCCGGCGTCGCCCCGGAGCAGGTCGCGGAGGTGATCATGGGCAACGTGCTGCCGGCCGGGCAGGGCCAGGCGCCGGCGCGCCAGGCCAGCCTCGGCGGCGGGCTGCCCATCGCCACCGGCTGCACCACCATCAACAAGATGTGCGGCTCCGGCATGAAGGCGGCCATGCTGGCCCACGACCTGCTGCAGGCCGGGGTCAACGAGGTGATGCTGGCCGGCGGCATGGAGAGCATGACCAACGCCCCCTACCTGCTGCCCCGGGCCCGTGGTGGCCTGCGCATGGGACATGGCGAGGTGGTCGACCACATGTTCCTGGACGGCCTGGAGGATGCCTACGACAGGGGCAAGCTGATGGGCGTCTTCGCCGAGCAGTGCGCCGACCGCTACGGCTTCACCCGCGAGGCCCAGGACGCCTTCGCCATCGAGTCGTTGCGGCGGGCCCGGAAGGCGATCGACGAGGGGGCGTTCGCCGGCGAGGTGGTGCCGGTGACGGTGCGGTCGCGCCGTGGTGAACAGCTGGTGGAGACCGATGAGCAGCCCGGCAATGCCAATCCCGACAAGATCCCCAAGCTGCGCCCGGCGTTCCGCAAGGACGGCACCGTCACCGCCGCCAACGCCAGTTCCATCTCCGACGGTGCCGCGGCCCTGGTGCTGATGCGGCGTTCGGAGGCCGAGCGCCGTGGCCTGGCGCCGCTGGCGCAGATCCGCGGCCATGCCACCCATGCCCACGAACCGGAATGGTTCACCACCGCGCCGGTCTTCGCCATGCGGAAACTGTTGGACCGGGTCGGCTGGCAGGCCGGCGATGTCGACCTGTACGAGATCAACGAGGCCTTCGCCGTGGTCACCATGGCGGCGATGCACGACCTGGACCTGCCCCACGACAAGGTCAACGTCCACGGTGGCGCCTGCGCCCTGGGCCATCCCATCGGCGCCTCCGGTGCCCGCATCCTGGTGACCCTGCTGGCGGCGCTGGAGCGCCACGACCTGAAGCGTGGCGTCGCCGCCCTCTGCATCGGCGGCGGCGAGGCCACGGCGATGGCGATCGAACGGATTTGACACCGCTTGATGAACGACGATGGTCACCGTGACCCGTGGGAGCGCCGCCCCCGGCGCGAAACAACGCCGCATGTCGCCCATTCCTCAGGTACTGTGGGTTCAGTCTCCGCGTTGCGCCGGAATGACGGGGTGATCCGATGATCCTGACCGAAGAGCAGACCATGATCCGCGACCTGGCGCGGGAGTTCGCCCGCGAGCGGCTGGCCCCCAATGCGGCGCGCTGGGACCGGGAGGGACACTTTCCGGCAGAGGAGCTGGCCGAGCTGGGGGAGCTCGGCCTGTATGGCATGACCGTTCCCGAGCGGTGGGGCGGGGCGGGGACGGATTACGTCTCCTTCGCCCTGGCGATCGAGGAGATCGCCGCCGGCGACGGCGCCTGCTCCACCATACTCAGCGTCAACAACTCGGTGGTGTGCGGCCCGCTGCTGCACCATGGCAGTGACTTCCTGAAGGAGACCTGGCTGAAGCCGCTGGCCTCCGGGCGCATGCTCGGCTGCTTCTGCCTCAGCGAGCCCCAGGCCGGTTCCGACGCTGCCGCCCTGCGCTGCACCGCCCGGCGCGACGGCGACCACTATGTCATCGACGGAACCAAGCAGTTCATCACCTCCGGCCGCCACGCCCAGGTGGCGATCGTCTTCGCCGTCACCGACAGGGCGGCCGGGCGCAAGGGGATCAGCGCCTTCCTGGTACCCACCGACAACCCGGGGTATCGGGTGGCGGCGATCGAGGAGAAGATGGGGCAGCACGCCTCGGATACCGCCCAGATCCATTTCGACGGCTGCCGCATCCCCGCCAGCCACCTGATCGGCGCCGAGGGTGAGGGCTACCGCATCGCCCTGAGCAACCTGGAGAGCGGCCGCATCGGCATCGCCGCCCAGAGCGTAGGCATGGCCCGTGCCGCCTGCCGGGCGGCGCTGGACTACGCCCGGGAGCGGGAGACCTTCGGCCGGCCCATCGTCGAGCACCAGGCGGTGGCCTTCCGCCTGGCCGACATGGCGACCCGGCTGGAGGCGGCCCACCAGCTGGTGCTGCACGCCGCCAGCCTGCGCGACGCCGGACGGCCCTGCCTGAAGGAGGCGAGCATGGCCAAGCTGTTCGCCTCCGAGGTGGCGGAGCGGATCTGCTCCGATGCCATCCAGGTCCACGGTGGCTACGGTTACCTGAAGGACTTCCCGGTGGAGCGGATCTACCGCG
This sequence comes from Sedimenticola thiotaurini, assembly GCA_011051715.1. GTDB lineage: Bacteria > Pseudomonadota > Gammaproteobacteria > Chromatiales > Chromatiaceae > HyVt-443. The sequence continues at coordinate 575 of DRKP01000173.1, read as the reverse complement.
ACGTGCGCGTCACCCAGATCTACGAGGGCACCAGCGACATCCAGCGCATGGTCATCGCCCGGGCCATCGGGCAGGAGTGACCCGGCCGGATGGGTGGGTCGGGTGGAGGGTTTGACCTGCCTTCTGACGAGGGACGCCGTGAATACGTCCCTGTAGGCTCGCTGCGGCCATCCATGGCCGCAGACGCCCTCACCAGAAGGCAGGTCAAACCCTATGCGGCCTGATTACGGCCTTCAGGCCGACGGAGGATTCAGCAGCGATCACCGGCCTCGGTCCGGTACCAGGGGGTACGCCGAGGCCAACCGACAGCGATGCAAGTTTAGCCAACTTAGAGAACAGATGACCATCATCGAAGACACCCTCGACCCCCGCTCGGACCGGTACCGCGCCAACCGGGCCGCCATGGAGGCGGTGGTGGACGATCTGCGCAGGACGGTGGAGCGGATCGGCCAGGGGGGCAGCGAGCGGGCGCGGCAGCGGCACCTGGAACGGGGCAAGCTGCTGCCCCGGGAACGGGTGCGGCTGCTGCTGGACGACGGCTCCCCGTTTCTGGAGCTGTCCCAGCTCGCCGCCTG
>DRKP01000172.1 GCA_011051715.1 Sedimenticola thiotaurini | reverse complement strand
TCGTCCACCGTCTTCAGGAAGGAGCCGGTCATGACGGTGAAATGGGTGTTGCCGGTCTCGACGCCGCCGGCCTGCTGCTCGCTGTTGGCGGTACGGATGGTGTTGGCCACCTGGTCCAGGCTGATGTTGTAGCCGGAGAGGCGCTCGGGAAAGACCTCCACCGTCACCTGCTCACGGCGACCACCGACCACGAAGCTGTTTCCGGTCTGGGGGATCTCCTTGATGCTCTGCAGCACGTCCTGGGCCAGCATGCGCAGCTGGCCGTCGTCCACGTCGGCGATGCCGTCCTTGTTCAGATCCTTGGACCAGAGGGTGATGTTCACCACCGGCACGTCGTCGATCCCCTTCGCCTTGACCAGCGGTGGCGACACCCCCGGTGGGATCTTGTCCATGTTGGAGTCGAGCTTGTCGTTCACCTTCACCAGCGACGGGCCCATCTCCTCACCCACCTTGAACTGGATGGTGACGATGCCGCCCCCGCGCTGGGTGGCGGAGTAGACGTGCTTGACGCCCTGGATCTCGCTCATGATCCGCTCCAGCGGATCGATCGCCAGGTTGGCCACCTGGTCGGCGGACGCGCCCGGGTACTGGACGAAGATATCCACCATGGGGACGGAGATCTGCGGGTCCTCCTGACGCGGCGTCATCACCAGCCCCATCAACCCCATCAGCATCATGGCGATGTAGATCAGTGGCGACAGCGGGGAGTTGATGAAGAAGCGGGCGGTGCGGCCGGCCAGGCCGAGATGCTCGTCCGACCGCAGATCAGGCCCCTCACCTCCTGGTTTGTCGAATTCTTCCTGGCTCATAGTTCGTTTGAAGCTTTTATTATAGTGTGATGCGAGCGGCCGCCCTCTGACCGGCGGCCGTCTGTCCGGGAACCCGTCCCACTTTTCCGGCGGCGGGAGCGCTGAACGGTGACGGTTGTGCCTGCCCGTTCCCGCACCTCACCGGGCAGCAGTGCGCCCGATTATCCAGTCAGCGGGGTGCGGTGGTACCGGACGAAGAGGCCCAGCCGGATGCGATCCCCGCGCTCGGGTTGCGCAGGATCCGCTCGCCTTCGCTCAATCCGGACAGGACACTGGTGAAACCGCCATCCAGATTCTCGCCCACCCGGATCAGCCGCAGCTCGGGCCTGCCGTCCGGACCCACCACGTAGACCCCCGGCAGACTGCCGTTGTAGCGAATGGCGCTGGTGGGAATGACCGGGTAGTTGCGTGCCGGGGCGGTGAAGTCCGGCACCAGCACCTTGGCATACATGCCGGGCGCGGAGACCCCCTGGGGAAGATCGAACTTCACCTTGACCGTATGCCGCTGGGCATCGGCCATGGGAAAGATCTGGGCCACCCGCACCGGCACCACCTGGTTGCCCACGTCCAGCTGCGCCTGCAGCATCATGCCCTCACTGAGGCCCGGACGCAGGCGCGCCGGCACGTCGACCAGGATCTGCAGATACTCGACATCGGCGAAGTCCAGCAGGGGCTGACCCGGCTGCACCGTGTCACCCACCTCCACGTACTTCTTCATGATCACACCATCGAAGGGAGCCACGCTTTTGGCATCGCGCAGCTTGGCATCGATGGCCTGGATCTGGGAGCGGGCGGCGATCAGCGAGTTCTGCGCCTGGGTGATCTGCACGCCGGTGTTGTAGAGGTCCGCCCGCCGCTCCACACCGCGACTGCGGGTGCCGGAGAAGCTCTCCATCGGTTGGGTGAACATCTGATCGAACAGGTTGGGCAGTCCCATGCCGCCCGGCGCCGCCTCCGACTGGGGCGAGTAGAGTTCGCGGGTATACTTCACCCCCGCAGCCCGCAGCTGGGCATCGGCGTTGGCCAGCTGGGCCAGTGCCTGATTCCGCTTGGCCAGCAGTTCACTGTCGTCCAGAGCCACCAGCAGGGTCCCTTTCTTGAACCTGTCGCCCTCGATGCCGGCGAGGTACTTCACCCGTCCCGGCAGCTGGGCCGCCAGGGTCACCTCCTTGTAGGGAATCACGGTACCGCCCAGGGCCACCGTGGGGGCTCCGCGCGCCTGCTGAACCGTGAAGTAGTCCCCCGCGGCAACCTGCGACAGACCCTGGATGGGCAGGGCGGCGGCAACCGTGAGGGCCGTCGCCAGTACGAGCGTCTGGACTTTGATTCCCATTCTGATGTCAACCTGCTGAAAATCTACTGCTGTATCTGTGAGACAAACGATACCGCCCATCCCGGCGGGTCGGGTTCCCACCCACCGGGCAACGGCAGCGTGGATCGGTCAGACCCGCCCCATCACCGAAAAGGTCTTGATGAAGGGGCCGGCCATGCGCGGATCCTTCAGCATGGCGCCATAGTCCCCGACTTTGAATTTCATCTTGCCCGAGGTGAAGGCCATGCCCAGACCCATCATCCCCGGTGGCTTGCTGATCCACTTGTTCCACTGGGCCTCACTGCAGCGGATGTCCCAGTTCAGCTCCTCGCCGTTGTAGGCCCCTGCACTGACCGCCTTGCCGTTTTCGACGGTGATCACTCCCCGCGGCTGGTCCTCACCGTCGATGCCATACCCGATGACGCTGTTGAAACCGATCTGTGCCAGGGCACCGCTCAGTTCTGGATCCGCGTTCCACTGCTCCATGAACCCCTTCATCCACTCGTCAGAAAACAATTCGGCCATCGCTACCTCCAGTAACTCGTTTTGTGTATTGCGTTTTTCTACAGGCCCCGCGGAACACTCTGCGCAGGCCTGATTATTGGTCCAAGCAGTATTCCTCAAAGCATCGTCCAATGCAACAAAGCGGCCCCGCCCGGCCACCCCCCCCGAGGATATATAAGTATCTGCCCAACTTGCGTTATTTGGCGAAAAACGGCGGCCCCGGCGCCGGCGCCCCCTGCCCACCCCCGGGGGCACGCCCCTCTCCCCTCATCACCCCTTCCGGACTGTTCGCCGGCCGCCCGATCGGGTTACTATTGAGTCGCCGGTCCACAGTCTCTCCCGCACCAACGGGCCGCACCCCATCACCCCTGGACACCCGGAGCAACCAACCCATGGCAAGTGCAGGAAAACTGATCGAAGGACGACTCAAGCATCTGGAAAGCCACCTGGAGCAGGAGAACCCCATCCTCCTCAGCACCGTTCAGAGCTTCCGCAAGCTGGACCGGGTCTCCTACAGGATGGGTCTGCTGGAAGAGGACAGCTCCTACGCCACCCAGATCCCCTGGTGGCCCCTGATTGCGATCCTCGGCACCTTCTCCTCCGGCAAATCCACCTTCATCAACCACTATCTGGGTTATCCGCTGCAACGCACCGGCAACCAGGCGGTGGACGACCGTTTCACCGTGATCTGCTACAGCCGGGAAAAGACCGCCCACGCCCTGCCCGGCGTGGCCCTGGACTCGGACCCCCGCTTCCCGTTCTACCAGATCAGCAACGAGATCGAGAAGGTGGCCACCGGCGAGGGCCGGCGCATCGACGCCTACCTGCAGTTGAAGACCTGCCCCAGCGAACGGCTGAAGGGCAAGATCCTGATCGATTCCCCCGGCTTCGATGCCGATGCCCAGCGCACCTCGACCCTGCGCATCACCGACCACATCATCGATCTGTCGGACCTGGTACTGGTGCTGTTCGACGCCCGCCATCCCGAGCCCGGGGCGATGATCGACACCCTCGATCATCTCGTGACCAAGACCATCAACCGCCCCGACTCGGGCAAGTTCCTCTACATCCTCAACCAGATCGACACCACCGCGCGGGAGGACAATCCGGAAGAGGTGGTGGCCGCCTGGCAGCGCGCCCTGGGTGAGCGGGGGCTGACCGCCGGCCGCTTCTATACCATCTACAATCCGGAGGTGTCGGTCCCGATCGAGGACGACAAGCTGCGCGAACGCTTCGAGCGCAAGCGTGACGCCGACCTGGGCGAGATCCACGGGCGCATGGAGGAGGTGGAGGTGGAGCGCGCCTACCGCATCGTCGGCGCCCTGGAGAAGACCGCCCGGGACATCGAAGAACGGGCCGTCCCGGCCCTGCAGGCGGCGATCGAACGCTGGCGCAAGCGGGTGCTGTGGGGTGACGGCATCGCCTTCGGACTGCTGTTCGTCCTGCTGCTGGCCCTGTCCATCAACCTCGGCTACTGGCAGGGCCTGCGCTTCGAGCCGCCGTGGCTGGCCGGCCTGCTGGCCAGCCCCCCCTGGCTCTATGCCGTCGCCATCGGCATCGCCGCAGTCCTGTTCGGCATCCATTACCTGGTCCGGTCGCTGGCGGCCCGCACCCTCCTGGGCCCGCTTCGCCGCCATGGCCAGGGCCTGGGCATCCGCGGCGATCTGGCCCTCGCCTTCCTGAAGAACACCCGGCCCTGGCGCAGCATCTTCGCCCGTCACCCGGCGGGCTGGGGACGGCGCGCACGCAAACGCCTGGGCGAGGTGCTGCAGGAGGCGGACAGCTACGTGCAGACCCTGAACGACAGTTTCACCAACCCGTCCGGTACCGGCGCCGATGCCGATACCACCGTTCCAGCGGAAACGGAGACCGAACAGCGACAGGCCACGACGGAGTCAGAAGTGGAAGCGGGCCAGGATACCGCCGCCATCCGGACCTGAATGAATAGCGGCGCCGGCCCGGGCGGCACCAGCAGGCGGGCATTATTCGGGCATCGGGGGTGCAAAGGGGGTGAGGAACACAACGCGGCCGGGATTCAATCCCGGGTTCCGCTATCGTCCTCCATCCCCGGAGTGTAGAACATGCGCCGGTTGCGCCCCTCTCTCTTGCAGCGGTACATGGCGATGTCGGCCTGGCGATAGAGATGATTGAGGTCGGCCGCCGGTCCATCATCGCCAAAGCCGGATTCGGACAGGGTGGTCATCCCGATGCTGACAGTGAGGGCCACCTCCTTCATCTCCCCACCCAGGTCCGAATGGCCGATCCGCTCCTGGATACGCTTGGCCATGAGGTCGGCACCGACGGGGCCGGTGTTGGGCAGCAGCATGACGAACTCCTCGCCGCCCAGGCGCGCCACCAGGTCGCCGCTGCGCACCTCTTCGCGCAGCACACCGGCGATCACCCGCAGCACCCGGTCACCGACGGAATGGCCCCAGCGGTCGTTGATGCGCTTGAAGTAGTCCACATCCAGCAGCAGCAGGCTCACCGGCAGCCGGTAGCGGCTGGACCGTGCCAGCATCGATTCTCCCTCGGCAAAGAAATAGCGCCGGTTGTGCAGGCCGGTGAGTTCGTCGGTGGTGGAGAGCCGCTGATAGCGATGGCGCAGATCCTCCGATTCGATCAACGCCTGTTCCAGCTCGCTGGCCCGTTCACGCACCATGCTGTCGAGGTCGTGCAGCAGCCGGTGGGTATGGTAGAAGCGCCCCAGGCAGTTGGCGAACAGGGAGAGGAAATGGCCATGCCAGGGCTCGAAGAAATCGACGCTGGAGTGGGAGACGTTGAGGACACCCAGCACCCGGTCGCCGATCTTCACCGGCACCGACATCAGGGACCCCTCCTGCTCCGCCCGCCGCTCCTCGGGGAGCAGGCGGAAATACTCGTCGTGGCGGCAGTCGCGGCAGTACTGCAGCTCCCCGGACCTGGCCGCCAGGCCCATCACTCCCTCACCGACGACAAAGGTGACACTCCGGTCCAGGCCCGTCCCCACCGGCCGGCCGGATGGCCCCAGCTGGGCCGCAGCATCGGTACCGGCCGCGCACACCAGACGGTCGTTCTGGAGCAGGAACAGGGAGCAGTTCTCCAGGTCCTGATGCCGTACCAGGATCTCCAGCGCCGCCTGCAGCAGCTGCTGCTGTGACACCTTGTCGAGATCGATATCGGAGAGCTCGCGGATCGCGGAGAGGGCGTCCACCAGCCCGACGAACCCCTCACTGAAGCCGGGAGACGGTACGTCTTGATGCAGGGAGGCCATTACACCAGGGCGTTTGCCAGGGTCTGCAGTTCATCCAGTCTTCGCTGGAAGCGCTCCTCGACCATGGCCAGGGACTCTTCATCCAGACCCGGGACCCGGCGCAGGCAGTCGATGGCCGTCAGCGAAGGCGACTGTCCCAGCAGCTGCTCCTCGAGCCACAGGTCGGCCCCCTGGACGATACAGAGTTCGGCACCGAAGCGACCGTCGTGGTCGCCGATGCCGTGGTCCTCGATGATGCTGCAGACCATCTCCGGAAGATGCCAGCGACGGGCCAGCCACGCTCCGGAATCCACGTGGTCGGTATCCAGGAATCGGCGTTCCAGCTCCATCAGCTCCTCGTCCGGTGACTCGCTCCACGCCGCCAGGGCGGCCGCCATCTGCTGCGGCAGGGCGTGGGCCAGCAACAGCAGTCCGATCCGCAGCAGCAGGCCGCTCAGGTAGACGCCGTCGGCATCCAGCGCGAAGCCCGGCTGCACCTGCTGCGCCACCATCCGGCCAAGAATAGCGGTCCCAAGGGTTCGATACCAGTACTTCCCCATGTCGAAGCCCGGGCAGGCGCTGGTATCGAAGCTGCCGGCCAGGGCGATGCTCATGGACAGCCCCTTGACCAGATTCAGCCCGAGAACCCGGATGATCGCCTCCCGCACCTGGAAGATCGGCTGTGCCTGTCCGAAGTAGGCGGAGTTGGCCAGCCCCAGGATCCGTGCCGTCAGTCCCGGATCCCGTTCGATGATGGCGGCGACCACCCCCACATCGACATCGGGATCGCCAGCCACCCGCAGCAGTTCGCTGGCGGTGGTGGACAAGGGGGGAAGCTGCTTCACCGACATCACCGGTGCCGGTACCGCTGCAGAACTGGTCTGGCCCATGGCGTCCGTTGTTCTCCACCCTCCCCGGGCAGGACCGCCGCCCGGAGAGTCTTCATGATTTCAATGCCTTGATAGCGGCATTCTCCATGGATACTTTATCCGGCGTGGTCCGGATATCCCGCTCCTGCCATGTCGGGACCGGCGCCCGGCACCTCCTCTCCACCACGCCCGCACCGGAGTCCGGCCGTTGACTTTGCGTAAAATAGACACTATCTTGCAGGCGTATACTTCACACTTACCATCGATTGGATGACCGCCTCCCACTGCTACGCCTATCCCCACCCGGCGGTGACCACCGACGTGGTGGTGTTCACCATCCGTGAAGAGCGGCTGCAACTGCTGCTGATCCGTCGTCGCAACCCCCCTTACCGGGGCCGCTGGGCGCTGCCGGGCGGATTTGTCGGCATCGACGAGGATCTGGAGGAGTGCGCCAAGCGGGAACTGGCGGAGGAGACCGGTATCGGGGATCTGTTCCTGGAACAGCTGTATACCTTCGGCCGCCCCGACAGGGATCCGCGGGAACGGGTGATCAGTGTCGCCTATTTTGGCCTGGCCCCCTGCTCCAGGCTGCGGCTGAAGGCGGCCAGCGACGCCTCCGCCGCCGCCTGGTTTCCGCTGGACCGGCTGCCGGAACTGGCATTCGATCACCACGAAATCATTCAACTCGCCCACCGCCGGCTGGTGGCGAAGCTCCACTACTCGACCATCGCGTTCCAGTTCATGGAGCCGGAATTCACCCTCAGTGAGCTGCAGGCGGTGTACGAGATCCTGCGCGGCGAACCCCTCGACCGCAGGAATTTCCGTAAATGGGTGCTGTCCCTGGATCAGATCGAGGAGACCGGTGAGCTGCGTCGCAACGGCAACCACCGGCCCGCGAGGACCTACCGGGTCAGACACCCGCAACGAGTCGCCATCATCCGCTGAGAGAATCCATGCCATGAATACCAGCACCAGCAACCAGATCGAGCTGCCCCGGGTCGTCGTTCCGCCGCACCCGGAGTGGCCGCAGCTCTCCCCGGAGGAGACGAAAGAACTGAAACAGCGGATCAAGCACCTGCTGCAGCAGCGCGACGCGGTGCTCGTGGCCCACTACTACACCGACGGCGAGCTGCAGGAACTGGCCGAGGAGACCGGCGGTTGCGTCGCCGATTCACTGGAGATGGCCCGTTTCGGCAGCGAGCAGCAGGCCACCACCCTGGTGGTGTGTGGCGTCCGCTTCATGGGCGAGACGGCGAAGATCCTGAATCCGGAAAAGCGGGTGCTGATGCCGGACCTGAACGCCACCTGCTCCCTCGACGAGGGCTGCCCGGCCGATCTGTTCAGCCATTTCTGCGACCAGCACCCGGACCGGACGGTGGTGGTCTACGCCAACACCAGCGCCGAGGTGAAGGCGCGCTCGGACTGGGTGGTGACCTCCGGCATCGCCCTGCCCATCGTCCGCCACCTGGCGGCCAGGGGCGAAAAGATCCTGTGGGCGCCTGATCGCCACCTGGGCCACTATGTGCAGCAGCAGACCGGCGCCGACATCCTGCTCTGGCCCGGCTCCTGCGTGGTGCACGAGGAGTTCAAGGCGGTCGCCCTGGAACGCATTCGCCGGTTGCACCCGGAGGCGGCTGTGCTGGTCCACCCCGAGTCGCCGGAGCCGGTAATCGAGCAGGCCGACGTGGTCGGCTCCACCACCGCCCTGATCAACGCGGTGAAGGAGATGAAGAACCGGGAGTTCATCGTCGCCACCGATGGCGGCATATTCCACAAGATGCAGCAGCTGGCCCCGGGCAAGGTACTGATCGAGGCCCCCACCGCCGGCGAAGGGGCAACCTGCCAGAGCTGCGCCCACTGCCCCTGGATGGGGATGAACTCGCTGCAGAACCTGGAACAGGTGCTGCGCTCGGGCGACAACGAGATCCAGATCGATCCCGCCGTGCGCGAGCGCGCGGTCCGGCCGATCCAGAGGATGCTGGACTTCGCCCGCGAGCACGGGATCGGGATGAAGAACAAGGGAAACGCCTGAGCCGGCGGAGGGCCCTCGTCCGAGACGGCGACCGCTAGACTACTTGCCGGCCGGCCCCAGGGCCTGACCGCACACCCCCGAAGACTGGGCATATTCGCGCAGCCGGTCGGGGTCCAGGATCTCGATGTGCCCTCCCTTCACCCTCACCAGTCCCTGGCTGCTGAAGTTGCTGAGGATGCGGGAGAAGGTCTCTGGTTTGACCGACAGGCGCGAGGCCAGGACCCCTTTCGGTGTATCCAGGTCGAACGCCACCCGCGTCTCTCCCCGGTTCATGTACTTGCCGCACAGGAACCCGGCCACCCGGCCGGTGGCGCTCTGCAGCGTCAGGTCGTCGATCTCCTTGATCAGCTGCCGCAGCCGCTGGCTCATGTCCCCCATCAGCCGGAAGCAGGTATCCACCGATTCCCGCAACAGCTTGAGAAACGCCATGCTGTCGATGGAGAGCAGGCTGGTACTGCCGATGGCGACCGCCCGCACCGGGTAGTGGGGGCGCTCCTGGAACATCAGCGCCTCGGCGAAGGTGAACCCGGCGGAGACCACTTCGATCACCTTCTCGTTGCCGTTCATCGACAGCCGCGAGAGCTTGATCTGACCCTCGGTCACCATGAAGAAGCGCTTCGCCGGGTCGCCGATCTCGAACAGCGCCTCGCCATCCTCCAGGGTGACCCGGTGACTCATGCCACGCACCCGCTCGAGCTGCTGCTCGTCGAGCTGGGAAAACAGGTAGGTGTCACGCAGATCGAAAGCCATCGAACCCGTCCGGGAATGAGCGCCGTCCGTCACCGGAAACTACCGGTCACGGCCATGCAGTGGATGATCAAATTCTACACTACGCCCCGGAACAGGGAAACCGCACCATTTTAGTGCGAATTGGGATCGTCACCGCAGCGGGACAGGGCCACAGCCGTGCTGCGGTAGAGGGCCATCGCCCGCAGCAGGTTTCCCAGCAGCAGCAGGTTGCTGAGGGCGAACAGACCACCCGCGGCACGGGCGAACAGGGATGGCCAGATCAGCGCCAGCAGGGCCGAAAGCAGGGCCAGCCAGGCGGCATGGTACTGGCGCCGTGCCGCCGTGTCACTGACAAACTGGCGCATGTGCGGCACCGGCACCGACATGCACATCAGGGTCAACTGTCGCTTCTGCAGATGGAACCAGGAGAGAAAGGGAACGATCTTGTACAGCATGCTGTTGACCGCCGGCAACGCCACCCCCAACAGCAGCACTATGCCGAGAAACAGGGGAAACCTGGTATTGGAGCCGAGGTCCGGCCACACCATGACCGCCACCAGGGCTCCCGACAGCAGCAGCAGGCAGACCATGGCCAGCCGCCAGAACAGCAGCGTGACGTCGACGACACGGCGCTTGCGGCGCTGCTGCAGCCGGAGCGTGATGCCGGCATAGAGCGCAAACAGGGCCCCGATCGACGCCGACCACAGGGTCTCCCACAACGGCGACCAGCCGAGCTGAAGCGTGGCATAGCGCAGCCACAACCACAGCAGCAGGCCGACGAAGAGGGCACCGGGTACCCGGCGCCTGAACCAGACGGGATACTCCGGTGTCACCTGAAACATGGGGACCACCTGGAACGACACGCTCATCAGCAGCAGGCCGATCCACCCTGCCAGCCCCCAGGCCAGGTGGGTATCGGTCAAACCCGCCAGTCCCGCAATCCGGAACAGCCCGGCGTAGCCGCCGGCCAGCAGCGTACCGAGCACCACCGTCACCACCAGGGCGGCAACGGCGAGGCGCATGCCGACGATGGTGGGCGACGGTGTCCGGACCCGCCACAGGGCCACCGAGACACCGGAGACGAAGACCAGGAAACCGCTGCCGAGCAGTGCGATGGCCAGCTCCATCAGGCCGGCACCGAGGCCGAAGAAGCCACCCTGCAGTACCAGGATCCCGCCAACCAGCAGAAGATGGGAAAGGGTCCCGACCAGCACCACCCGCGGGACCGGCGAGCCGGCGATCACCGGCAGGATCTGCAGCATGGCCCCGCACATCACCAGGCCGAGCAGACCCAGGGTCAGCAGATGGGTCAGCGCCAGGGTGACCGGCGACCAGCGCGAAATCAGCGCCTCTTCACCGACCGCCAGCAGCAGTGCGCCGGCGGCGATGCCGAACAGGGGCGCCAGCAGGAAGAACCGGAACGGGATCGAGATCGGCGGCGCCTGTTCCAGCGACAGACCGGCGGTATTCAGCATGCGTCCAGATAAGCGCGGACCTGCTCCGCCGCCGTCTCGTCCTGATGCCGCCAGATCAGGATTTCGTATCCCGCCCTGCCCCCCCGGCGCGTTCGCCAGCGCAGACCGGCCTGTTCCAGCAATGGATAGAGAAGATGGGGCTCCCGCCGGTGGATCACGCGCAGATAGTCACCCCCGGGCAGCGCCCGGGCAGCCTCCAGCGTCCGCTCGAGCGGTTCACAGGGTTCCAGCTCACTGACGTTCAGCAGCCGCTCCATCGCCACCATCGACCCTCTGTAGAATCCGTCATTCCGGTGAATACCGGGATTCAGCCGGCGGAGTCCCCCGCCCGCCGGCGTGGGTATGAAACGGAAATACCTGCTCAGATCTCCCCGGTGGCTGACCATCATGTCTGCCCGGGGTCGTTCCCACCGTTCCTTCGCCTCAGGCGACGTTCTCCACCCCTTCCATGCGTTTCAGCACGTCGTCCGCATCGGTACCGATGACCTGGTCCGTCATCGGATAGAGCATCTGCTCCTCCTTCATGTTGTGCTGCTGCATGATCATCATCAGGGTCTCGGACAGCCCCAGGTAACCGTCCCTGTCCCGGCTGGTCAGGGCCCGCTCCATGTCGCTGAACAGCTGCCGCATCTGGATGTGCTCCATGCGCATCATCTGGGTCGGCCCCATGGTCTGGCCGGTGCGCGACTCGAACTCGGGAAACAGCACATCCTCCTCCATCGAGAAATGGTGTTCCGTCGCCTGCCGGAAGCGGTTGAATACGTCGCTGGCGGCATCCCAGTCGGCACTTGCCACCTGCTCTTCCGCAGTGCTGAAAATCTCGTCACAACGACGATGATCCCTGGCCATGGTATCGGTGATGGTTGACATGCAGAGCCCCTGCTGAGAGATGGATGAAACGGAAAGGCAGAAAATTAGCACCGGCGAAGGCGGCGAAACATTGATGTTTGTCAAAAACGAAGCCGCCTCGATCGCCGGTGGCCACGCCATGGCGATACGGGGAAGTGAAGAGCCTGTCGGGCTTGATGCTGTTTGGCTGCAAATCCCTGGATGGCGATCAACTCAGCTTATCGAATTCGTTAAACAGCCGTGCTATTCGCCTCATTCGACAAACCGATTTGATTCGCCCCCGGTGATTTTCGCTTCAAACGATCAAGTCCGACAGGCTCTTAACCCGTGGACGATGAAATGCGCGCCGCGACGACCCCGGCGCGCAAGGCCGGCGTGTCAGCGCACCCCTGCCTGTTCGAAATAGGGGGAATAGCGCTTGTCGGTGCCGTTGATGTGGTGGATCAGCCAGCCGTTCAGATAGTCGGCCACGCCCCGCAGGGCCTCGTGCCCCTTCTGCCGGTACTCCTCCTGGAATTTCTCCACCTCGGCGATCATCGCCCGGTGCTGCTCCCTGTGGGCCTCCAGATCGGGATAGCCGATCTCGGCCATCATCTTCTCCTCCCGCTCGAAATGGTAGCGGGTGTAGTCCACCAGCTCCTGCAGCGCCTTGCGCTCGAAGTCGTCACCGGTGTGATAGCGGTAGGCGGTCTGGAATCCGTTGAGCAGCTCGATCAGGCGCTTGTGATCGTCGTCGATCGCCTTCACGCCGACGCTGTAGTCGTCCTTCCAGCGCAGCTGCCCCTTTTCCGCCTGGCGGCGGTAGACGAACGGGAGTGCAATCAGCACCGCGATGAGGATCCAGGGAACGGGGTTGTCGGCGCCAAACAGGAAACTCAGGCCGATCGCCACCACCAGCATCGCCATCACCGCCATCAGGATCCAGGCCGAGTAGTTCTTTCTCATAGTGCTATATCCAGGCAGAAAATCGGGAACCGCAAGGTTGGGAATATAACCGATTTCGGCCGCTCATTGCGACGATCCGGTCAGCCCCCATGGCAGCGCCCGAAACTGATCCAGATCAACTCCCGGTGCTGTCCCCCGAGCACCTTCAACAGCCTTCGGCGAACCCTTTTGCAGGCACGCACGAATAGCATGTATCTTACTGTATTTAGCCCACTTTACTGCAAATTTCAGGTCCCGCTGGAGGATTGCACTCTGGCCCCCGCCCCCCCGATGAAAACCCGTTTTGGGGAATACCCCTGTGATCAGGAAGAGGTTTCTTGACGTAGGTCAAAG
>DRKP01000171.1 GCA_011051715.1 Sedimenticola thiotaurini | reverse complement strand
TAGAGCTGGCAGGAGAGGCGCCCGTCGGCGACATAGAACTGGAACAGGCAGTGGCAGGGCGGCAGGGCCATGCGCTCCACCTCGGCCGGGTTCCAGGCGGTCACCAGCAGGCGGCGTGAATCCGGGTTGCCACGGATCTGCTCCAACAGCTGGCCGATCTGGTCGATGTGGCCACCGTCCGGGGTCGGCCATGAGCGCCACTGGTGGCCGTAGACCGGCCCCAGATCGCCGTTTTCGTCGGCCCACTCATCCCAGATGGTCACCCCATGCCGGTGCAGGTAGGCGATATTGGTGTCGCCGCGCAGGAACCAGAGCAGTTCGTGGATGATGGAGCGCAGATGCAGCTTCTTGGTGGTGACCAGGGGAAACCCCTGCTCCAGGTCGAAGCGCATCTGATGCCCGAAGATGCTGAGGGTGCCGGTGCCGGTGCGGTCCTCCTTGCGGATTCCCTGGTCGCGCACCAGACGCATCAGGTCGAGGTACTGCTGCATAACGTGTCAGACTCCCTGCCCCGCGGGGCGGTGACGGTAGGCCAGTCCCAGCAGCAGCGCCCCGAAGGCCAGCATCGGCAGGGTCAGCAGCTGCCCCATGGTGACCCAGCCGAACGCCAGGTAGCCGATGTGGGCATCCGGCATGCGCAGCAGCTCCACCAGGAACCGGAATGTGCCGTAGCCGATCAGGAACAGGCCGGATACCGCCATCGTCGGGCGTGGCCGGGCGGAATAGAGCCAGAGAATCAGGAACAGCACCAGCCCCTCGAGCAGGGCCTCGTACAGCTGGGTGGGATGCAGCGGCGGGGTATACAGGGTCCCCTCCGGCAGCTGCAGCTTGTCCCGGCACAGGGCCGCGAAGCGCTCGCAGGAGACCTGCATCGCCCAGGGCACATTGCCCGGTGCCCCCCACAGCTCACCGTTGATGAAGTTGCCCAGCCGGCCGGCGCCGAGACCGATCGGCACCAGCGGGGCGATGAAATCGGTGATCTCGAAGAAGCGGCGACCGTGGCGCCTGCCGTAGAGCCAGACCGCCACCAGCACGCCGATCAGGCCGCCGTGGAACGACATCCCCCCCTCCCAGATGCGCAGGATGGAGAGAGGATCGGACAGCAGGGTGGAGTAGCCGTAGAACAGGGTATAGCCGAGGCGGCCGCCCAGGATCACTCCCAGCACGATGTAGAACAGCAGATCGTCCAGCTGCTGGGCGCTCCAGCCGGAACCCGGGCGGGCGACGCGCCAGCGTCCCAGCGCCCAACCCCCCAGGAATCCAACCAGGTACATGACACCGTACCAGTGGACCTTGAGCGGGCCGATGGCGAGGGCGATGGGATCGATATTCGGGTAGGTGAGCATAGAGGGCGTATGATAGTGGCTGACGGATAGGATTGCGACGATGGGAAGGCTGCAAGAGTTCCCCGGGGAGATTCCACGATGAGGCCGAAACCGATACCACGACTGCTGCTGCCGCTGCTGCTCGCCCCCGTGCTGGCCTGGGCGGGACAGGTGGAAATCCTGGACGTGCAGGCGCGCCCCGGGGGTGCCGGACGCTACCGCTTCGACGTCACCCTGCGCCATGCCGACAGCGGCTGGGACCACTATGCCGACAAGTGGCAGGTGCTGGGACCGGACGACCGCGTGCTGGGCGAACGGATCCTGCTGCATCCCCATGTCGACGAGCAGCCATTCACCCGCTCCCTCGGTGGCGTTGCCGTCCCGGACGGGATCCCCGCCGTGCGGATACGCGCCCACGATTCGGTCCACGGCTGGGCCCGGAGGCAGTACCGGGTGGAACTGCCGCGCTGATTCCCCGGTCCTCCCCGGCGGCGGCTGCAGGGAGTCCCCCGGAGCGGCGGCAGCGTCGCCCGGAAATCATGCGAACCGGCCGTCGTCCCGGCGCCTCGATCACCCCGGTCCCGGCCGGCGCCGGCATGCGGCAGTGGCACCCGCACGCCCCGTTAGGAAAATATTTCCTTTCCTTCCGGCGTCGCCGATGTCACAATATCCGCGACTCATTGCCAATCGTGGTGAGGGTCGTCGGCGGGTCGTGTGGCCCTTTCCGATGACGGAAATACGGAGTTGAACGGATGGTCGTTCCCGCGCCAGAACCCCGCGCAGGGACAGGAGGTATCCGGGAGCAGACAAAAAATGCTCAAGGAACCGGGACCATTGCCGTTAGAAACAGCAACGAATTTCTTATCACCACGGAAACACAGGTTGGTTTGCATGACGACGATGACGAATCCCCAAGACCTCGGGACACTCGGCCAGCGCATGCGCTACAAGCGCCTGGACAAGGGCTGGACCCAAGAACAACTGGCGGCGCGGGCCGGCACCAATCAGGCCGTCATTCAGAAGATCGAGAACGGCAAGAGCCTGCGGCCGCGCAAGATCGACCAGATCGCTGCCGTGCTCGGCGTCAACCCCTCCTGGCTGATGTTCGGTGAGGAGTCGGGTCCGATGCTGCCGGCAGAGGCCAGAAACGTGGCCGAGGCGTGGAGCAAGCTGCCGGAGCCGCACAAGTCGCGCATCCAGCAGGAGATCATGAACCTGGCCAGCTGAGCTACCGCCGCAGACCTGTTTTCACTGGCGAAACCACCCTCCCCCGGGGATCCCTCCGGGGGATTTTTCAATGTGTCGTCCCACTACTTCCGGATCCCGGCCGTGCGGGGATCGTCTGCTGCGGCGATCGACCACCAAGCCACGGAGATCACAGGGAATTCCTGGCGGGGAAGGAAGCATTTTCTTGATCTCCGTGTACTCCGTGACCCTGTGGTGAATCCTTTGTTAAAAAAGAGGTTACATCGCTCGGCGCTGTCGTACGATGGCTGAAGATCGGGGGTGATTCAGGATATGGTAAGGTTCATTCTCCCGGGTCGCCGTGGCCCGCCGGGGAGAGGAACCCCACCCAGTGACCATCCCGACCACCCGCCTGGCAGGCCTCCTCGTCGCCCTGTTGCTCGGCGCCACCCTGCAGGCGGCGGAACACCCTGTTCCGATCACCCGGTCGCCGGCCGACCGGCTCGTCTTCCAACCCCTCCATGACGCCCCCGCCACCACCCTGAGCCTGAACGACAGCCGCATCGGCAGCCGCATTGCCGGCATGGTCCAGTCCCTGCCGGTGCGGGTCGGCGACCGGGTCGAGGCCGGGCAGGTACTGGCCACCCTCGACTGCCGCAGCAACCGCATCAAGCAGCGCCAGGCGGAGGCCGCCCTGGACGCCGCCCGCGCCCGCATCACGCTGGCGCGCACCCAGCTGCAGCGCAGCCGTACCCTGGAGAAGGAGCGCAACATCCCGGTGGAGACGGTGAACCAGCGGGAGGCGGACCTGAACACGGCCCGGGCCGACCTGGCCTCGGCCCGGGCGGCCCTGGACCAGGCTCGGCTCGAGGTGGAGCACTGCACCATCACCGCCCCCTTCACCGGCGTGGTGATGGAACGGCTGGCCGGCGAGGGGGAATGGGTGGCGCCGGGCGCGCCGCTGCTGCGGCTGCTGGACAGCGAGAGGCTGGAGGTCTCCGCCCAGATCCCGCTGCACCGCCTCGCCAGTCTGCAACGGACCACTGCGACATGGCTGCAGACCGGCCAGGGGCGCTATCCACTGCGGCTGCAGCGGCTGGTACCGGCAGTGGATCCGCGTGGCCGCTACCGGGAGGCGCGACTGCTCTTCAGCGAGCGACCGGCCCTGCCGGGCAGCAGCGGCCGCCTGGTCTGGCGCGACATCCGTCCCCACCTGCCGGCGGACCTGCCGGTGCGCCGCGACGGCGTGCTGGGGGTGTTCCTCGACCGGGACGGTATCGCCCGTTTCCACCCCCTGCCCGGCGCCGTCGAGGGACAGCCCGCCCCCAGCGACCTGCCCGGAGACGCCCTGGTGATCCTGGACGGCCGCTGGGGCCTGCGCGACGGCGATCCGGTCGAGGCCGCCCCCTGAGCCATGCTGGAGCGGCTCTACCGCAACCACGTCCTGGCCAACCTCACCTTCGTACTGGTGCTGGTGATGGGAACCCTCTCCTACCAGCTGCTGCCGCGGCAGCAGGATCCCACCATCAACTTCAACTGGATCGACATCACCACGGTGCTCCCGGGGGCCAGCGCCGAGGACGTCGAGCGCCGTGTCACCGAGGTGCTGGAGAAGCGCATCCGCCGCATCGGCGACATCCGGTTCGTCTCCAGCGTCAGCCGGGAGAGCGTCTCCAGCATCCTGATCCGCTTCGAGGAGATCACACCGGAGCTGTTCGACAGGCGCACCACCGATCTGCGCCGGGAACTCCAGGACGCCAAGAACGAACTGCCGGAGGAGGCGACCAATCCCTTCGTCTACGAGATCACCTCGGCCAACGCCTTTCCCAGCGCCGTGGTGGCGGTGGTCGGCGTGGCGGACGACGAGAACCTGCGCCGCCGGGCCACCGCGGTGGGCAAGGACCTGGAGCGCCTCAGGGGGGTGGACCGGGTGCTGCGTACCGGCCTGCGCGACCCGGAACTGCAGATCGACTTCCACCCCGAGCGGCTGGAGGCGGCGGGCATCTCGCCGGTGCAGTTGGCCGACACCATCCGCAGCTCCTTCCGCGACGTCGCAGCCGGTATCGCCCGGGTGGGAGACCGTAACTGGCTGGTGCGGCTGGTGGGGGCGGACAGCGATCCGCTGCCCATCGGCCGCCTGCCGGTGCTGGGAGCGGATGGCGAGATCCCGCTGGAGGCCCTGGCCGATGTCGCCCGCGGCCGCGAAAAGGCGTCCCGGGCGGTGCGCTTCGACGGCCGACCGGCGGTGATGCTGTCGGTGACCAAGAAGCCGGACGCCAATACCCTGGAGCTGCTCGACCGGATCCAGCGCTATCTGGACGAACGCAACCGCTTCGCCAGCGCCACCGGCGTGGAGCTGGTGCTGATCGACGACCAGACCGAGATCACCCGCAGCGCCCTGCGGGTGATGCAGACCAATGCCCTGCTCGGCCTCTGCCTGGTGCTGCTGGTGACCTGGCTGTTTCTCGGCGGCCGCATCGCCCTGCTCACCACCATCGGCATCCCCTTCATCCTGGCCGGCACCTTCTGGGCCCTGGCCGGTCTCGGCCAGACCCTCAACATCAGCGTCCTGCTCGGCGTGGTGATCAGTCTCGGCATGCTGGTGGACGACGCCGTGGTGGTGGTGGAGGCGATCTACTACCGGCTGCAGCGCGGGGCCGCCGCCATGTCCGCGGTAATCGGTTCCCTGCGCGAGGTGGCGCTGCCGGTGACCTCGGCGGTGCTCACCACCATGGCCGCCTTCCTGCCGCTGATGCTGCTGCCGGGAATCCTCGGCAAGTTCATGCTGGTGATCCCGCTGGTGGTGACCATCGCCCTGGCGATCAGCCTGGTGGAGGCGTTCTGGATGCTGCCGGTGCATATCCTGGGGGCCCACCTCCGGTTCGACCGGCCGGGCCGGCTGCAGCGGCTGCGCAGCCGCCTGCTGCACTGGCTGCGGATCCGCTACACCCGCCTGCTGATCGGCGCCCTGCGCTGGCCGCGCACCCTGCTGGCCCTGGTCCTGCTGCTGTTCGCCGCCACCCTTGCCGCGGTCTCCGGCGGCGCGGTGAAGGTGGACTTCTTCGCCGCGGACCCGATCCGCCTGTTCTACGTCAACCTGGAGATGCCCGCCGGCACCCCGCTGGACGTCACCCTGGAGAAGACCCTGGAGGCGGAGCGGCGGGTGCGCGCCCACCTGCGCCCCGGCGAGGCGCGCAACCTGCTCAGTTACGCCGGCCAGCAGTTCAGCGAGACCAGCGTCTTCCTCGGTGACCACTACGGCCAGGTGATGGTGGCCCTGAATCCGAGGCGCGACGGCCTGCGCAGTGTCGACCGGATGATCGAGGCCATGCGCGCCGACGTGACCTCCATCCCCGGGCCGCTGAAGATCGGCTTCCTGCGCCTCTCCGGCGGCCCGCCCACCAGCCGGCCGGTGAAGATCAAGGTCCGGGGCGACGACCTGGAGACCATCCGCCGCGCAGTGGCCGACCTGAAGGCGATCATGGAGAGAGTGCCGGGAGTGCGGGACATCAGCGACGACGACACCCTGGGGCAGATGGAGCTGACGCTGCGGGTGAACCAGGATGCCGCCCGCCGCGCCGGCATCGACCCGGCCACCGTCGGCCGCACCCTGCGCCTGATGGTGGACGGGGAAGTGGTGGCCAGCATGCAGGACCAGGGCGACGAGCTCGATGTGCGGGTCCGTGCCCGCCCGCTCGCACTGCAGTCCATCGACCAGCTGGGCCGCTACGCCCTGCCGCTGCCGGACGGTGGCGGCATCACCCTGGCCGAGCTGGTACAGGGCGATCCCCGACCCAGCCTGGGCAACATCCGCCACTACGACTTTCGCCGCGCCATCACGGTGGAGGCAGACCTGGACAAGGGGATAACCGACACCGTAAGCGCCAACCGGGCGATCCTGTCCGGATGGGAGGCGATCCGCGGCCGCTACCCCGGCATCGACCTGGACCAGACCGGCGAACTGGACGACATCCAGGAGAGCCTGGATGCGATCCTGGTGCTGTTCCTGCTCGGGGTGGGGCTGATGTACCTGATCCTGGGCACCCAGTTCCGCAGCTATCTACAGCCCCTGATCATCCTGGCGACGGTGCCGATGGCCTTCACCGGCGTGGTGCTCGGCCTGCTGGTCACCGGCAATCCCCTGAGCCTGTTCACCCTCTACGGCGTGGTCGCCCTGGCCGGGATCGCGGTGAACGCCGCCATCGTGCTGATCTCGGCCGCCAACGGCCGGCTGCGACAGGGGATGAGCGTCCTGCACGCCACCCTCTACGCCGCCCGGCGCCGGGTGGTCCCGATCCTGATCACCTCGTTCACCACCGTCGCCGGCCTGCTCTCCCTGGCCACCGGCCTCGGCGGCCGCTCCCTGATGTGGGGCCCGGTCGCCACCGCCATCGTCTGGGGGCTGATGGTCTCCACCCTGCTGACGCTGTTCGTGATTCCGCTGTTGTATCGGATGTTCATGGGGAGGGGGTTGAGGGCTGAGGGGTGAGGGGTGTCGTGTGCCGTCAATACAGCAGCTTGCGGTCCGACGCCTCCCACTGCCGGAACACCGCCAGCACCTCGTCGCGCAGCGCCTGCTCCATCGGCATCCGGCGTTCCCCGCGCGGCCGCGCCAGTTCCCGGTAGAGCCAGCCGTCGTCGAAGCCGATGGCCGCCGCATCGGCGGCGGTGGCGCCGTAGCAGATACGCTCCAGCCGGGCCCAGTAGGCGGCACAGAGGCACATGGGGCAGGGTTCGCAGCTGCTGTAGAGCACGGCGCCTTGGAGATGGGGCGAGCCCAGCCGGCGCGCAGCCTGGCGGATGGCGATCACCTCCGCGTGGGCGGTGGGATCCTGTTCCGCAAGCACCCGGTTCCAGCCACGCCCGATCACCTCCCCTCCCAGCACCACCAGGGCGCCGAAGGGGCCACCGTCACCGCGCCCCGCCCCCTCCGCCGCCAGGGCAATGGCCTCGCGCATCCACTGTTTTATCATCCCCGGGCCCCTGCTACAGTCGTATCGACCCCATCATCCATCGAAATCCCTGCCATGAGCAACAACCGCCTGGCCGACGCCACCAGCCCCTACCTGCAGCAGCACGCCACCAACCCGGTCCACTGGCAGCCCTGGGACCGGCAGGCGCTGGAACTGGCACGGGAGCAGAACCGGCCGATCCTGCTCTCCATCGGCTACTCCGCCTGCCACTGGTGCCACGTCATGGCCCACGAATCGTTCGAGGACCCGGAGACCGCGGCGCTGATGAACCAGCTGTTCGTCAACATCAAGGTGGACCGGGAGGAGCGGCCCGACCTGGACCGCATCTACCAGTCCGCCCACCAGCTGCTGGCCCGGCGCCCCGGCGGCTGGCCGCTGACCCTGTTCCTCACCCCGGACGATCAGACCCCCTTCTTCGCCGGTACCTATTTCCCACCGCAGCCGCGCCACGGCCTGCCCGCCTTCCGCGACCTGCTGCGCAGCATCCACCAGGCCTGGCTGGAACAGGGGGCGGAGATCCGGGAGCAGAATCAGGCCCTGCGGCAGGCCCTGGCCCAGCTCAACCCGGCCGCGGGGAGCGGCCGGCCGGTACTGGACGCCACGCCGCTGGAGAGCGCGCGCCAGCAGCTCGCCCGCAGCTTCGACGAGACCTGGGGCGGCTTCGGTCAGGCACCGAAGTTTCCCCACCCGGCCAGCCTGGAGCGGCTGCTGCGCCACTGGGCCGCCACCGCTGTCAACGGCAACCCGGACGCGCGCTCCCTCCACGTGGTCGATCACACCCTCACCCGCATGGCCCTGGGCGGCATCAATGATCAGCTCGGCGGCGGCTTCTGCCGCTACTCGGTGGACGAACAGTGGATGATCCCCC
>DRKP01000170.1 GCA_011051715.1 Sedimenticola thiotaurini | reverse complement strand
GGCCAGATCCCGCGGGCGGGCCGACTTCAGGGCGACACGGGCGAGGATGCGTTCGATGTCGCCCACCCCCTGCAGCAGCTCCCGCAGCGCCTCGAACGCCTGCCGCTCCAGCAGCTGGCCGATGGCGTCGTGGCGCTGACGCACCTGGTCGATGTCGCGCAGGGGGCGGTTGAGCCAGCGCCGCAGCATGCGTCCGCCCATCGGGGTGACGGTGCGGTCGAGGACGCCGGCGAGGGTGTGGCGGTCGTTGCCGCTCAGGCTGCGGTCCAGCTCCAGGTTGCGGCGGGTGGCGGCGTCGATGATCACCGCCTCGTCGCGCCGCTCCACCGTCAGGCCGCGGATGTGGGGGAGGGCGCTGCGCTGGGTGTCGTTGACGTATTGCAGCAGGCAGCCGGCGGCGGCCACCGCCAGCGGCAGGTCGCCGCAGCCAAAGCCGGCCAGGTCACGGGTGCCGAACTGGCGCGTCAGCAGGCGCTCCGCCGTCTCCAGGTCGAAGTGCCAGTCGGGGCGGCGGGTGATGCCGGGCTGCTGCGGCAGGCCGGCTGGCAGGTCGTACCCCTCCGCCAGCAGCAGCTCCGCCGGGCGCAGCCGCTCCAGCTCCCCGGCCAGGGCCTCGTCGCCCTCCAGCTGCTGCAGCACGAAGCGGCCGCTGGTCAGGTCCAGGGTGGCCAGACCGCAGGCGCCCTCCCGCTGCAGCAGGGCGCCGAGCAGGTTGTCGCGCCGCTCCTCCAGCAGCGCCTCGTCGGTGACCGTGCCCGGGGTGACCACCCGCACCACCTTGCGCTCCACCGGCCCCCTGGCCGCCGACGGGTCGCCGATCTGCTCGCAGATGGCCACCGACTCGCCCAGCTTCACCAGCCGGGCCAGGTAGCCCTCGGCGGCGTGGTAGGGCACCCCGGCCATGGGGATCGGCCGGCCGGCCGACTTGCCGCGCTGGGTCAGGGTGATGTCGAGCAGCCGGGCCGCCTTTTCGGCGTCGTCGTAGAACAGCTCGTAGAAGTCCCCCATGCGGTAGAACAGCAGCATGTCCGGGTACTCCGCCTTGAGGCGGAGGTACTGCTGCATCATCGGGGTGTGCTGCGGGCTGGCGGCTCGGCTCATGGGGCGCGGCGGCGGGTGTCAGAGTCGCTGCAGGCCGAAGGCGTAGTGCTTCTCCACCGGCTTGAGGATCTTCCAGCTGCACTTGAGGCCGGCGGGGAAGGTGATCAGGTCGCCGCGGCCGAACTCCTGCGGCTCGCCCCCCTCGGGGGTGACGATGAAGCGGCCGCGGACGATGTAGCAGGTCTCCTCGCGGTCGTATTCCCAGGGGAACTCGGAGACCCCCTTCTCCCAGACGGGCCAGTCGTAGACCCCCAGGATCTCCAGCTTGGCGGGGGAGGCGTGGTGTTCGCAGAGGATGTCCATCGGTACTCCGGGTTGCTCGATTTCGGGCCGCACAGTGTAGCCTAAATCGGACCGGGCTGCCGGCTGCGGGCCGGACGCCGGGGGTGCCATTTTGGTATGCTCCTGCGGGACACATGGTCACCCTGGAAGAGGAGGAACCGGCCGATGGAGGAGCAACTGGACCGACTGGCGGCGACCCTGGGCCGGACGCTGCAGGAGCGCGGCCTGGCCATGGCCACCGCCGAGTCCTGCACCGGCGGCTGGGTGGCCAAGGTGCTGACCGACATCCCCGGCTGCAGCGCCTGGTTCGAGCGCGGCTTCGTCACCTACAGCAACGAGGCCAAGCACGAACTGCTCGGCGTCCGCATCGCCACCCTGGATGCCCATGGCGCGGTCAGCGCCGAGACGGTGCGGGAGATGGTGGCCGGCGCCCTGGCCCACAGCCGGGCCGGTCTGGCGCTGGCCATCAGCGGCATCGCCGGGCCCGGCGGCGGCACCCCGGAGAAGCCGGTGGGGACGGTCTGGTTCGCCTGGGGCGGCCGCGACGACACGGTCACCAGCCGGGTCGAGCACCTGCCCGGCGATCGCGAGGGGGTGCGCCGGCTGGCGGTGGCGACGGCCCTGCAGGGGATGCTGGACTACCTTGACTGAGACCTCCCCCCAGCGGCTGTTCTTCGCCCTCTGGCCCGATCCGGCCGTGCGCCGCGCCCTGGCCGGTCTGGGGCGGGAGGCGGCCGCGGGGCGGGGGCGGCCGGTGCACCCGGAGGATCTGCACCTGACCCTGGTGTTCCTCGGCAGCGTGGCGCCGGAGCGGCTGGAGCAGGTGACCGCGGCGGCCGGCCGGGTGCGGTTCCAGCCGTTTGAGCTGCGCCTCGACCACTACGGCTGGTGGCCGCGCCCGCGGGTGCTCTGGTGCGCCCCGGCGGAGGTGCCGCCGCCCCTGCCGGCCCTGTTCGGGGAGCTGCAGCGGGAACTGGCGGCGTGCGGCTTCGCCCCGGAGAAGCGGGCCTACCGCCCCCACATCACCCTGGCGCGCAAGGTCTCCCGCGGCCGCTCCGGCACCCTGGAGGAGCCGATCCGCTGGCCGGTGCGGGAGTTCGTGCTGGTGAGCTCCCGCACCCACGGCGATCCACCGCGCTACCGGGTGCTGAAAAAGTGGCCGGCGGACTCATGACTTGAGCCCCCGGCTGTGCCATAATGGAGAACATGTAGAGAACATCGGGGTCCGGCAGGGAGGCCGGCCCCTTCACACCAGAGACCGGAGGAACAATGGACGACAACCGCAAGAAGGCCCTCAGCGCCGCACTCAGCCAGATCGAGAAACAGTTCGGCAAGGGCGCCGTCATGCGCATGGGCGATGGCAGCGCCGTCCGCGACATCGAGACCATCTCCACCGGTTCCCTCGGGCTGGACATCGCCCTGGGGATCGGCGGCGTGCCCAAGGGGCGGGTGATCGAGATCTACGGGCCGGAGTCCTCCGGCAAGACCACCCTCACCCTGCATGTGGTGGCCGAGGCCCAGAAACAGGGCGGCACCGCCGCCTTCGTCGACGCCGAGCACGCCCTGGACCCGATCTACGCCCGCAACCTGGGGGTGGACATCGACAACCTGCTGGTGTCCCAGCCCGACACCGGCGAGCAGGCCCTGGAGATCACCGACATGCTGGTGCGCTCCGGCGCCGTCGACGTGGTGGTGGTGGACTCGGTGGCGGCGCTCACCCCGAAGGCGGAGATCGAGGGCGAGATGGGCGACACCCACGTCGGCCTGCAGGCGCGGCTCATGTCCCAGGCCCTGCGCAAGCTCACCGCCAACATCAAGCGCTCCAACTGCGTGGTCATCTTCATCAACCAGATCCGCATGAAGATCGGCGTCATGTTCGGCAACCCGGAGACCACCACCGGCGGCAACGCGCTCAAGTTCTACGCCTCGGTGCGCCTCGACATCCGCCGCACCGGCGCCATCAAGAAGGGCGACGAGGTGGTCGGCAACGAGACCAAGGTGAAGGTGGTGAAGAACAAGGTGGCGCCGCCGTTCAAGCTGGCCAACTTCGAGATCCTCTACGGCGAGGGCATCTCCCGCGAGGGGGAGCTGATCGAACTGGGGGTGAAGAACGGCATCATCGACAAGTCCGGCGCCTGGTACAGCTATGGCGGCGACCGCATCGGCCAGGGCAAGGAGAACGTGCGCCGCTTCCTGAAGGAGAACCCGGAGGTGGCGGCGGAGATCGAGAGCCGCATCCGCGACCTCGTGTTCCCGAAGCCCGAGGGCGAACCGACGGAGGGCGCGGCGCCGGAGCCGGCCGAGGCGTGAGCGGCCCCCGTCCGCGGGCGGGGGGGCATGGATGACGGACGATCCCCTGGAGGAGGCGTTCGCCCGGGGCGACCGGCGCTCCCTGGAACAGGCGGCCCTGCGCCTGCTCGCCGGCCGTGAACACAGCCGGGCCGAACTGCTGCGCAAACTCTCCCCCCGCACCGGCGAGCCGGCGCTACTGGAGCAGGTGCTCGATGCCCTGGAGCGTCAGGGCGCCCTCAGCGACGCCCGCTTCGTCGAGAGCTATATCGACAGCCGCCGCCGGCGCGGCTTCGGCCCGCGGCGCATCCGCCGCGAGCTGGGGGAGAAAGGGGTGGACCGCACCCTGGTCGGGCAGTTGCTGGACGAGACCGGTCCGGACTGGGACCGGGCCCTGGCCGAGGCCGCCCGGCGCAAGTACGGCGACCGTCCGCCCGGGGATTTCCGCGAGCGTGCCCGCCGCGCCCGCTTCCTGGAATACCGCGGCTTCGCGCCGGAGCGCATCCGCGCCCTGCTGTGGGGAGACGACTGACCCCCGGATGACGCGCCACGCCGGCGGGCGCCCGGGCCGTGCCCGCGCCCCACGGGCGCGGCCTGCGGCGGCCGCCTCCCCGGAGCGGGACGGATTCCGGCATCGATCCGGGTGACACGGGCCACCGTTGTGCATACTATTCCCCCCTTTGGGTC
>DRKP01000169.1 GCA_011051715.1 Sedimenticola thiotaurini | reverse complement strand
GGGTGGCGCAGGGAATTCCTGAACGAGTTCCCTGCCGTCATTCCGGCGCAGGCCGGAATCCATTTCGATCAACCGCCTGACTCCGGCCTTCACCTGGATGACGGTTTGTTCAGAGTTACCCGGATACTCCCAAAGAGGGCCCTGCAGAAGGAGGGGGAGAAGCCGCCCGCCAGGTCGATCTCCTCCGGGCAGCGCCGTTCAGGGGTAGAACACCGAATAGTCACCCTGGAAGCGGACCCGCTCCCGGCCGCCGGTGCGGATCACGGCCTCCAGTCGCACCGCGGCCCGCTGTCCCTGGAGCACCCGTTGCATGAAATGGTCGAAATCTTCCGGCAGACGACAGCGGGCCTCGATCTCGCCACGCACCGGTCGCAGGTAGCGGATGCCCGCCTCCCCCAGCACGCTCTGGGCCGCCACTCCGGCCTCGTCGAATTTCAGGTGCAACAGCCCCCAGCCGGTGATGGCACAGATGCTGAACAGGCTGCCACCGAAGGCGGTGCCGTGGATATTCACATTGGGGGCGAAATCGGCCTTCACCACCAGCTCAGAGCCATCGTGATCCTCCACCCGGATGCCCATCTGCCGGGTCAGGGGGACCTCCCGGTGGAGGGTCCGTTCCAGGGCCTGGATGCGCCGTTTCATCTCCGCTCACCCCCTTCCCGTGTGTCCGACAGTGGAACCCGGCGGCTCATGCCTGCTCCAGCTCGATCAGGGTGCCACAGAAGTCCTTCGGGTGAAGAAACAGGACCGGCCGGCCATGGGCGCCGATCCTGGGCTCGCCGTCGCCGAGGATGCGGGCGCCCTTCGCCTTCAGCCCGGCCGCGGCGGCGCGGATGTCGTCCACCTCGTAGCAGAGATGATGCATGCCGCCGGCCGGATTCTTCTCCAGGAAGCGGGCGACTGGAGAGTCCTTCCCCAGGGGCTGCAGCAGCTCGATGCGGGTGTTGGGCAACTCCACGAACACCACCGTGACGCCGTGCCCGGGCAGGGCGAGGGGTTCGGATACCGAGGCCCCCAGGGTATCGCGGTAGGTGGCGGTGGCCAGTTCCAGGTCCGGCACGGCGATGGCAACGTGATTGAGTCTTCCGATCATGATGATTGATCCCCTTCCGATACTGTAGGAGCGGCGCCCCCGCCGCGAACGGACAGCCGGGCAACCCCTTCGCGCCCGGGGGCGGCGCTCCTACGGGGTGGGGGCATTGGCCCCCGCGTCCAGAAACAGCGCCAGCAGCTCGGCCGCCGCCACTGCCGGTGGCAGCCGGTTGGCGGTGACCGCCTGTTCCAGCTCTTCGAGCCGGGGGCGCACCCGCCGGTCACGCCGGAACGCCTCCAGCAGGCCCTCGGAGATCTCGGACCAGAGCCAGCTGCGGGCCTGGTCGGCGCGGCGTCGGCCGAACTGGCCGCTGTCCCGCACCTGCTGCCGGTAACGCTCGATCAGGGACCACACCTCCGGGATGCCCTCCCCGGTGAGGGCGGAGCAGGTGGTCACCGGCACCTGCCAGCCGCGGGTACGGGGGTGGAGCAGGGTCAGGGCGGCGCGGTAGTCCTGTGCCGCGCGGCGCGCCGCTGTGGCCAGCTCGCCATCGGCCTTGTTCACCAGGATCAGGTCGGCCAGCTCCATGATGCCGCGCTTGATCCCCTGCAGCTCGTCGCCGCCTCCGGGGAGCAGCAGCAGCAGGAACAGGTCGGTCATCTCCGCCACCGTGGTCTCGGACTGGCCCACGCCCACAGTCTCCACGAACACCACGTCGAACCCGGCTGCCTCGCACAGCAGCATGCTCTCGCGGGTACGTCGGGCCACCCCGCCCAGGGTGCCGCCTGCCGGCGACGGCCGGATGAACGCCTCGCGCCGTCGCGCCAGCTGCTGCATGCGGGTCTTGTCGCCGAGGATGGAGCCGCCGCTGACCGACGACGACGGGTCCACCGCCAGCACCGCCAGCCGGTGCCCCTGCTCCAGCACGTGCAGCCCGAGGGCCTCAATGAAGGTGGACTTGCCCACGCCGGGAACGCCGGAGATGCCGATGCGCAGCGAATCGCCGGTGTGAGGCATGAGCCGCCGCAGCAACTCCGCCGCCAGCCTGCGGTGGTCCTCCCGGCTCGACTCCACCAGGGTGATCGCCCGCGCCAGGCTGCGCCGGTCGCCGGCCAGCACCCCGGCGGTCAATGCATCCAGATCAAGCGCCATGGAAAGAAGGGAGGCCGGGCCACAGATGCACGCCGATGAAGCCACATACCGTCGATGCAT
The DNA here is from genome assembly GCA_011051715.1 of Sedimenticola thiotaurini. Classification (GTDB taxonomy): domain Bacteria; phylum Pseudomonadota; class Gammaproteobacteria; order Chromatiales; family Chromatiaceae; genus HyVt-443. Next base: position 5,733 of record DRKP01000169.1, on the reverse strand, counting down.
GAATGGACGACCGGTATTCCGCGGCGCCCGTGAATGCGGATGGCCGAAGCTGGCCGCGTCGGGGTGATTCGCCGCGTCCATGCGCCTGCAGTCGCGGCCCATCGCCGGGGATACGGAACAGGGACATCATTCGAACTCGATGATCACCTGGTCCACGCTCAGGCTGTCGCCAGGCCGGGCCCTGACGGCGGCCACCACCGCATCCTGTTCGGCGCGCAGCACGTTCTCCATCTTCATCGCCTCGACCACCGCCAGCTCCTCGCCCGCCTTCACCGCCTGGCCCGGCTGCACCGAGACCTTCACCAGCAGGCCGGGCATGGGGGAGAGCAGGAAACGGGACAGGTCCGGGGCCTCCTTCTCCGGCATCAGGGCGTGGAGTTCGGCGGCGCGCGGGGTGAGCACCAGGGCGCGGCTCTCCGCGCCACGGTGGAACAGGTGATACCAGAGCCCGTGGCGCTGCAGCTGGAAGCAGAGCGCCTCGCCATCCAGCACGCAGTGGAACAGGTGCTGCCCCGGGCGCCAGTCGCTCTCCAGCCGGTGGTGGCGGCCGTCGTATTCGAGCCGGTAGCCGCCTTCTTCCGGCAGCACCCGCACCGGATGGGAGCGGCCTTCGATCAGCACCACCCAGTCGTCGTTCACCAGCCGCTCGTGGCCCGGCAGCTGGCCGCTGAGGCGGGCGGCCCGGTCCATGTAGTGGCGATGGATCACCGCCGCCACCAGCACCGGTTTGGCCGGGTCGACCTGGGGCACGTCCCCGGCGCGGAACCCGTCCGGGTATTCCTCGGCGATGAAGTTGGTGGTGAGCCGTCCCTGCTGAAAGCGGGGATGGCTGATGACCGCGTTGAGGAAACTGATATTGTGGCGCACCCCCTCGATGTAGTAGGCATCCAGGGCATCCTGCATGCGTCTCATCGCCTCGGCCCGGTCACGGCCGTGGGTGACCAGCTTGGCGATCATGGGGTCGTAGTAGATGGAGACCTCACCCCCCTCATAGACGCCGGTGTCGACGCGCACCCCCTCCCCGGCCGGTGGCTGGTAGCGCACCAGGCGTCCGGTGGAGGGCAGGAAGTTGCGAAACGGATCCTCGGCGTAGACCCGCGACTCGATGGCCCAGCCATCCAGCCTCACCTCCTCCTGGCCGATCGGCAGGGGCTCGCCGGCGGCCACCCGGATCATCATCTCCACCAGGTCCAGGCCGGTGGTCATCTCGGTCACCGGGTGTTCCACCTGCAGCCGGGTGTTCATCTCCAGGAAGTAGAAGTTGTGCCCGGCGTCGACGATGAACTCGACGGTGCCGGCGGAGCGGTACTCCACCGCCCGGGCCAGCCGCACCGCCTGCTCCCCCATCGCCTTGCGGATCGTCTCGTCGACGAAGGGGGACGGCGCCTCCTCGATCACCTTCTGGTTGCGCCGCTGGATGGAGCACTCGCGCTCGTTCAGGTAGATGCAGTTGCCATGGCCGTCGGCCATCACCTGGATCTCGATGTGGCGCGGCTCCTGGATGTATTTCTCGATCAGGATGCGGCCATCGCCGAAACTGGCCACCGCCTCGCTGGTGGCGCGCTCGAACCCCTCGCGGCATTCGGCCTCGTTCCAGGCCACCCGCATCCCCTTGCCGCCGCCACCGGCGGAGGCCTTCAGCATCACCGGGTAACCCACCTCCGCCGCCACCCGGACCGCCTGATCGGCATCCGCGATCACCCCGGCATGGCCCGGGATGGTGTTGACCCCGGCCCCGGCGGCCAGCTGCTTGGAGGCGATCTTGTCCCCCATGCGGACCATGGCCTGGGGTTCCGGGCCGATGAAGACGATGCCGGCCTGCTCCAGCGCCTCGCAGAACGCCGGATTCTCCGACAGGAAGCCGTAGCCGGGATGCACCGCCCCGGCGCCGCTCTCCCGGCAGGCCCGGACGATGCGCTCGATCACCAGGTAGCTCTCCGCCGATGGCGGCGGGCCGATATTCACCGCCTCGTCCGCCATCTGCACATGCAGGGCATCGCGGTCGGCATCGGAGTAGACAGCCACCGTGCGGATACCCATGCGTCGCGCCGTCCGCATCACCCGGCAGGCGATCTCGCCGCGGTTGGCGATCAGTATCTTGTCAAACATCGTTCACCCAGTGTTTTTTGCCGCGAATGCACGCGAATGGACACAAATCTCAGAAATTCAGGACGAATCGCTTCCATTCCTTTCTCCAGAAACTCGATTCGCAGTGCTCCCTCGTACCCTTTCGCCAGAAAACCACTGCCCATCGATTCGAAACCTCATGGGCGCAGCCCACCACCGTCCATACCAATCGCGAGGCGGTTGCCCTCAGCCAGAGGACGCCGTGAACCCGTCCCTGGGGGCTCGCTGTGGCCATCCCTGGCCACAGACGCCTCTGTCTGAGGGCAACCGCCCCACCTTCGAGACCATTTGAGATGTTGGACTGGGAGCTTGCAACCCATCGATATATTCACGTTCATTCGCGTCCATTCGCGGCCCTCCCTGGCCGATGTGGATACGCCTCCTCAGAGCGGGATGTTGTCGTGCTTGCGCCAGGGGTTCTCCAGCTCCTTGTCCTTCAGCATGGCCAGGGAGCGGCAGATCCGCTTGCGGGTGCTGTGGGGCATGATCACGTCGTCGATGAAGCCGCGGCGGCCGGCGACGAAGGGGTTGGCGAACTTCTCCTTGTACTCGGCCGTTGCAGCGGCGATCCTCTCCTCGTCACCGAGATCGTGGCGGAAGATGATCTCCACCGCCCCCTTGGGCCCCATCACCGCGATCTCGGCGGTGGGCCAGGCCAGGTTGACGTCACCGCGCAGGTGCTTGGAGCTCATCACGTCATAGGCGCCGCCGTAGGCCTTGCGGGTGATCAGGGTCACCTTGGGCACGGTGGCCTCGGCGTAGGCGAACAGCAGCTTGGCGCCGTGCTTGATGATGCCGTTGTACTCCTGGTCGGTGCCGGGCAGGAAGCCGGGCACGTCGACGAAGGTGAGGATGGGGATGTTGAAGGCGTCGCAGAAACGCACGAAGCGGGCCGCCTTCTTCGACGAGTCGATGTCCAGGCAGCCGGCCAGCACCATCGGCTGGTTGGCGACGATGCCGACGGTGGCCCCCTGCATGCGGGCGAAGCCGGTGAGGATGTTGCCGGCGTGGTTGGGCTGCAGCTCGAAGAAGTCCTCGTCGTCGACGATCTTGAGGATCAGCTCCTTCATGTCGTAGGGCTTGTTGGGATCGTCCGGCACCAGGGTGTCGAGGGACATCTCGGCCCGGTCGGCCGGGTCCTCCGTCGGCCACACCGGTGGCTTCTCCCGGTTGCTGGCGGGCAGGAAGTTGACGAAGCGGCGCAGCATCAGCAGCGCCTCCACATCGTTCTCGAAGGCCCGGTCGGAGACGCCGGACCTGGTGCTGTGGGTCATCGCCCCGCCCAGCTCCTCGGCGCTCACCTCCTCGTGGGTGACGGTCTTCACCACGTCCGGGCCGGTGACGAACATGTAGGAGGTGTCCTTCACCATGAAGATGAAGTCGGTCATGGCCGGGGAGTAGACCGCGCCACCGGCACAGGGGCCCATGATCAGGGAGATCTGCGGGATCACCCCGGAGGCGAGCACGTTGAGCTGGAACACGTCGGCATAGCCGGCCAGGGAGTCCACGCCCTCCTGGATGCGGGCGCCACCGGAGTCGTTCAGCCCCACCACCGGCGCCCCCACCTTCATGGCGTGTTCCATGATCTTGCAGATCTTCTTCGCATGGGACTCGGAGAGGGAGCCGCCGAAGACGGTGAAGTCCTGGCTGAAGACGAAGATCAGGCGACCGTTGACGGTGCCGTAGCCGGTCACCACGCCGTCCCCGGGCACATGGTGTCTGTCCATGCCGAAGTCGGTGCAACGGTGCTCGACGAACATGTCCCACTCCTCGAAACTGCCGGGGTCGAGGAACAGCTCCACCCGCTCGCGCGCGGTCAGCTTGCCCTTGGCGTGCTGCCTGTCGATCCGTTTCTGCCCGCCGCCCATGCGCGCCGCCTGGCGCATGGCATCGAGCCGTTGAATGATCTCCTGCATCGGTCTCTCCCGGGAGTCCCGCTGTTACGGGCCCTGTCTGTTCGGTTTGTACGCCGCGAATGGACGCAAATGAACCCAAGTTTGTTCGTGATCAGTCACCGCCGTCCCACCGCCCCCCTCCTCTCCAGGGAGAGAGGACGGACCATCCGGCCATTCCGGTAATTGTTCGCGTCGATTTGCCTCTGTCTGCGGCCGGCGGTCACAGCCCGCGCCGCTCGCGGATCAGCTTCAGCATCTCCGCCGCCGCCAGCGGGATGTTGGTGCCGGGGCCATAGATGGCGGCGACGCCGGCCTGGCGCAGGAAGTCGTAGTCCTGCGGCGGAATGACGCCGCCGCACACCACCAGGATGTCGTCCGCACCCTCCCGCTTCAGCGCCTCGATCAGCTGTGGCACCAGGGTCCTGTGGCCGGCCGCCTGGGAGGAGACGCCGACCACGTGCACGTCGTTCTCCGCCGCCTGGCGGGCCGCCTCCTCCGGGGTCTGGAACAGGGGCCCGATATCGACGTCGAAACCGAGATCGGCGAAGGCGGTGGCGATCACCTTGGCGCCCCGGTCGTGGCCGTCCTGGCCCATCTTCACCACCAGCATGCGCGGCCGCCGCCCCTCCTCCTCGGCGAACTGCTCCACCTCGTGGCGGATGCGCTCGAATCCCTCGTCACCCTCGTAGGCGGCGCCGTAGACACCGGAGACGGAACGGGTCACCGCCCGGTGGCGGCTGAACACCTTCTCCAGGGCATCGGAGATCTCCCCCACCGTGGCGCGCGCGCGGGCGGCGTCGACAGAGAGGGCGAGCAGGTTCCCCCCGCCACTGCGGGCGGCCTCCGTGAGGGCCTCCAGGGCGGCGCGGCAGGCGGCCTCGTCGCGCTCCGCCCGCACCTTCCGCAGCCGTTCGATCTGGGCCTCGCGCACGGCGGTGTTGTCGATGCTGAGTACGTCGACCGGGGTCTCCTCCTCCGGCCGGTATTTGTTGACCCCGACGATCACCTCCTCGCCCCGGTCGATGCGCGCCTGGCGCCGCGCCGCCGCCTCCTCGATCCTCAGCTTGGGCATGCCGGAGATCACCGCCCTGGTCATGCCGCCCATCTCCTCCACCTCGTCGATCAGGAGGCGCGCCTCCCGCACCATGGCCTCGGTCAGATTCTCCACGTAGTAGGAACCGGCCAGGGGATCCACCACCCGGGTGATGCCCGTCTCCTCCTGCAGCACCAGCTGGGTGTTGCGGGCAATGCGGGCGGAGAAGTCGGAGGGCAGGGCCAGGGCCTCGTCGAAGGCGTTGGTGTGCAGGGACTGGGTGCCGCCCAGGACCGCCGCCAGCGCCTCGATGGTGGTACGCACGATATTGTTGTAGGGGTCGAGCGCGGTCAGGCTGACACCGGAGGTCTGACAGTGGGTGCGCAGCATGCACGACTTGGGGTTCTGCGGCTGGAACAGCCTCTGCATCAGCTCCGCCCAGAGAATCCTGGCGGCGCGCAGCTTGGCCACCTCCATGAAGAAATTCATGCCGATGGCGAAGAAGAAGGAGAGGCGCGGCGCGAACCGGTCCACCTCCAGCCCCTTGCCGAGCGCCGCGCGGACGTACTCCAGGCCGTCGGCGATGGTGAAGGCCAGCTCCTGCACGCAGGTGGCCCCGGCCTCCTGCATGTGATAGCCGGAGATGGAGACCGGGTTGAAGCGGGGCATGTGCCTGGC
>DRKP01000168.1 GCA_011051715.1 Sedimenticola thiotaurini | reverse complement strand
TTGATGGCGCAGAGGTATTTCTGCCCCGAGTACGCGCTGGCGTCCTCGATGCTGTTGCGGGTCTCGTTGGTGAACTTGCAGAAGTTGACCTTGTGCCGGTGGCTGGAGCCGGCCAGCATGCGGATGTTGGCGCCGGCGCAGAACACCCGGTCCAGCGCCGACTCCAGGATCACCGCCTTCACCTCCGGGTGTTCGAAGCGCAGCCGCTGGACCGCGTCGTAGAGCTCGATGTCCACGCCCAGGTCGTAGGAGTTGAGCTTCAGCTCGTAGCCGGGGGCCAGTCCGCCCCCCTCGTCCACCCGCATCCGCAGCCGCGCCAGCGGCCCCTCGAACTCGAGCCGCCAGTGGCGGTACCTCTCGGGCCGGGTCTGGAATTCGATCATCGCTCCCCTGCAGTTGGTCGGTCGTCTGGATCGAGTATATGCAAAATATTTCATCCTGCAAGATGATGATCGATGGATGGCGGCGGAAATCTAGTAAGTATTCACATTAGCACTTAATTTTTCTCGACTGTTTTTCTGTGATTTTTTCTTTCTAATGCAGGAGACCAAAAAAGATGTATTAAATTTCTCTGGCCTGTTTGCGGCGATGATGCCGCAGCTACGATTGCAGCCGGGCCTCGACGGCGCGCAGCCACAGGACCAGGCCGATACCGGCGCCGGTGAACAGCAGGGTCAGCCACCAGGTGCCGATCCAGCCGCCGGCCAGCCCCACCGCCATCGCCATCAGCGGCGGGCCGAACAGACTGCCGGTATTGGCCCCCTGCACGATGATGCCATTGACGGTGGCCACCAGGCGGGTATCGGGGGCGTGCAGGGAGGCGGCGGAGAGGGTGGCCGAGGGGATCAGCCCGCCGACGGCGCTGAACAGGAAGGCGAGCGGCGTCTTCCAGGCCGGGCCGACGAGGGAGGAGAAGACGCCGACGGCGCACAGCGCCATCACCCCGAAGGCGATGAACTGGAGCCGCCAGCGCCGTGCCCCGTGGTGCAGCAGCCAGGCGCTGGCGAGACAGCCGATGCCGTTGGCCGCCACCACCAGGGCACCGAAGGCGCCGGCGCTGGCCGTGGCCAGGCCCTGGGTCTCGATCAGGAACACCGGGAACCAGGACATCATGGCGAAAAAGGGCACCGTGTAGCAGGCGAAGATGGCCCCCAGCAGCCAGGGCCCGGGCACGTGGGTGACCTGGCGCAGATCCGCCACCCCACCGCTGTGGTGATGCCGGGAGCCGGTCCTGCCACCGCCCCGCACGGCGGCCAGGAAGAGCAGCAGGAACAGGCTCAGCAGGCCGGCATTGGCGAGCCAGACTCCACGCCACTGCAGCCATCCCAGCAGCAGCGGGGTGAGCAGCATCCCCAGGGCGATGCCGGTGGGCATGTAGATGCTCCAGACCCCCAGGGTGAGACTGCGGTCGCGCGGGGCGCTGGCGCCGACGATCATCCGCGGCGCGGCCACGGCGATGCCGACCAGGCCCAGGCCGGCGACGGCGCGGCTGGCGATCAGAGAGAGGCTGCCGCCGGCCAGGGCCCCGGCCAGGGCGCCGGCCAGCAGCATGGCCACGGCAGCGGCGATCACCCAGCGGATCACCAGCCGGTCGGCCAGGATTCCGGCCACCAGGGCCAGCAGCGCCGCCATCAGGTTGAAGATGGAGAGCATCCAGCCGGCGGTGACCAGGGACATCCCCACCTCTGCGCGGATGGCGGGGACCGCCGGCGCCACCTTGCCGATCTGCATGGCGGCGACGATCCCGGCCAGGGTGGCGAGAACGACGACCCGCCAGTCGGTGGTGTGGTCGTCGGCCATGGCAGGAGACGGGCCGTTCGCGTGGCGGCCCTTCTCAGACCCCCATGTAGCGGGCCAGCAGCCCGTCCTCCTGGCGCAGGGCGCCGGTGCTCCCCTGCCAGGCCACCCGCCCCTTCTCCATGATGTAGTGGCGGTCGGCGATGCGCATCAGGTCACGGACGTTCTTGTCGATCAGCAGGATGGAGATCCCCTCCTGCTTCAGCCGCTCCAGCACCGCCCAGATCTCCTGCCGGATCAGGGGCGCCAGCCCCTCGGTGGCCTCGTCCAGGATCAGCAGCCGCGGGTTGGTCATCAGCGCCCGGGCGATGGCCAGCATCTGCTGCTCCCCCCCCGACAGCAGGTTGCCCATGCTGCCGCGCCGCTCCCGCAGCACCGGGAACAGCTGGTAGATACGCTCCAGGGTCCAGGGCGAGCCGCCCCGGCGGCGCTGGGCCGCGGTTGCCACCAGGTTCTCGTGGACATCGAGATTGGGGAAGATCTGCCGCCCCTCCGGCACCAGCCCGATCCCGGCCTGGGCGATGCGGTAGGTGGGGCGGTCGCCGAGGTCGGTCCCGTCCATGGTGACACGGCCCGCCGTCGGCCGGACGATGTTCATGATCGCGTTGACGGTGGTGGTCTTGCCCATGCCGTTGCGGCCCATCAGGGTCACCACCTCGCCAGCGCCGACCGCCAGGTCGACGCCGAACAGCACCTGGCTGGCGCCATAGGCCGCCTGCAGCCCCTGCACCTCAAGCATGGCCGCCCTCCCCGTCGTCACCGAGATAGGCCTTGCGCACCTCCGGATCGGCGCGGATCTCCTCCGGCGTGCCACTGGCGATCACCTGGCCGTAGACCAGCACGGTGATGCGGTCGGCGAGGGCGAACACCGCATCCATGTCGTGCTCGATCAGCAGCATGGTGTGGCTGCCCTTGAGGCCGTGCAGGATCTCCACCATGCGGCGGGACTCGTCCGGTCCCATGCCGGCCATGGGTTCGTCCAGCAGCAGCAGCCGGGGACCGGTGGCCAGGGCCATGGCGATCTCCAGCTGGCGATGCTCGCCGTGGGACATGGCCCCTGCCTGCGCTCCGGCGCGCTGTTCCAGGCCGACCTGCTCCAGGGCCCGCAGGGCCGGCTCCACCAGGCTGCGCTGGCGCGCCGCCGGTGCCCAGAAGCGGAACGAATGGCCGGCGTGGGCCTGCACCGCCAGGGCGACGTTCTCCAGCACCGTCATGTCCGGAAAGATGCTGGTGATCTGGAACGAACGGGCGATGCCGAGCAGGGAGCGCCGGTGCTCCGGCAACCGGGTGATGCGCCGCCCGCAGAAGCGGATCTCGCCCGAATCGGGTCGCAGGGAACCGGAGAGCTGGGACAGCAGGGTGGTCTTGCCGGCCCCGTTGGGCCCGATCACCGCGTGCACCCCGTGCTCGTGCACCTGCAGGTCGACCCGGCGGGTGGCGACGATGCCACCGAAGCTCTTCTGCAGCTCCACCGTCTCCAGCACCACCTCAGCCATGGCCGTCCCCCGAACGCAGCAGCAGGCGGCCCAGACCGCCGCGGGCGAACAGCACCACCAGGATCAGGATCACCCCGAAGATGAACTGCCAGTAGACGGTGATGCCCGACAGCACCTCCTCGCCGATGATGAAGGCCGAGACCCCGAGCACCGGCCCGAACAGCAGCCCGGTGCCACCCAGCACCACCATGAACAGCAGCTCGCCGGAGCGGGTCCAGTCCATCATCTCCGGGCTGATGAAGCTGGTGAAGTTGCCCAGCAGCCAGCCGGAGAGGCCGCACAGCATGCCGGCGATGACGTAGCAGACGAGCTGGTAACGGTAGGTGTCGTATCCCAGTGAGTGCATCCGCTCGCGGTTGCTGCGGGCTCCCTCGATCACGCGTCCGAAGCGGGAGTGCACCAGCCGGTGGACCAGGAACAGGGCCAGCGCCAGGGCGGCCAGGGAGAGGTAGTAGAGCTGCACCCCGCTCTCCAGGTCGATCAATCCGGGAAACTCGCTGCGCACGTCGATCACCAGGCCGTCGTCGCCGCCATACTGGTCCAGGCTGACGAAGGTGAAGTAGGCCATCTGGGCGAAGGCCAGGGTGATCATGATGAAATGGATGCCGCGGGTGCGCAGGCAGATGATGCCGGTGACCAGGGCGAACAGCCCGGCGCCACCGAGCGCGATGCCGAGCTGCAGCAGGCCGCTGTACTCCTCGTAGTATGCGGGGATGCCGACGGCATAGGCACCGATGCCGATGAAGGCGGCGTGGCCGAAGCTGATCATGCCGCCATAACCGAGGATCAGGTTGAGACTCACCGCGGCGATGGAGAGGATGACGATGCGGGTGATCAGGTCGAGATAGAAGGGCTTGTCGATCCAGCCGATGATCTGCGGCGCCAGCAGGAGCAGCAGCCCGGCCGCCAGCAGGGTCCAGTGGGCCGGACGGGACACGTCAGCGGCTCCGCGGAGGGAACAGCCCCTCCGGCCTGAAGTAGAGGATCACCGCCATCAGGATGTAGATCAGCATGGAGGAGATCGCCGGCGCCGAGGTCTCCGCCGCCTGGTTGGAGAGGACCAGCTTCAGCAGATCGTCCAGATAGGAGCGTCCCAGGGTATCGATCAGTCCCACCACCATGGCGGCGATGAAGGAGCCGCGGATGGAGCCGATGCCGCCGATGATGATCACAACCAGGGTGATGATGAGGATATCCTTGCCCATGCCGATGCTGGCCTCGGTGATGGGTGCGATCAGCATGCCGGCGATCCCGGCCAGCACCGCGCCGAGGGCGAACACCAGGGTGAACAGGGTCTTGATGTCGACCCCGAGGGCACCCACCATCACCGGGTTGGCGGCACCGGCCCGGATCAGCATGCCGACACGGGTGCGCGCCACCAGCAGGTAGAGCCCCAGGGCCACCAGCAGCCCGACCGCGATGATCAGCAAGCGGTAGACCGGGAACTCCACCCCCGGAAACACCGTCACCTGGCCGTTCAGCACCGCCGGCAGCACGAAGGTGAGACCGGCGGGACCCCACACCATGTGCACCGTGCTGTCGAACACCAGGATCAGGCCGAAGCTGGCCAGCACCTGGTCCAGGTGGTCGCGCCGGTAGAGGTGACGCACCACCAGCAGCTCGGTCACCACACCCACCAGCAGCATCGCCGGGATCGCCAGCAGCAGGCCGAGCAGGAAGGAATCGAGCCAGAGGGTGAAGGTGGCGCAGAGATAGGCCCCCACCATGTAGAAGGAGCCGTGGGCCAGGTTGACGAAGTTCATGATCCCCAGCACCAGGGTGAGCCCGGCGGCGAGCAGGAACAGCAGCACCCCGAGCTGCAGACCGTTGAGCAGCTGGCTGATGACGAGGGTGCTGTTCATGGAGCGCGGCGCCGGTCGGTCGCCGGCCTGGCGGGCGACCTGCGGCCGGTCCGGCGGTCGGATCGGGGCGATCCGGCGACCGGCCTGCCCGGGAGGCTGCCTGTTCCCGGCAGGCCGGCCGTCGGGCCGGCTGCGGACCGGTTACTCGGGGTTACAGCTTGCACTTGCTGGCGTAGATGTCCTGATGGTCCTTGTAGATGGTCTCCACGATCTTCGTGGTCCAGACCCCGTCGGCGTCGGGTTCCACCTGCAGCAGGTAGAAGTTCTGGATCGGGAAGTGGTTGCGGCCGTAACGGAACTTGCCGCGGACCGACGGGAAGTCCGCCTTCTCCATGGCGGCGCGCATGCCGTCCATGTCGTCCAGGTTGCCCTTCACCGCATCCACCGCGCTCTTGATCAGGAAGATGGTGTCATAGGACTGGGCGGCGTAGAACGACGGGTAGCGGCCATACTTGGCCTTGAAGCTGCTGACGAACTTCCGGTTCTGCGGGGTATCGAGGTCCGGGCTCCAGAACGAGGCGGACTGGGAGCCGAGCACCCCCTTGAGGTTGCCCTTCTGCAGCTTCGGCAGGCTGATGGAGTCGACGGTGAAGACGCTGTAGAGCGGGATCTTCCCGACCAGCCCGGCCTGCTCGTACTGCTTGATGAAGGCGCCACCCGCCTTGCCGGGATAGAAGATGAACAGGGCGTCCGCACCCGAGGCCTTCACCTTGGACAGCTCGGCGGAGAAGTCGAGCTGGGCCGACTTGCCCCACTTGGTCATGTCCTTGCCCACGATCTCCCCCTTGAAGGTGCGCTCCACCCCGGTCGCCATGTTCTTGCCGGCGGCGTAGTTGGGCACCATGATGTAGAGCTTCTTCACCCCCTTGCGGTTGAGCACCTCGCCCAGGGCCATGGGGGTCTGGCTGTTCTCCCAGGAGGTGGAGAAGAAGTTCTTGTTGCAGAACTTTCCCGCCATCTGGGAGGCGCCGGCGTTGGAGCTGATCATGAACTTGCCCGCGTCCAGGGCCGACTTGCGCGAGGCCAGCAGCACGTTGGACCAGATGTAGCCGGCGACGAAGTCGACGTCATCCGACTTCACCAGCTTGTCGGTCTTCTGCTTGCCGATCTCCGGCTTGAAACCGTCGTCCTCGAAGATCACGTCCACGTCCAGGCCGCCCATCTTTCCACCAATCTGCTCCAGGGCCAGGTTGACCGCGTCCTGCATGTCCCGCCCGATCACCGCCGCGCCGGTGGTCAGGGTGGTGACGAAGCCGATCTTGACGTTCCGGGCGAAGGCCGCCGGCGTCGCCAGCATGGCCGCCAGGGCGACCGCTACCACTATTCTCTTCATGATTCCTCCTCGCTTGCTTCGTTGTATTGTTTTCTGTCACCCGCGCACGGGGCGGTTCCGCTCCCCGGCGCCGGCGCCCGGTATCGTCCCTGGCGGGGTGCCGGCCTGAGAGCGCTCCGCCTACCGCGATCGCAGCTTGTAGCGCTGGATCTTGCCGGTGGCGGTCTTCGGCAGCTCGTCGAGAAACTCCACCCAGCGCGGATACTTGTAGGGCGCCAGCCGCTCCTTGACGAAGGCCTGCAGCCGGGTGACCAGCTCTTCCGATGCCAGCTCCGGCTGTTTCAGCACCACGAATGCCTGCGGCTTGACCAGCCCCTGGTCGTCCTCCCGCCCCACCACCGCCGCCTCCAGCACCGCCTCGTGGGCCAGCAGCGCCGACTCCACCTCGAACGGCGACACCCAGATCCCGGAGACCTTGAGCATGTCGTCGGTGCGACCGCAGTAGTGGTAATAGCCGTCGGCGTCAACGATATACTTGTCCCCGGTCCGGGTCCAGCGGCCGATGAAGGTGTCCAGGCTCTTGCGCCGGTTGTTCCAGTAGGCCATGGCCGAGGAGGGGCCGGAGACCAGCAGTTCCCCCACCGTGTCCACCCCCACCGGCTGGTCCGCCTCGTCCACGATCTTCAGTTCGTACCCCGGCACGGCCACGCCGGAGGTGCCATAGTGGACGTCCCCCTCCCGGTTGCTGAGGAAGATGTGCAGCATCTCGGTGGAGCCGAGTCCGTCCAGGATCGGGCTGCCGAAGCGCCGCTCCCACTCCACCCCCACCTCCTCCGGCAGGGCCTCGCCGGCGGAGATGCACAACCGCAGCCGTTCGGAGCCGTCGGCGCGGGTGTACCCGGTGCCGCCGAGGATGGCGCTGTAGAGGGTGGGTACGCCGCAGAACAGGGTCGGCTGATGCTGCTTCAGCACCCCCATCACCGCATCGGGGGTCGGCCGCCCGGCCATCGCCACGGTGGTCGCACCGACATAGAAGGGAAACGAGATGGCGTTGCCCAGGCCATAGGCGAAAAACATCTTGGCGGCGGAGAAGATGCGGTCCTCCGGCCGGATGCCGAGCACCCCCTCGCCATAGAGCACCGCCGTCTGCACCAGGTCGCTGTGGAGGTGCATCGCCCCCTTGGGCGTGCCGGTGCTGCCGGAGGTGTAGAGCCAGAAGGCGACGTCGTCGCAGGTGGTGTCGGCGCCCTCCAGCTCCTCCGGCGCCTCCGCCATCAGCGCGTCGAGGGAGTCGTATCCCGCCACCTCGCCACCGGCCACGATCACCTTCTCCAGGTGGGGCTGGCCCGCCAGGACGGGTTCGAACTTGTCGAACAGGGGCCGGCTCACCACCAGCACCCGGGCGCGGGAATCGCGCAGCATGAAGTCATAGTCGTGGCTGGTGAGCAGGGTATTGATCGGCACCGCCACCGCCCCGCTCTTGATGGCGCCGAAGAAGAGGGCCGGGAAATCCACGCCGTCGTGCAGGCAGAGCATCACCCGGTTCTCCATCTCCACCCCCACCGCGCGCAGCAGGTTGCCGGCCCGGTTCTGCCGCCGCTGCAGCTCGGCATAACTGTAGCTGCCGGCATCGTCGATCAGGGCGGTGCGCTCCCCCCGCCCCTGCTCCACGTGACGATCGATGAAATCGGCGGCGGCGTTGTACCGTCGTGGGACATCGACCACCGCAGGGGACTGACGGCGATCGACCTGGGCATGGTTCGGCATGGGATCCTCCTCTGCCTATCGCAGGCTGTTGTTGTTGTCCGGTCCGTCGCTGGCGCGGCCGGCCTGCTCCGCCAGCAGCGCCTGCAGCTTGTATTTCTGTATCTTTCCGGTGTCGGTGCGCGGAATGGCATCGATGAAGCGGACCTGGCGCGGGCACTTGTAGATGGAGAGGCAGCGCCGGAGACGGGCCTGGATCTCCCGCTGCAGGGTCTCCTCCCCCCTGTCCGCCGCATCCGCCACCACGAACAGGGTGATGCGGACCAGGCCATCGGCATCCGGGACACCGATCAATGCCGCCTCCACCACGCCCGGGACCTCCAGCACGCACTCCTCGATCTCCGCCGGGCTGACCCACTGGCCGGAGATCTTCAGCATGTTGTCCGCCCGCCCCTGGTGATGCCACCAGCCGTCGCGGTCCCGGGTGAAGACGTCACCGGTCCGGTACCAGCCGTCACGGAAGGCATCGCCGGTCGCCTCCGGCCGGTTCCAGTATCCGTCGCATACCGATTCCATGCGCAGCCAGAGGATGCCCGGGGCATCCGGCTGCGTGACCGGCTCTCCCGCCTCGTCGCGCAGCTGCACCTCGGCCCAGGGCAGCGGCCGGCCGCTGGATCCGGGACGGTGCCTCCGGGGGGTGTTGGCGATGAACAGAAAGATGCTCTCGGTGGTGCCGATCCCCTCCAGGACCGGCCGGCCGGTGGTCTCCAGCCAGGCCTGGGACAGGGCTGCGGGCAGGGCCTCGCCGGCCGAGACACAGTGACGGATGGCGCGGAAGGCCGGCCGCGCGGCCTGGCCGTCACGCAGCAGATTGCGGTAGAAGGTGGGGACGCTGAAGAAGTGATCCGGCCGGTGACGCTCCACCTGGCGCGCCACCCGCTCCGCGTCCGGCCAGCCATCGAACAGCACCAGGGTGGCGCCGGCGCGCAGCCCGCCGAGCAGCAGATGGCCCAGGGCATAGGCGAAGAAGAGCTTGGAGGAGCAGAGGATGCGGTCACCGGGCTCCACCCCCAGGTTCTCCCGCAGGTGGCGGTCCGCCAGCAGCACGTCCCGGTGGCGATGGACCGCCGCCTTGGGGTGGCCGGTGGTGCCGGAGGTGTAGATCCAGAACGCCATCTCATCGGAGGCCATCGGCACCGGTTCGAACCGCTCCGGCCGCGAGGTGGCGAAATCCTCCATCGTCAGCGCCGGTCCGGCCGCCATCGCCTCCGGCGCGCCCCGGACGACCGGCTGCACCGGCCGCCCGAGGGAGTCCTCGATCTCCCGGTACAGGGGCAGCAGCGCAGACTCGATGAACAGCAGCCGGGCACCGCTGTCGTCAAGGACGAAGCGCAGGTCGCGGGCCGCCGCCCGGGTGTTGTAGGCGATGGCGACGGCGCCGATCCCGATCACCGCCAGGTAGGCCGCCACCAGCTCCGGGGAGTCGTCGAGCAGGAACAGCACCCGGTCGCCTCGACTGACGCCGGCGGCGGTCAGGGCTTGGGCATGGCCGGCCACCAGGCGCCGCAGGTCACCGCGGGAGAGGGAACGGTCGCGGTGGCGGATGGCGGGCAGATGATCGGGGAAGGGATCGCCGGGACCGCCCAGGACCTCCGCCGCCGCGTTCATCGGCGACGCCGTCTCCGCCGCCCGGCCGGTCATGCCCACCGGCATCGCCCCCCGGCTCCGTGGCCGTCCATCGGCTGCCGGCAGCGACTACTGGCCAATGGTGAACATGCTCTCCAGATCGTGCCTGGAGAAGGCGCGAAACGCCAGCATGGTCTCGGTCGAGGTGATGCCGCGGATGGCGGCCATGCGGCCGGTCACCAGCTCCGCCAGGCGGTCGTTGGACTCCACCCGGACGATGGCCACCAGGTCGTAGGGGCCGCTCACCGAATAGACCTCGGAGATGGCCGCATCGTCCGCCAGCTCCTCGGCCACGCCGGTGATCCGGTCACGCTCGGTGTGGATCAGGATGATAGCCGTTACCATGATTCCTCCATCGGTTGTCATTGTTGTCGGGACCACGGCCGGATGCCGTCTCCGGATATCCATCCTTCACCCGACCGGGCCCCTCCCTCCCCCGGTCAGTGGTCTCCAGTATAGTCACCCCGTCATCGGCTCAGCAGGCGAAGGCCTGGATGCCGGTCTGGGCACGGCCCAGGATCAGGGCATGCACGTCGTGGGTCCCTTCGTAGGTGTTCACCGCCTCCAGGTTCATGGCATGGCGGATGACGTGGTATTCGTCAGAGATCCCGTTGCCACCGTGCATGTCACGCGCCATGCGGGCGATCTCCAGCGCCTTGCCGGCATTGTTGCGCTTCAGCAGCGAGATCGCCTCCGGCGCCGCCAGGCCCCGGTCGAACAGGCGGCCCAGCTGCAGACAGGCCTGCAGTCCCAGGGTGATCTCGGTCTGCATGTCGGCCAGCTTCTTCTGGATCAGCTGGTTGGCCGCCAGCGGCCGGCCGAACTGGTTGCGCTCCAGGGTATAGCTGCGCGCCCGGTGCCAGCACTCCTCCGCCGCCCCCATCACGCCCCAGGCGATGCCGTAGCGGGCCCGGTTGAGGCAGCCGAACGGCCCCTTCAGCCCGGACACCCCCGGCAGCAGGTTCTCCTCCGGCACCGGCACGCCGTCCATCACGATCTCACCGGTGACCGAGGCGCGCAGGGAGAACTTGCCCTCGATCCTGGGGGCCGAGAGTCCCTCCATCCCCTTTTCCAGCAGGAAGCCCCGGATCACCCCCTCGTCGTCCCTGGCCCAGACCAGGAACAGGTCGGCGATGGGTGAATTGGTGATCCAGGTCTTGCTGCCACTGAGCCGGTAGCCGCCATCCACCCGGGTGGCACGGGTCTTCATGCCGGCGGGGTCGGAGCCATGATCGGGCTCGGTGAGACCGAAGCAGCCCACCAGCTCCCCGCTGGCCAGCCGTGGCAGGAAGCGCTCGCGCTGCTCCTCGCTGCCATAGGCGTGGATCGGGTACATCACCAGGCTCGACTGCACGCTCATGGCGGAGCGGTAGCCGGAATCGACCCGCTCCACCTCGCGCGCCACCAGGCCGTAGGTGACATAGTTGAGACCGGCGCAGCCGTAGCCATCGATGGTGCATCCGAGCAGGCCCAGCTCCCCCATCTCGTCCATGATCCCGCGGTCGAACCGCTCCTGCCGGTTGGCCTCGAGAATGCGCGGCATCAACCGCTCCTGGCAGTAGTCGTGAACGGTGTCGCGCACCATCCGCTCCTCATCGCTCAACTGCTGCTCCAGCAGCAGGGGATCACGCCAGTCGAAAGGGGGCCGGGCCGTCGTGGTGTTGCTCATGGGGTCGGTTTCATCCTGTGGTTGGTTGTCTGATCGATTGCTCTGTTGCGGTGATCACGGATCTCCCGCCAAGTGCATCCCCGGCGCTCGTGCGATCACCCTCGTATGCCTCATATGTACTGCCCGCAGTCCACCCTGATCACCTCGCCGGTGATCATGCGGGCGGCATCGGAGAGCAGGAACAACACCGTGTTGGCGATGTCCTCGGGCGTTGCCAGCTGCTTCAGTACCGTCTCCTCCAGCGCCCGCTCCAGGTGTTCCGGCGGCAGCCGGCGCGCCATGTCGGTCAGCACCATGCCCGGCGCCACCGCGTTGACCCGCACCCCGCGCGGGCCCAGCTCCCGGGCGGCGGTCTTGGTCAGGCCGATCAGGCCCGCCTTGGCGGCACTGTAGTTGGCCTGGCCGAACTTGCCGCGCAGGCCGTTGATCGAGGTGATGTTGACGATGCTCCCCCGCCCC
>DRKP01000167.1 GCA_011051715.1 Sedimenticola thiotaurini | reverse complement strand
GTGTGCCAGGTGACGATGGCCAGGGGCGCGCGGTGGTGGACCAGCCCCTGGGGTGGTGCCCGGTCCGGCCACTCCAGCGCGGGATCGAAGTCGACCCCGGCGGTGCGTACCGGGAAGGCCCAGTAGTCGCCGGGGCGGTAGTTGGCGTTGTCGGTGGCGGGCGGGTCGAACTGCAGCTGCAGTCCCAGCGCCAGGGTCACCGGATCGGCAGCGGCGAAATCGGAAACCAGGCGGATGCCGTCCCACAGGCGGAAGAAAAAGGGCTCACCGGCCGCGGGCGGTGCCCCGGTCACGTTGGCCAGCTGCAGCCGGCCGTCGGCCACCAGGCTGGCGTCGGCGGACATGTAGCGGCGCCAGTGCCCCTGCTCCGGATCGTGGGCCAGCAGCTCGAACCAGAACTCGGTCAGGCCACAGTGGTTGATCGCCTGGTCGTTGGCCTCGATCGCCACCTCGGACAGGGCGGCATCGTAGACCCCGCGCCCCACCAGGCCGCCATTGAAGCGCGACCACTTGAAACGGGCGTTGCCGGCGGCGTCCGGCTGGTCGATCTCGATCCGGATCAGGGCATGTTCGAAGCCGGTGAAGCCGCCGCCGAGTTCGAGCGGACACTCCCCCTCGATCCCCAGCCCCGGCTCCGGCGACACCGACAGCCGACCCCGGGCCGCCAGGTCGTCGGCCAGGCGCCCCAGGTTGCCACACTCCTCGCCCGGGGCCAGCCGCAGCAGCCGCAGCCGGTACTGCAGGCGCGCCCGTTCGGTGGTGTCCGGTCCGCCCAGGGCCGGCTCCAGCAGCAGCCGGTCCGGGTCGGCCGGGTCCCGCTGCGGGCGCCGCTCCTGGAAGGCGGAGAAGGCCTCCTCCCACGCCTCCAGCACCACCGCGTCGCGCACCCCGGCGGCGATGCTGCCGGCATCCGGCAGGGTGGCATCCTGCGGCGGGCCCAGGTAGTCGGCCACCAGCTCCAGGGGCACCTCCCCGGCCAGGTGGAGCGGCAGGCCGTCGATCCAGCAGCGCCCCGGCTGCAGCTGCACCCGGACGCGGCTGCCGTCGCCCGCCAGCGCCAGCACCCGCAGCGCATCCGGCTGCTGCGCCGGTACCGCCACGGTAGCAGGGCCGAAGGCGTCGCGCCCCATCAGCTCGCGCAGGTGGCCGGCGATGCGGGTGCCGGCGTTCCAGTCCTGGTCGGTCAGCACCCGGCCCTGCTGGTGCCAGACGCCGGTGAAGTTCTCTTGCGGGTCGTAGTCGAGTCTGGAGAAATCGCCTTTCATCGGACCGCTCCTCAGGTGACGGGTATCAGCACGGGGCGGGTCCCCACGGGGACGAACTCCCGGAAACGGATACTCAGGTTCTTCCATTTGTGGGTCTCGCGCAGATAGCCGAAGGCCCCCATAGCGTCCTGTCCCGGCCCCTGCTCCAGCAGCCGTGGGTCGCTGCCCAGGCGCAGCTGACCGTAGCCCGGCCGGCCGAACCACTCGTGGCGGAAGGCGATGCGCACGCCACCGCCGCCGATGCAGCCGTGATTGGCCGGCAGGCGGTCACCGGCGCCGCTGAAACAGCTGAAGCGGATGCAGCCGGTCTGGTGGTCCTGCACCCACAGCCGGTGCAGGAAGATGCCCCCCTCCCCCTCGGCCCGGAACACCCGCACCTGGCCGAAGCAGGTGATGCCGTGAAACGTCAGCTCCGGGCCGTCACCGCTGCCGGCGGGGCCGATGGCGATCTCCCCCGGAGCATCACCGACGCCGCTGCCGGCATCCACCAGGCTGTCGGACAGCTCCAGCCGGTAGCCGGTGTCCAGCAGGCAGGCGCCGACGATGCCGCGTCGGATCTCGATCACCGGCGTCTGATCGAACGCCAGCTCCTCCGCCGGATCGTCGATGAAGCCGTAGTCGGCGCCCAGGCGGAGGGCCGGACGCATCCCCTGGCGGATCCCGTCGCCATCGCTGTCGAGCTGCAGGGCGCCCCCCGGGTCCAGGGTGCAGCCATCCAGCAGCAGCCGGTCCAGCGCCGCCTGCTCGATCAGGGCGGCATCACCGGCGAAGGCGGCGGCACTCCGGTCCCAGGTGAGATGGAGGCCCTGCAGCCACACCTGCAGCCGCGCCATGCGCCCGGCAGCCCCCGCTCCGAGCAGATCGGCCGGACGGAAGCGCAGCGGCCGGGCCAGCCGCACCACCGGGCGCTGGCCGCCCGTGGCACGGATCCAGAGCGGAAAATCGGGGGTGAGAGTGGGGGCGCCACCCTCGCTGCCATGGCCGTCGACCAGGGCGGGGTCGAGGTCGTAGGTGAGGCTGTCGCGGATCTCCACGATCAGCGGGCCCGGCAGGGCGCCGGCGTCTCCGAGACCGGCCAGGGCAGCGGTCAGCGCGGTGCCACCACCGCCGACCTGGCGCAGGGTCACCGGGCCGTCGCCCCAGGCCGCCGGCGTGGCGTCGCGTTGCACCGGCTGGGCCCCGGTGGGGCCGGGCGAGCCGTAACGGTAGCTGACCTGGAGGGCGTCGCGCAGCGGATCGGCCTCGCCGACCCGGTCGACCAGACCGAACAGCACCCTGCCGAGCAGCGGATCAACCACGATCTCGTAGTCGCGCAGCGGCGGATTCAGACACCGCTCCCAGTGGAACAGGTCGCCCCCGCGCAGGTGCCACCAGCGGCGCTGCGCCGGCGGCAGCCCCAGCGGCAGCTCCGCCAGCGCCCGCGGCAGGTGCAGAATCAGCCCAACGCTGCCGTCGCCGGGGGGATCGGGGGCCGCATCGTACGCCGCCACCTCCACGTAGGGGGAGGGGTTGCGCAGGTGGTCGTCGGGCGATCCCGCCAGCGCGTCGCGGCCGATCCGCGGCCAGGCCATGGGGCCGGGCACCGCGTCCAGCTCGCTCAGCTCGGGTGGATCCCGGTCGGCATCGAAGCGATGGCTGTTGAACAGGACCATGGGATCGGCCTGGGGATGGAGGATGCAGCGTACCACCGCCCGCCCCGGCGCCGGCTGATCCGACTCGATCCATCCCGGCCGCACCAGCGGGATGCGCCACGCCTGCAGCCGCCACAGATAGATCCCCAGGTTGGGCAGATTGTAGCGTGGCGCGCCGCGGCTGCCCGGCCGGACGTCGGCCAGGTGGGCGAAGGGATCGAAGGGGCCGTGCAGCAGCGCCAGCCGGGCCGGATCGCGCAGGTTGACCACGCCACCCTGCGCCGGCGCCCCGCAGTCGTTCACCAGGGCCAGGGGCGGGACGCCGCCCCGGTCCGGTCGCTGGTGGTTCAGATGCTGCAGCCAGACCAGTCGCCGGCGCGACTCCACCGCGTGGACGGCCCAGCCGGTGAGGCCGTAGCCGAGGGATTCGATCACCGCCAGGGTGCCCTTGCGGCGGCGGTGGAAGATGGTCCGGGCGACGTCGGCACGCAGGGTCCAGGGGTCCCCCGCCAGGTGGGAAGTGCCGAGCAGATCCGCCAGATAGGGAATCACCCAGTCGTCGCAGGTGTCGATGAACAGGTCGTGGTAGAGGGCCTCGACATTGTCGCGCAGGCCGCCCATCACCTGCTCCATCAGATCCAGCCAGGCCTGCAGCTGGCCGGCCGGACGCTGTTCCGCGTCGCGGATGCGGTAGATCTCCGGCAGCCGCTGGTAGAGGGGTCGTCGTGGCGTGCTCATGTGGTGCACTCCCCGGTGGCGGCCTCGCGGACCGGCAGCAGGACCAGATGGCGCAGATGCAGGGCCAGGATGGCATCACCCGGGCAGCCGATGGCCGCCATCCGCCGGGGCGCTGCCGGTGGCCCGATGGCCAGCGGATCGTCGCCGGCGGCGGTCCCCGGATCCAGCGCCTGGAAGGCGTCCGCCCGCGCCCAGGTGACCCCCTCCAGGCCCTGGGCCGCGGCCAGCACCTGGGACAGGTGGACGCCCTGTCCCAGCTGCCGCGAGGCCTCGCCGAACAGCCCCCGCCCGGTATCGGTCCCGGTCCCGGCCACGCCCAGGATGGCGTGGAGCTCCCGTACCAGGTCGTCGCTGCGGTAGGCCGCGTCATGGCCGACGTGGAGGGAGAGGTAGAGCCAGCGACGCCGGCCGGGACGCACCCGGATCGGATAACGCGCGGCACCGCGACAGCGGTTGTAGCCGTCCAGGCTCTGCTGTACGCGGACGATATCGGCCGGGTCGCCGCCGGCGGTCAGCACGGTGATCCGCACCAGGGGGACACCGGACGGCGCCAGCCACTCGGCCCGGGCCTTGTTCACCCCGGGCAGGGCCAGGGCCTCGGCCTCGTAGTCGGACAGGCCCACCAGCCGGTCCAGGCTCTGCAGCCGCTGCGGCGCCGCCTGGCGCGCCTGGTCGGCCGTCTCCGGATCGCCGCCACCGACCGCCGGCCCCGGCATCTCGATCCGCTGCAACTGCGCCAGGCCGGCGGTGGGGCTGGCCTTGCCGGCGGCGGCGCCACGGGCACCGCTGCCGGTGCGGTAGACCGCCACCACGTTGTTGCGTCCCGATGGCAGCCGGGCCCCGGTGACGCCGTCGCCGAACTGGACATGGCTGTTGCCGTCGTCGTCCTCGCGCACCACGTAGACGCGCGCCCTCGGTCCCTGGCCGTACAGCACCTCCACCTGCTGCCACGCCAGGCCGTCCACGTAGACGGTCAGCTCCGGCACCTGGGCCGGGGTCGCCTCCGGCCGCAGCAGCCAGGTGAGCGGCCCCCTGGGCAGGGCGAAGGTCTGGAACGCCTGACGGGCATCGCCGGATCCGAGCACCACCTCCGGCTGGCTCTCCCCCTGCTCCGCATGCAGCAGGTTGCCGTACACCATCACCCGCGGTGCCCGTTCGTCGAACGCCTCGCGCTCGAACAGCGGCGGCTCGCTCAGTTGCAGCGGCCACATCCAGTCGTTCTCCCGGTCGCGTCCGGCCAGCTCGGCGGGTCCCACCCGGGAGGTGACGGTGACCGTCTGCAGCCGGCCGTCGTCGTGGCGCAGCATCAGCTCACGGCCGGAGAGGTCGCGGGCATCCCGGTAGCGGCCGAAATAGTGCAACTCCACCCCGGTGAAGGCCCCGCTGGCCTGCCGCCGCGGTGCCTCCAGGATCAGTTCCGGCCCCAGGGTCTCGTGGAACAGCAGCTGCCGCAGATCGGCGACGGCCCCGGCCAGGGAAGGATTGGCGATCAGCGGCCGGTCCAGTTCGATCACGGTGCAACTGCCACCGGTGCCGCCCCAGAGGGCACTGTCCAGGCGCCAGGAGCGGATCCGGCGGGTGACGGTGAGGCGCCTGGTGCCGCCGCCGTGGCCCCGCCGGTACCGCCCCTGGCAGATCAGGTCGGCGCCGGCAGGCAGGTCGTCCACTTCACCGTCCAGCAGCATCCGGTCGGCTGCCAGTCCCGAATAGAGACCCGCCTCCCCGGCCAGGTCGGTATCGAGAGGGCGCCGGTAGCGCGTCCTGCCGATGCTCTGGATGCCGGTGAGCGGATCGACCTCGCCGCCGAAACGGGCCGGTGCGCTGTGACCGAAGTGGCGGAAGCTGCGCCCGATCAGCCGCGCCCGGACCCGGGTCCCGCGGGGGACCACCAGAGCACCGTCGAAGCGGACGATGACCCGGTCCAGCAGGTTCTCGGTCTCACGCACGATCAGGATCTCCGCCGGCGCCTGTTGCCAGCCGGGGGATACCGCGCCGCCATCGGCGTCGAAGCGGTGATCGTCCGGCAGCAGCAGCAGGCGGTCGCCTGCCCGCAGCCCCTGGGCCTGGCGCAGGTCCAGCCGTCGCTCGCCGTCCACCGCCGCCAGCTCCAGTTCGGTCAGCCCGGCGGCGACCGGTTGCGGTCCACCACGGGGGGGATGGAGTCGGAATGCGTTCTGGGCCGGGAAGGCGATGGACTCCTCCCGGCTCTCGAACACCGCCGCCTGGTCCTGCCCCTCCAACGGCACCCGGACACCGAAGCCCGCCGGGACCGTCACCGGACCGCTACCCGTCACCAGCAGGGCGAAGGTGGCCTCGCCGCCAATCCCCGGTGCCAGCCGGTAACCGGTCAGCTGCACCAGCCGGCTGACGCTGTCGCGCCAGGCGGCGGTGCGCAGAAAAGCCTCATTGGCGTAGAGCGACTGGTAGAAGGCGATCACCTCGGCCACCAGGGCGGTCCCCTCGAGCAGGGCGATGGCCGGGTCGTCGGCACCACGATGGGACCATTCCTGCAGCGGGCCGGCGAGGTCGAGCTGGCGCAGCAGGTGTTCGCGGAAGCTGGCATAGTCGCCAATGCGGTAGTCGATCCGGGGCAGCCCGGGGCGGTTGTGGATGGTTGCCGGAAAACGGTCCGGCCGCTCGCAGTCGTTGCCGCAGCTCATCGTCGGCCTCCCTCCACGGTGAAGCGGATGCGCCCGTGCTCCAGGTGATCCGGATCATTGGCCACCCGCAGGATCTCCCAGGGACGCAGCTCGATCCGGTCCACCTCGGCCACCGGCACCTGGTCCGGGGTCACCACCAGCAGCGGTGCCCGGCCGGTGCCCGGTTCGAACCGGCGCATGCCGAGGCGGATCACCCGTTCCACACCGGTCACCCGCAGCGCCCGTCCCATCACCTGGCTGGCGTGCAGGGGCTGGCCGAAGGTCCAGGCATCGGGGTGGAAGAAACCGGGTTCACCGTTGGCGTCGTAGCCCTCGGAGAAGGCCTCCGCGAGCTCGAATGCAAGATCCCCGGCCCAGTAGTCCGGGCCGGCGCAGACCACCAGGTCGATATCCAGCGGCACGTAGCGCGCCGGCCGCACCTCCAGGTCCTCGCCGATCAGGCGCACCGCGTCGAGCCAGCCCTCGATGCGCCGGCGCTGCTCCTCCTCCAGCGCGCTGGCGCCCACCGGGTCGATGGCGATGCGCACCGTGCGCCAGCTGCCGCTCCAGGCGTAGCGGGCATGGGCATGGGACACCTCCGGCAGCTCCTCCGCCCGTTTCACGTAGTCCTCCAGGGTCACCGCCCGCTTCTGGCGGGCGCGGTAGGCCACCGGGATGCGGCGGACGATCTGCTCCGGCGGTTCCGGATCGCGCCCGCTGGTGACGTCGAACGGGTTGCGCACCGAGACCAGCCCGGGCAGGGTCCCGAACCCGGTGAGCCGGTCGGCGCCGACGTTGCCGGCGCTGCCCTGCCCCACCTGGTAGTCGCACACCAGCACCGCGTCGGCGCCGGGATCGGCACCGTTGACACCATTGCCGAAGCGCAGCCGGCTGATGCCACGCTCGTCGGTCTCCACCAGGAAGTGGCGGTCACCGCCACGGCTGCCGATCAGATCGGAGCGTTCTGACCAGGGCTGCAGACCGGCGGCTTCGGACCAGTTTCCGGCCGCGTCGACGCGGGTGAGGCCGACCCGCAGGGTGGTGGCCGTGGGACGGTCGCCGCCGGGCGGGGTGTCGCGGTAGCTGAGGGGCGTGGCCGGCAGGGTGCAGAGCCGGCCCCAGCGGGTCGGCTCCCAGTGGCGGTAGTCGAGCCGGACCAGCGCCTGCGGATCGCCCACCGGAAGCGCCAGCCCCGGCGGCAGGAACAGGGTGTGGTGGGGACGCCCCTGGGCCACTTCAAGCAGGTTGCCGCGGAACACGCTGATGCCGTCCACCATGGCGCCATCGCAGTCGGAGAGGAAGCAGTAGCGCCGGCGCAGGGCGTCCTCGCGGCGCCAGTGGATGCGCACCAGGTAACGCCCGCTGAGGGGGTCCTGCTGTACCTCCGCCGCCTGCTCTCCCGGCAGCAGTCGCAGCAGCTGTCTCCCCCGGGGGTCCCGTCCGTTGGCGCTGCCGGTGGCCGGATTCAGCGCCTCCTCGATCACCAGCGCCTCCACCTCCGGCCGCCGCAGCAGGTCGCGCAGGCCCTGCGCATCGGCCTCGGAGAGGGGATCCAGGGGCTCCGGCAGGGCCAGGTCGGCCTGAAGCGCACCGGCGTCAAGGGCGGTCACCGCCTCGCCCCAGTGATACGGCAGCAACCGGTCGAGGGCAGGGAAGCAGCGCCGGGAACGGCTGGTCAGGAACAGTACCGCGCCCGGTTCGGACCAGTGCCCGCCGCTCCAGACCGGATGGCCGGCGGGGATCACGATCTCGGCCGACACCTCCGCCAGCACCTGGGTGACGGCCTGGTTGCCCTGGTGGACATGGTAGTCGAGCAGCCGCCCGTATCGCGCCAGGGAGAGGCGCTTGCGGGCACGGCCGAGACAGGCCTCCTGCATCACCCGGTCCTGAAAATCACAGATCTCGTCACCGTCCGCCGCCAACAGGTCCAGGATCACCTGATCCAGGTCCGCCTCGCTGCTGGGCTCCCACTCCGGCACCCGCTGGCGCATGGCGTTGATCAGCAGGTGGCGGAAGGAGTCGAAGTCCCGGGCCAGGTAGTCCACGTCCGGCCGCTCCCCCGGTGGCGGCACCGGCTCCAGCCGCGGCGCGCAGTCCAGGTCGAAGCAGCCGGGACGGAACTTGAAGTCGATCCGGTCGAACAGGGGATCGACCAGGGGATCGCCGCCGGCGTCCTCGTAGATCGCCCACAGGGTGTAGCTGGAGTAGTCGCCCACCGGCTCCACCCGCAGCAGCAGCCGGTTGTCGCCGTCGTGGTGCAGCGCGGTCACCCGCACCTGACCGGGGTCGTCGCCGGCGGGCAGCCGCGAGCCGCCGCGGATGCGGAACAGATCGGTGGGCGGGATGCCGTCCAGGTTCACCGCCGTATCCAGATCCGCCAGGTGCAGGGAGTTGTGGAAGAACAGGGTCAGCCCGGCATGGTCGGGATCGTCGGCGGGCAGCAGGGCGACCTCCACCCGGGCCAGCCCGTTGAGGTTGGCCGCCGCCAGGTTGCGGGCCCGCTCCTGCAGCACTTCGCGGTCGAATCGGCGTGTCATCCCATTCTCCTCAGCCCTGGTGCTCGAACCGGAGCAACCCCTCCTCGCCACTCTCCCGGATCCGGTACTTCAGCCCGATGCGCAGGGTGCTCTCCTCGCTCTCCACCTCCAGCGCCAGTACTTCGATGCGGTGTCCCAGCCACTCCCGCAGGGCGCCGCTGATGGTGGACTTGGCCAGGGCGGCGCCGACGTCGTCGTTGCGCTCGAACACCAGCCGGCGCAGACCGCCGCCGAAGCCTGGCAGCATGGGCCGTTCCCCCGGGTTGGTGAGCAGCAGCTGGATCACCTCCATGCGCACGTGTTGCTCCAGTCCGTCCGGGGCGGCACTGCGGCCGTCGGTGCCGATACGGAACGGAAACGCCAGGTGCCGGCCGGCCATCAGTAGAGCACCCCGTCGGTGTCGATCGATTCCACCTCGCCGTCGGAATCGAACAGACCGCCGCCGGTCTGGGTGGTCTCCACCGCGAGCACGAAGGCGTCCGGGTTGTCCCGCAGGTGCCGCACCACGCCCTGGGCGATGGCGGCGAACAGCAGCCGCCGGTCGTCCCTTCCGGTCTGGGGCAGGGCGGCATCCTTGAGCCGCTGGTACTCCTGGGCCATCGCCTGCTCCATGGCCTCGGCCATGCTGCTGGAGAAGTCGTCCACGGTGCCGGCCTTCAGTCCCATCGTTCCCTCCTATCCGCTCTTCACTTTCATCGACAGCAGGCTGGGCGTCGGCGTCGGCAGCGGCGGCACCGGCGGTGCCGGGGTCACCGGCAGCACACCGGCGGCCATCTCACCCGGGTGGGTATGGCCCTGGTAGGTCGCCACCAGCTGGGACAGGTAGCTCAGCAACTCGTCGCCGAACACCAGGGGATGGGAGGCGCGGTCCACCAGCTCGATCTGCGGCGCCTCCACCACCACCTTGGCCCGCCCCTTCAGCAGCACCTGGCCATCGCGCACCTCGATCTTCAGCAGGTTGCTGCCACTGTCGTCGCTGACGCTGATGGTGCGGCCGTCGTCGTCCAGGCTCAGCAGCAGACCCTGCTCG
The DNA here is from genome assembly GCA_011051715.1 of Sedimenticola thiotaurini. Taxonomy (GTDB): domain Bacteria; phylum Pseudomonadota; class Gammaproteobacteria; order Chromatiales; family Chromatiaceae; genus HyVt-443. Next base: position 16,174 of record DRKP01000167.1, on the reverse strand, counting down.
CTGCGGATCACCTTGATCCCGGGCACGCCGCCATCACCGGCCTCGTTCACCGGTGCCTCGTCCTCGCCCCACCAGCCCCCGCTCCACAGGGGCCGCGAGGGATCCCCGCCCTCGAACTCGATCCACACCCCGGCGTCCAGCGGCGGGATGCAGAACTGGCCGCTGCCGTCGCCGGTGAAGGGGGCGCAGGGGATTGCCCAGGGGCTCTCGCTGTCGCCCAGCACCTCCGGTACCCGTGCCTTCAGGCGCCCCATGTTGCGCGGGTCGTCGTTGTCGGTGACGCGGCCGCGGTACTTGCCGTAGAAGCGCTGCCGCACCTGCTCCGCCAGCTCGGCCACGATCCGTTCCATGCGCCCGCCCTCCATCAGAACACCCCGGCGACGGCAGCAGCGGCGCCGCCGCCGGCCACATCGGAGCGGGCGTTGCGGCGCAGGCTCACCTGCTGAAGGTAGCTGCCGGCGGTGAGGGGGTGCAGCACCCCGCTGATCAGCCAGGGGCCGCCCAGGTAACCGCCGGCACCGGCCACGGTGATGGTGCGGTAGGGCTCCAGCACCTCGCCGTAGGCGTCGCCATCCAGCTCCACCGCGGCGCTGTAGGCCCAGCTGGAGACGTCCACCGTGGCCGTCACCACCGCCTCCAGGTCGGCGTCTCCGGCGCGGGTGCCGGCCAGCAGGGTCTGCCCCGCCGGCACCAGGTCGAGGCTGGCGCGCGCGCCGAGGGGATCGAGTCCGGACTGCCCGGAGACCCCCTCCTGCTCGCTGCGGTCGGCCAGGGTGATGCCGCGGGCGCTGGCCCGGGTGGGACGCAGGCCATCGAACTCACAGTCGAAACGACCGACGTTGCGGCCCTGCCCCGTCACCCGCAGGGGCGCCTGCCCGCCATCGCCCAGGTCCGGCCGGCGGAAGTGGCCGACGCTGCTGCCGGTGCTGCCACCCGGCCGCACGTAGACGAACATGCCGTGGCGTCGCGCCAGCTGCCGCAGCAGCTGCATCGGCGTCCCCCGGCGCACCACCACCTGGTCCGGGTCCGCCGCCGGTCCCTCCACCGCGTCCACCTCCGGGGTCAGGCCGGCGTCGCCGAACAGCCGGCGGGCGATGTCGGAGGCGCTCATGTCCTGATACAGCTCCACCCCCTCCTCCCGGTTGAGCAGCACGCTGTCGTCGTGCACCACCAGGGTCATGCGGCTGCCGTGCGCCGCCTCGGTGAGGCTGAAGCGCTGACCGACGATGGGACCGTCGACCAGGGCGACGAAGGCATCCGCCCGATCCGGCTTCACCTCGATCCGCACCCGTTCGAACGGCTGCGCGTAGTCGGTGTCGATACCGCTCCAGACGCCGTTGTCGTCGATAGCGAGATCCATCTCCAGTTCCGCCTCCGTCGCCATGCCGATGGCCTGGTCCACCCGCAGGACGCGGATCCGGCCCAGCGCCTCGTCGCTGGCCGGCTCGCCGCCGAGATAGACGCGGTATTCGGTGGTCACCTCAGCGCTCCGGCACCTGGATGGTGCGCGCCGGTTCGGCGGTCAGGGCCGCCGCCTCCAGCTCGCTGTTGGCGTCGGCGACGTGCCAGTAGCGGGTACCGTCGCCATAGCGGCGGTCGCAGATCACGTCCAGCCGGTCACCCTGGGTCACCCGGGCGGGGCGGGCCGCCGGCGAGGCCGGGGGGCGCAGCTTCACCGCCGTCACCACCTCACCGCGCCCGTTCGTCACCGCGACCTGCTCCACCTCGAAATAGCGTGAGCGCTTGCTGAACATTCCCTTTCCACCTCCTCAGAAATCGACCGGGATCACATCCGTCGCCGCCTCGGTCAGGTTGGCGATCTGCTCGATGTCCTTGACCACCTCGGTGTAGGCCAGGGCACCGCGGCCGAGGCGGTCGCTGCTCTCCTCGGGGAAGGAGCCGATCGGCTTGAGCACGATGCGCACCTCCGCCTGCACCGGGTTGAGAAAGGCGTCGAACCGTTTCTCCGTGATGGTCATCTCCTTCACCTCCACCGGCAGCACCCGCAACGGCCCCCAGATGAACAGGATGCGCGGCATCTGCTGCGGCGGAGAGGCGGCGGTACCGTCGTCATCACCGCCCAGGGCGTCACCGATGGCATCCAGCCCCTGGGCGATCAGCCCCGCCAGCGCCCCCCCGGCCGGTTTGATCATCCGCTCCAGGGCCACCAGCTGGGGGCCGACCCCGAACATCCGCGGCACCACGCTGCGGGCATCGCCGGAACCGAGATCGTCGGCGGCATCGAACCGGGCGGTGAGGGTGAGGGTCTCCCTGGCCTCGCCGCCACCCCCCCGGTGGGGTTCCCCGCTGCCGCTTGAGCTGGTGCCGGAGGCGGTATCGTCGGCGGCGGAGGAATCGGGTGGCGGCTTCAGCTTCCGCTCCAGCGTCTCCGGATTGAACTGGAACGCCACCACGTTGGGGATCGGACCGAGGATGTCCGCCCCGTACTCCACCAGCAGTCCGCGCAGATAAAAGCCCATCAGCCGTCCCCTCCTTCGGCACCGCCCGCCGGCCCCAGCGCCCGGCGCAGGCCGGTCTCGATCTGCTCCGCCAGCAGGGCACGCAGTCCGGCGGCGTCCAGCCCCGGAGCGGCGCGCACCGGGTCCAGGGCGAGCCCGGCGATGTCGATCTGCTCCGCCGCGGCGGGGCGCCATCCCTGCAGCCGGCGCCGCAGCAGCGGCTCCAGCCCGGAGACCGCCTGCTCCACCAGCTCGACCGGGATCCCCTGCAGGACGATCCCGATCCGCTCCAGCCTGATCTGCAACGCGCTCACGACTCCTCCTCCAGCAGCCCGGCGTAGCTGCCGAACTGCTCCGGGCCACAGCTGCGCTCCAGCTTCTGCAGCTCCCGTTTCACCTGCAGCAGGACCTGGCCCATGGTGGGGCGGCCGGCGCGGCCGGGGGCCGGTTCGGCGCGGGGATCGGCGGCCGCCTGCAGGCAGCTGTTGAACGCCACCGACTTGATGTGGCCACCGGAGAGGGGGAACTGCCGGGCGAGAAAACGGAAGTCCAGCCCGGCGGTATCCACCGCCGGCGGAAAACCCCGGCGCCAGATCTCCTCGCGCTGGCCGGCGTCGGGCAGCGGGAACGCCAGGGTCCAGCGCAGCCGGCGCAGGAAGGCGTCGTCCAGGTCGCGACGACGGTTGCTGGCCAGGACGGCCACCCCCTTGAACCGCTCCATCCGCTCCAGCAGGTAGGAGATCTCGATGTTGGCGTAGCGGTCGTGGGCATCCTTCACCTCGGTGCGCCTGCCGAAGATGGCGTCGGCCTCGTCGAACAGCAGCAGGCAGTCACAGGCATCGGCGGCATCGAAGATGCGGGCCAGGTTCTTCTCGGTCTCGCCGACGTACTTGCTCACCACCCGGGCCAGGTCGATGCGGTACATCTCCAGCCCCAGGTCGGCGGCCAACGCCTCGGCAGCCATGGTCTTGCCGGTGCCGGGCGGACCGTGGAACAGCGCCGCCAGGCCGCCTTCGTTCCAGGCCCGGGCGGTCCCCCAGTGATAGTGGACCCGGGTAAGGGAACGGGCGGCCCGGCGCAGTTCGTCGAGCTGGCGGCGCAGATCCGCCGGCACCACCAGGTCGTCCAGCCGGAAACGGGGAACCACCCGCTGGGTCAGCCGCTCCAGGTCGCTGCCGCTCTCGTCGCGGCAGGCGGCGACCAGCAGTTCCGGGGTCAGCTCGGCGCAACCACCCAGCTGCCGCGTCAGCCGGACCAGCCGCTGCTCCGGCAGGCGGAAGCGGCGGGCGCACTCCTCCAGCGCCTGGGCCATCCCTCCATCCACCTCCGGGAGTCCCTGTTGCAGCAGCTGCAGGCGCTCCCGGAAGCCGGGGACGGGGAGATGGAACGGGGGTGTGGCACCGTCCGGCACCGCCTCCCCGGTGACGCCCCCGGTCACCGGCAGGAAGAGACGCAGCGGCAGGGTCAGCCCGGCCATCTCCCGCCAGGCCTCCTCCATCCCCGCCGGCAGCAGCAGGTCCACCCCGCGCAGCCAGGCCCAGGTGGCGACCGCGGCGGCGCCGCAGTGCTGCAGGCAGGATGCGGTCACCACCACCACCGTCCGGCCGGCCAGCTCACCCAGGCGCGCCGCCCAGGCGGCGTGATCGGCATCGGCGGGGGCGACCAGCGGCACCGGCAGCGGGGCCTGTCCCTCCAGGGCCAGCCGCGCCTCCCACAACGGCCGCCGGGGCACCGGCCGCGGCCGGACGGGGCCGGCCGGCAGCAGGCCCGGGGGCAGTTGGTCGGAGCCGATGGCATCCAGCACCAGGGGCGACGGTTGCAGAGGATGCAACCAGCCCTGGGCCGCTGTCTCCGGCCGCTCCAGCAGCCCGGTCCGCCACAGTGGATGCAGCGGGCCGGCAACGGCAGCCAGCCGCTCCGGCTGATGCCACAGGCGCTGGGCCAGGGCGAGGCTGGGAAAGGGCCGGCTGAGATCGTTCATGCAGCTGGCGCAGAGCGGGCCGATGGAGGAGTCGAGCCGGTGTGCCAGCGCCAGCGCCAGGGCAAAGCGGGCGGCGGCGTCCAGCTGCAGGCGGTGGCAGATCCAGGAGAAGCCGCCGCGCCTGGCAGCACCCTCTTCCCGGGGCGGCTCTGCCGCGATGGCAGTGGAGAGCTCCCGCGCCTGGGCATCGTGACCGAAGAACCACTCCCGGCGGACCCGGTCGAAGACCCAGTGGGCGCCCTCGGCCAGGGGATCGTCGGGGGGCGGCAGCACACCGTTGCCCGGGTCGCGCTGGCCGCTGCGCTGGAACCAGCACCAGGCCAGCTCCCGCCGCAACCGCAGCTGTACCTGCCGCAGCCAGTACTGCAGCAGCCGGTCGTCGCGCAGATGATCCACCGGTGGCGGCGCCGTGTCGATCGCGGTCAGGCTCATGACCACTCCACCTCCGGCATGTTCAGGGCCTGGGCACCATTGGCGCGCAGGATGATGCGATAGCGCCCGGCGGCCAGGGGTCGTTGCGGCGACACCGCCGCCGTCACCGTCTGCTGGTCCGCCACTCCGGCACCTTCCACCATGGCGCTCACCTCGCCACCGCGGCAGAAGGCGACGTAGATGTCGTCGTCAGCGTTGCCCAGGTGGTCGCCCTGGACGGTGAGGGTGCCGGAGAAGAGACCGCCGCCCTCATCGGTCAGCCCCCCGGGGGTGGCCCCGGTGACCCGCGGCCGCAGGACGCCGAGCACCGCGTTGCTGCGGATGAGATGGCCGTCGCGGGGCACCACCGCCGCCACCGTGTGGCTGCCGGGGGAGAGCGTGGTATCGGCCGGCACCCGGATGCGGATGCGACCCTCCTGCTGGGCGCTGACACCGAAACAGGTACTGCCGAAACAGACCTCGGTCGCGCCGTCGAGCCAGTCACCGGCAAGCCACAGGGTGTCGCCGGCCTCGAACTGCAGCGGATCGAGCCCGCGCGCCTGCGGCGCCAGAACGGGGATCACCGCCACCCCCTCCTGTTCCGGCTGGCCGACCGACCGCACCAGCGGCGCATAGGAGGGCGGCTCTCCGGGGGCGATCAGCACCGGCCGCACCTGGAAGCCGACGGAGAGACGGTAGGGGTCGTCCTGGCCGCCCTGCATCAGCCTGGAGATCAGCTCGGTGTCGGTCTCGTCGAAGGTGATCTTCAGGGACTGGGGGTTGTCGGCCAGTTCCGCCACCGTCGGCTGCAGGAAGTTGAGTTCCTGCAGCGCCCGCATCCCCTCCCCCAGCAGCCGGTGGGCATCCGCCGAATCACTGCTGCGGTTGGTATCGAAGGCGGTGACCAGGTAGCGCAGCACCAGCCACAGGGGCGGTTGCTGGCCCTGGTCCAGGGGCTGATTGCGCAAGTGGGGATCGAGATCCACCTGGTACAGGAAGAGGTTGAACTTGGGGCCGGTGGAACCGGTGGCCGCGGTCTGGGGGCGGCCCACGTCGACGGTGGTGGCGCTGGTGCGGGACTGGAGCTGGGCACCCAGCAACTCCCCGACGGCGCCGATGGCGAGCTGGCTCTGGCTCAGGGGCATGGTTCAGAACCCCCGCAGATAGAGCCGGCGCAGGCGGCTGTCGCTGCCGGCCGGCGGGGATGGGGCCGGGGCGGGTGGAGTGGATGGCGCCGCTGCCGGCGGTGGATCCGGCTCGACCACCTCGATCCGCAGGTGACCGATGCGGACCTGGACCTCCGACGACGCCGGCACCGGCCGGATCCGGTGCGGCGGTGATGCGGCAGAGATCGGGGCGGAGGGGGCGGTGGGTCGCGATCGGCCCTGCGCAGAGGCCTGTGCCTGTCCCGGCGCCAGTGGAGCGACGGAGAGAGCGGAAGCGGGAACGGGATCTGCCGCTGCCCTCTCCTCCTGCGGATGTTCCTGCCAGCAGGGCGCATCCATCACCCAGCGGATCGCCTGCTCCAGCACCGCCCCACCGGCATCCTCCGGGGCGGCGGCCGTGCCGCCGCTTCCGGTGTCGCCGGCATCCGTAACGGGAGGCGGGCCGGCGGCCGGCTCACGCTGAACGACGACGGGACGGTCCATCGGCGATGGCTCCCGCTCCCGCATGGCGTTCTCCTCCGGCGCCACTCCGGTGGCCGTTCCGGGGGGCACCGGCGGGTCGGCCACCGTGCCCCGCTCTGGCTGTTCTGCCGCTGCCGGGACCGACTCCCGGTCGCCGGATTCGGCCAGGGTCCGCCTCCCGCTGGCAGCGGGGAATGGATCGACGGCCTCCGCCGGGGGGGTCCCGGCCGGCCCCGTCGTCTCCGGTATTGGCGGCCGGGGCCCTTCATCCGGCGAAAGGTCAGGCGCCGTCTCCCCCGCGAAGTCCCGGTCGGCGGCCGTTGCGGGCATGGTCGTCGCCTCCTCCAGCTCCATCTCCGCTCCCTGTTCCGGGGCCGTCGCCGCTACCGGCACGGCCCCGGGCACGGTCAGGGAGACCTCTGTCGGGGCGGGTGTCAGACCACTGCGCTGGGCCAGGCGCTGGAGATAGTCGCTCATCACCGCCCCTCCCGCTCCAGGCAGCCGAGATAGAAGGCGCGCCGCCGGGGATCCAGGGCGGCGATCTCCCGTTCGCCCCAGTGATAGGCACTGGCGAGGCGGTGGACGTCGAACAGCAGCCCGGACTGCCGCGACCCCAGCCACTGCAGCAGCAGCCGCTCCAGATCCACCGGCAGGGCCAGGGCGGCGCCGCAGTCGGGGCAGCCGCTGTGCAGTTCCAGGGCGGTCAGGGGATCGGCCGCCTCCAGGCTCTCCCCGATGGCGGAGAGCCATGCCGGATCGAGGCGGTCGCCCCCCTCCGCGCCGGGGCCGCCGGCGTCGACGGCGATCACCAGGTCCCGCGCCATTGCCGCCGCATCGGTGCTGTTCCGGCTGGCCCAGCGGGACTGGTCCTCGCCGGTGGGCAGGCGCAGCCGCAGGCGGACTCCCGGGGCCGGCTCGCAGTCGACGGTTGCTGGCGCGGCATCCGCCTGATCCTGATCGGCGGGCAATGCCATCGCCAGCTCCAGCTCCGCGGCGCAGTGCGGGCAGCGGCAGCGCAGCGACAACTGCCCCAGGCCGGTGCGGCGGCAAAGGGCCAGCAGCCACTGCAGGCGCTGCTTCAGGGAGGCACGGTGAACCCGCCGCCATGGCGGCTCCCGCCCGTCCGGATCACGCAGGCCGCAGCGCAACAGGGTGGTCACCCGCCCGGCCCGGCCGGGACGGTCCGGATCCAGGTCCAGCCCGAGCAGCGTCTGCGACGCCAGCGGAACCACCGCCAGCTCCGCCGCCGCTGCCTTCGCCAGCCGTCGATTCGCCACCAGTGGGGGCATCAGCCGCTCTCATCCGGTTCCGAGGTGTCCTGGTCGCGCTCCCAGCCCTCCAGCTCGATCTTCATGCTCTCGATCGCCACCGCATTGGCGTTGGCGTCCAGTTCCGGCAGGGCCTGGTATTCGCTGACCCAGCAGGCATGGAGGTAGTAGCGGAAGGCCACCTGGCCGCGTTCGTTCATGAACTCCAGGGTCAGGTCCTTCTTGTAGTCGGCCAGGGCCATCACGTTGTCGCCCTCGTAGGTGTGGACCTTGGAGGCCCAGGCCTCGAACTCGCGATCGTGGGTGAGCCCCCGTTCCAGGGTGATCGCCTCGTAGCTGGTGCGTCCCGGCGACTTGTAGTCGAACGAGTTCTCGCCGCCGGAGCGGTGCTTGACCACCTCGGTGGTGCGCTTGAGGGCGCTGATCTTGCTTACGCCCAGTACCGTCTTGCCGTCCCACAGGATGCGGAACTTGAAGTTCTTGTACGGGTCGTAGCGCGAAGCATTGACGGTGAAGCCATTCGCCATGATGTTGCCTCCCTGACTCAGGTCTGGATCTCACCAGCGATCTGCTGGATCCTGATGATCACGAACTCGGCCGGCTTCAGCGGTGCAAAGCCCACCAGGATGTTGACGATGCCCCGGTCGCGGTCGTTCTGGGTGGTGGTGCTGGCATCGCAGCGGACGAAGTAGGCGTCCTTCGGGCTGCCCCCCTGGAACGCGCCCTGGCGGAACAGGGAGTTCATGAACGCCCCCACGTTGAGCCGCAGGTTGGCCCACAGGGGCTCGTCGTTGGGTTCGAACACGGCCCAGCGGGTACCGCGGTAGAGCGACTCCTCGATCATCAGGGCCAGGCGCCGGATCGGCACGTACTTCCATTCGCTGCCGAAGGCGTCGTCACCGTCGAGGGTACGGGCGCCCCAGCAGACGATGCCGTTGGGCAGCACCCGCAGGCAGTTCACCCCCTTCGGGTTGAGCACCCCGTTCTCGGCATCGGTCAGTTCCACCGTGAGCCCGACGATGTCGCGCACCCCGGCCTCGATGCCGGCCGGCGCCTTCCATACCCCGCGATTGCTGTCGGTGCGGGCGAACAGGCCGGCGATGGCCCCGGCCGGGCCGATGGTGCGGATGGTGCCGTTGTCGTTGTAGCGCAGCCGCGGGTAGTAGACCGCGCTGTTGCTCCGGGCGAGGGTGGCGCGCAGGTCGTTCACCAGGGCGGTGTCCTGCACCACCGCCGGACGACCGCCGTCGTCGGTCCAGCCGGCCGGAGGATCCACCAGCAGAAAGGCCCGCCGCCCCTGGCAGTAGCTGCTGGCCGGCCCCCACAGGGCGTCCATGGTGGCCTGGGTCACGTCGTCGTCCCCGGGCAGGATCATCAGGTTGAACAGGTCCACCGGGTCGAGGGCGTGGAGGCCGGTCTGCTGCGCCTCGCTGCCCAGGTAGGTGGCCAGATCCGGCGCCAGCCCGTCGGTCCCCACGGTGCCGGCGACGGAGAAGTCGCCGCTGCCGGCGTCCCCCAGGCTGTACTGGCGGGTGTTGAGGACGAAATCGCCGGACAGGTCGGTGGTGCTGGTGCTGATCGCGGAAGGCTGCTGGTTGATGGCGCCGCCGGTGGCGATCAGGGCCAGGTTGTATCCCCACAGCTCGGCCCGGTACTCGAGGGTGGAATCGGCGTTGATGGCGGCGGCGACGATGCGCAGCTTCTCGCGCACGCCGTCGTTTTCACCGGTACCCGGACTGTAGCCGGTGGCGCTCTGGGAGAAGGGGTCGGTGCCGCTGCCGGTGGTCTGCAGGTTGAACCCCAGTGGATCGTTGAGCGGGATGGTCACCGCATCGATGGTGATGCCGGCGATCGCCTGGCTCTGCAGGGCAGCGATCTGGTCCAGGTGATCCAGGTTGCCGGCGCTGCCGCCGGGATCGCCGACGGTCAGCACGCTGGCCGTTGGCGCCGGGCGGAAGTTGCTGTAGCGGGTCATCTCCACCCCGCCCTGGTCCACCCCGAGCATCAGCGCGGCGGCGATGTCGCGGCTGCCGGCGCGGCGCACGTGGACCGATTCCAGGGAGCTGCCGGCGCCGTCGGCGGTGATGGTGATGAAGTTGCTGGCGGTGGCCGTGGTCACCGCCACGTTGGCGCTGGGCGAGACCGTGTCCAGGGCATCGTTGATGCGTTGCTGGATGTGGTCCCGGATCTGGGCCAGGGTGTCGCCGCCGATGGTGCCCCAGGGCGCCAGGTCCACCTCCACCCAGGGGCTGCCATCGACGCTGATCTCGAAGCGCGAGCTGGGAGTGGCCGGCGCGGCCGGATTGATCAGACCGTCCAGGACGCTGCGCACCGCCGCCAGGTTGCCCAGGGGCCGGCGCGACTGGGAGAAGCCGGCGAAGCTGTTGCCGATGACGGTGAGATCGCTGGCGCCACCACTCTCCACCGCCGCGTTCAGCGCCAGTCGCGCCAGTTGCGAGCTGGAGTTGACGAAGTCCACCGCGAAGCGGGGCGACGCCGGGTCCATGGTGAGGCCGGTGAAGACCTCGCTCTGCACCACCGTCCCCTCCTCCTCGTGGTAGAGACCGAGGTTGAAGCTGGCATCCGGCAGGGGCGTGTCGTAGTCCACCTCGATGCGCACGTTGTTGCCCCAGGCCCCGCTGGCGGCGGCACTGATATCCAGCACCGCCGTGCCGGCCAGGTTCTCCAGGGTCACCGAGGCGGCGCTGGCATTGCGCGCCAGCCGTACCACGTAGCAGTCGCTGCCGCCGTTGTTGAAGAACATGCGCACGCTGCGGGCCAGGTCACTGGCCGGGTGGGGATCACCGAAGCGCCGCTCGTAGTCGGCGTAGCTCAGCAACCGTACCGGTTGATCGATCGGCCCCTTGCTCGCCCGGCCGAGGAAGGCCGCGATCGAGGTCGACACTGCCGAAATGGTGCGGACACCGCTGGGAACCTCCTCGATGTACACACCGGGATATGTGGGCTGTACCATGAACTCAGTCTCCTTGTTGAAAGCTGCCGTGCCGTGGTTCCGGGCGTTGCGGCCATTGCCGGCGGTCCCCGCCATCCCCGTTCACCCCGATCTGTACAGCAAGGCCCGTGCCGCCCGCCTGGTCGACGGACGATCAATGGCTTGGGCATGAAGACACCGGAAAAGCGGGTCGATCACGACCCGCTCGTGGAGAGAAATCCCGTCATTGTGGGTCGGATCCGTCCCGGCGATGGCTCTGATCACCATCGTTCCGCTGATGAGCCTGACCGCCCACGGGTCCAACCTGGTGCCGGACTCCACCAGCGACCAGGCGAGCCGGTGCGGCGCCGACGGGGCCGGCACGACGACGGGATTCGGGACAGCGGGAGGGAGAGACCCTATCCGGTCATTGGAACCGCCCCTGCCGGTAGTCGTCGAATGCCTGTTCGATCTCGGCGGCGGTGTTCATCACGAAGGGCCCTCCACGGGCCACCGGCTCGTCCAGTGGCCTGCCGGCGACCAGCAGGAAGCGGACGGGACCCTGTTCCGCCCACAACTCCACGTCGGTGCCCCTGCCGAGTACGCCCAACCGGTCGGACTCGAGACGGAGCGGGCGGCCGTCGTCGCCACTGGAGCCGACCGTTCCGGTGACGACGTAGACGAAGCCGTTGTGGGCGGTGGGCAGCGCCTCCACGAACCGTGCGCCTGGCGGCAGCAGCACGTCCAGGTAGAGCGGTTCGGTCAGCGGCTGGACCACCGGTCCGCGGGTACCCCGCGAGGTGGTGCCGGCAATCACCTTCACCTCGACATCGCCATCCCGCCGCTCCAGCGGGAGCCGGTCGGCGCCGTGCTCCTGGTAGGCGGGCCGGTCCATCTTGTGCCGGGCCGGCAGGTTGACCCAGAGCTGGAAGCCCTGCAGCAACCCATCCTCCTGCTCCGGCATCTCCGAGTGGACGATGCCGCGGCCGGCGGTCATCCACTGGATGCCACCGGCCTCGATGACGCCCTCGTGACCGGCGCTGTCCCGATGCCGCACGCGGCCGGCGAGCAGGTAGGTGACCGCCTCGAAACCGCGGTGGGGATGGGGCGGGAAGCCGGCGATATAGTCGCCGGGATCGTCGGAACGGAAGGCGTCGAGCATCAGGAAGGGATCCAGCATGGGCAACTCGGGCTGGCCAATGAGCCGCCGCAGCTTCACGCCCGCCCCCTCGGTGACGCGGGCGCCGGTGACGATGCGGGTGATTCTGCGGGGGGAGGAACTGCCTGTGCTGTGGCTCGACATGGTGGGACTCCCGGGGCTGGAGCCGCCGGCCCGTCCGCCGCTCCCGGTGCGGGAGAGGCGGAGGTGGCGGCGGCAGGCGGAATATGCGGAGGGGTACCGCAAAGAGTAGACCGGATCCGGGAAACCTGCCGGTTCCATGCCGCGGCTGCAGCAACGGTTCGGCTGTCGGCGTGGGAGAAATGCCCGCAACAGCACAGTGTCGATACCCGCTCATCCACGCCATATCCCGTCCCCGGGCCCGGTGCAGCCGGATGGACCCGTCCATGGATCGGGGGCGTTGGTCGCCCTGGAAATCTGTACTGCTCGATTTTCGTTTCATCTGCATCTGTACAGGTCGCCCCTCCCGGCCTAGTCTGAACACGAGCAGACAGCAGAGCGAACAGAGAAGGAGATGGCGATGCACACCACCGACCCGGCGTCCGAATCCACGCCGGCAGCCGCCACCCCCCCGCCGGTCACGGCACGGGAGACGGCGGATTCGACCCGCTACTGGATCAACGGCCGGCTGCGCCCGGAGCAGGAGGCGACGGTCCCGGTTACCGACCACGGCCTGCTCTATGGCGACGGCGTGTTCGAGGGGATCCGCTTCTATGGCCGCCGGCCCTTCCGCCTGGATGCCCACCTGCGGCGCCTGGCCGACTCCTGCCGGGCGATCCGGCTCACCCTCCCCTACACCCTCGACCGGCTGGCCCGGGCGGTGGCGGAGATCGTCGACGCCTTCCCCGCAGACGACGGCTACCTGCGCCTGCTGGTGACCCGTGGCGCCGGCCCCCTGGGAATCGACCCGTCCGGATGCCTCCGACCCAACGTCATCCTCATCGCCGCGCGCCTGCAGATGGTGGACGAGGCCCACCGCCGGGAGGGAATCCGCCTCGTCGTCGCCGCCACCCGGCGTCTGCCGGGCGACGCTCTCGACCCGCGGATCAAGAGCCTGAACTATCTCAACCAGATCCTCGCCCGCATGGAGGCGGACCACGCCGGCGCCCAGGAGGCGGTGCTGCTGAACGGCCAGGGGCGGGTGGCGGAGGCGAGCGCTGAAAACCTGTTCATCGTGCGCGACGGCACCCTGCTGACGCCGCGAACGGCGGATGGCGCCCTCGAGGGGATCACGCGGGGGCTGGTCCTGGAACTGGCCGCCAGGCTGGGGATCCCGGCCCGCGAGGCCCCCCTCACCCCCTATGACCTTCACACCGCCGACGAGTGTTTCCTCAGCGGCACCGGCGCCGGGCTGATCCCGGTGCGGGAGGTGGACGGCCGCCCGCTGCACCACTGCCCGGGACCCCTGTACTCGCGCCTGGAAGCGGCATTTCAGGAGCAGGTGCGGCGGGAGTGCGGAGCGTGACCGCTGCGCCCGACCCGATGCCCATCACCACCCCGTAAGAACAGCGCCTCCGCCGCGAACCGGAGAGGCGTCCGCCTTATGCGTGCAAAGCCCCCGCATCCACAGATTCCATTGCCGGTTCGCCGGCCCTCAGCCGGGACAGAAATGCATTCTCCCGGTGGCTGGTGAGCAACAGGTTTTCGGTCGAGCGGGTCATGGCCACGTAGAGCAGCTTGGCTTCACTCTTCTCTTCCGCCTCGTCGACCGGCATGTAACCGATCCCCGATACCGCCACCATCGGAAACTCCAGCCCCTTGCTGCTGTGCATGGTCATCAGCTTGACGCTGTCGTGAGACGGACTGAACGCCCTCTTCGCCCGGAAATCGCTCAGCCACTGGCAGGGGATGCCTTCATCCTGAAGGTATTGGTGCAGCACCTTACCCATCCAGTGGCTGCGGTAGATCGCGCACATCTCCGACCACGGCGTCCCGCGCTCCTGGTGCAGGCGGCGAAACAGATATGCAATATAGCGGGCCTCTTCGTCATAGCTGGCGAAGAGTTTCACCACCGGTGGCGGACCATGGCGGCCGGCGGACTGGGGCTCGATGAGGGGGACATGATCGTCGTCGCGGTCACTGGTACTGAGATAGTGGCTGGCGAAACGAAAGGCGAAATCCAGGATCTCCCCGGTATTGCGGTAGTTCAGCTTCAGGACCGTGGTCCGCCCCCGCGCCTGAACCCCAACGCTGGAGAGCGTGAAATCGAGAGTGCGCCTCTTGCCGTAGATGGACTGTGCGTCGTCATACAGCAACAGCAGCGAATCGGTCTCCGGGTCGACCATGTCGACCACCAGCCTGAGCCATTCGGGCTCGAAGTCGTGGCCCTCGTCGATCATGACGGCGCCGTACTGGCCCCTGGGTATGGTTCCCTTCTCCACCGCCCCGATGACCCGTTCCACCAGCTGTCCGATGTAGTTTTCTCCCATTGGTGGGCGGTCGACATGGTAGCTGCGCAGCTGTTCACCGCACCAGTCGTGAAAATGGTAGACGTGGACCCTGTCGTTCACCCCCCGTTCCGCCATCAGCTCCCGGAGCCGGGCCGCCAGGGTGATGTTGTAGCAGAGCACCAGGATCGGCTTGTGCAGCAGCTTCGCCAGGTAGAGACAGCGGTATCCCAGGATCAGGGTCTTCCCCGACCCGGCCACGCCGTGGATGACACGATGTCCCTCCCCCAGGCTGCGGGCCAGCAGCTCCTGCTGCATGTCCATCACCTTGACGATATCCGGCAACAGGGTCTCGCCATCGGCCGCTCTCTCCTCCTCCGGGGGAAACAGGTCACCCTGATCGCCGGTACTGATTCGCACCTCGGGAAACAGATGCCAGCGGATGCGATCAACCTGGGGCAGCGTCAGCGGCCTGCTGAACTGGACATTGAACATGTTCCACAGCCGCTCCTGGAACCGCTCCGGATCGGTGCTCTCCAGCATTTCGTCCTTGCAGATGGTCTGATGGGGCGGCAGCACCTCGCCCAGGTCGGTGGCCTCGAACTGGGAGCGGGTGATGCTGGTCAGGACCACCCCATACCCATAGGGAAAAACGAGCTGCCCCTGGTAGCGCCCTTCCACCACTACCAGCTGGGGATCCTTCTCCAGCTGATTGATCAGCTGATAGGTACACTGGCGAACCTGCTCCAGCGGGTTGCTGACCACCTTGAGGCCACTGGAGGTGACGATGGTCGCCGTCACCCTGTCCATCTTCCGGATGGTCTCCAGCTTCCAGTCCTTGACCTCCAGCAGCAGCAGCCCACGCAGGGGGTGGAGAACGATGAAATCGGAATAACGCTGCCGGTTCCCCACCGGCAGTTCGTACCAGCAGAGGTAGTCGTCCTCGAGGTGGGATTCCAGGCGCCGGGCGAAGCGCTTTTCCCCGGCCTGCATGCGCCGCAGGCAGCTGTTGAGTGTTGGAATCAGGCTGGCCATGGTCTATCCCCGATCCTGTGGTACCGGTCACTCCTGATCATCCCGCTGCGTCAGCCGCCCTCGTCCGGTGAGGCGTCTGCCGCCGGATCTCCAGGGCGATGCCTTGTTCATGTTCACGGCTCCCTCCTTTCAGGAAACCGGGTCTTCGGGAAAGCAGGAGCGGTTCACGCACAGAATAGGACATTTACGGCGGGGATGCCTTATCCAATCGCGCCATCGTGTTGACCTGTAACGCACATAAGATGTGCCTTTGGGTTTGCGGCGCGTTCAGCCCGGCGACCTTCCCCCGATACCCGTTGAGTTCAGCCGAGTGCAGAGAGCGGGAGGAACATATCAGCATGATAATTGTTCCTGCGGAAGCGTTTCTGCCTTGCAGAAGAACTGCGCCACGGTGTCAGGGATCGACAATGACAATCTTCTCCAGTTCAAAGCCGACCGGCTCGACCACCATGCGCAGCCCGGTATCGGGGCCACCCAACCGGCCCGGGGGGCGATCTCCCCACGCGGCCGGCGATGCCAGCTGACAATGGCGGGGCACCCCCGGGCCGGTGGTTCACAACCCAGGCCCTTCCCTTCTACACCGGTTCGTACAGAGGCCGTCCGGTGTCGGATGTGATCGAAGCCACGGGGCCGAGTCAGACCAATGCCTCCTTCCACATGCGGATCCTGCACCAACGCTCCTCAAGCGCGATCCGCCAACCGGTGGGCGCATAATGCCGGCGCCCCCTCCAGGAGGAACAGGGCGGATGATCCGTAAGCGACGATATCAATGCGGTCCCGTCGACAACGTGATCGGGATGGGACTAGATCGAAAGAATCCTGAGGCCTACTCCACCCTCTCGATGTAAGGAGGAGCCCAGCGGCCGTCCAGCACTTCGGCTTTTGGCTGATAG
>DRKP01000166.1 GCA_011051715.1 Sedimenticola thiotaurini | reverse complement strand
TGGTTCTTCTCCTCCAGCTCCCGGTCCCGCTGTTCCAGCAGGCCGTCCCTCTGTTCCAGTTCCGCTCCCAGCCGGTCGGCCAGTTGCCGCAGCTGTTCCAGCTCCTGGTCCAGGCTGGCCGCCAGCTGGTTCTTCTCCTCCAGCTCCTGCTCCCGCTGCTGCAGCACGCCATTGCTCTGCTCCAGTTCCGTTCCCAGCCGGTCGGCCAGTTGCCGCAGCTGTTCCAGCTCCTGGTTCAGGCTGGCCGCCCACTGGTTCTTCTCCTCCAGCTCCCGGTCCCGCTGTTCCAGCAGGCCGCCCCTCTGTTCCAGTTCCGTTCTCTGCCGGTCGGCCAGTTGCCGCAGCTGTTCGATCTCCTGGTTCAGGCTGGCCGCCCACTGGTTCTTCTCCTCCACTTCGTCCTGCAGCTCGACGATACGCGCCAGCCTGGTCTCCAGCTCGGCGGTCAGTTGCCGGTACCGGGGCATGCTCTCCAGCACTTCCGCGCCGAGAAAGAAATCGCGGTTGCTGGTGAACTCCAGGCGCAGCCTGTCCAGTTTCTCCGCATCGTTCATCCTGCCCTTGGCCAGCAGCTGCGTCAGTTCGAGAAGGTAGACGGGAAGGGCGTCGGAAATATTGTCCGCCGGACTGTAGTGGTGTCGCAGCTTGCGATCCAGAAAGGCGGAGATGTTCTTGCGCCGGTCGGTGGTCAGTTTCAGCGACAGGGCATCGCACAGGGATTGAATGGTGCGCTTGTCGTTGGCCAGCAGTCTGTCGAAGGAGATGAAGAAGCGGTTCAGCGAGCGGCTGTGGCGCTCGGCATCGAGTACGTGGTCCGCCCACAGCAGGATGCTCTTCTCCAGGGAGAAACCGTTGCGGCGTTTCAGGGAAGAGGCGATCTCCAGCGGGTTGCGGTAGGGAACGACCACGGCGATGTCGATGCCCAGTTCCTCCAGTGCCCTGCGCCACACCGGGAACAGCCGGCACAGGCGCGGGTCCTTGATCGCGAACGTCCTGCTGTAGGAGAACTGGTCCTTGACGACGGCGATCGCCTTCCTGACATAGCGTTCGAAATCGGGGACCAGGCCGATTTCGAATTCGGGGCCGATATCGTCCCAGGCGGAACCGTTCTCGGTGAGGATCGCCTCATTCAGCTCATACACCCGCTGGTTCTCGAAGAATCCCTTGGGATTTTCATCCCGCGCCGGCATCATGTCGGTGCCCATCTCGACACCCAGGTAGTGCAGGATCCCGGTCAGGGCGGATGTCCCCGACCGGTGCATGCCCAGAACGACGATACACTGTTGCACTACACTGCCCCCCACATCCCGCAAGTCTCTTCTCTCAGCCGGATCGGCCGCCACCCGCCCACGCTCAGGGCGCCTGCACCCGCAGTTCCCTGACGATATCGACCACCGGCCGGGTGCCCTCCGGCCCCTTCCTCAGCAGTTGGTACCGTCCTTCGTAACTTCCCGGAGCCCAGTTCCGCTGCCGGCGCCTCTTGCCCGTATAGCTGTACTGCCGTGCCCTGTTCCGCTGCAGCTCCCTCTCCTGCCTGGCAATGACCCGGCCGTCCGGCGCCAGCAGCTGGAAACGCTCGATATCCCCTTTCCTCACTCCGAACAGCTCGACCCAGAACACGATCGCCGGTGCATCCGGGGCGATCCTGGTGGCTGCGTAGTCGCCCGCCTCCAGCCTTTCCGACACCGGCCTCTCACTGGCGAATCCCGCCTGCAGCAGGCCGGTCGGCCGGTAGGGCAGTGCCGCCAGCGCCCGTCTGCTCCACAGGGTCCCCGTGGTGTCCCCGCACGCCGCCTCCAGGGCCGTGCCGGTAAACGGGTCGATGGTCCGACCATGGTGCCGGACGCTGAAATGCAGATGGGGGAACTCGGTCTTCCCGGACAGCCCGATCCGGCCCAGCACCTGGCCCGCCTTCACCATCTGTCCCGGCTTCACCCGGATGCTTCCCCGCAGCATGTGGCTGTACTGGGTCTCCCAGCCGTCACCATGGACGACGACCACGGCATTGCCCGCCTCCCTGCCCCTGATCGCCTCCCGCTGTCCCGGCGCCCGCAGGCCCACGTCGGGCATGCCGTCCCGGGTCGCACGCACCCGCCCATCGGCCGCGGCCACCACCTCGACTCCCTGTTTCATTACGCGCAGATTGGGCACCCGGATATCGGTGCCCTTGTGCCCATCATATCCCAGGCTGCCACAGTTGTAGTCGCGGAACCCCGGACCCGGATCGTGGTCAGGCAGATTCTGGACGCTGCAGACCTTCCCCATGTCGCAGATCAGCGGCAGCTGCAGGCGGGGCCCGCCCGCCCCGGCCGCTGCGCCCCCTGCCGCCGACAGCGTCAGCAGCAGGAGACCGACCATCCATGAACCCTTCATCTCATTCCTCTCGCCACCAGGTCGCGCACGCCACCGTCATCCATCTCCTCTTCGCCGGCCAGGCTGAAGTCCTCGAATCGCCGGGTGAGATTGGGGTTGTAGCAGGGATCCCGCCGCAGTGCATCCCCCCAGCGGGAGTGCATGACCGCCACCTCGCGGGCGAACCTCTCACGGTTGTCACTGCTCAGGTCGGATCCCCTGGAGACCGACTCGTGGTGCACCAGAGTAGCATAGGGCGTGTACAGATTGCGGTAGCCGTGCTGCAGCAGCCGCAGGCAGAGATCCACGTCGTTGAAGGCGACCGCCAGCGCCTCCTCGTCGAGCCCGCCGACCTCCAGGTATTTCGCGCGCCCGACCACCAGGCAGGCCGCGGTGACCGCCGAAACGTACTGGGGCAGATGAGGCCGGAAGAAGTAGCCGGGGGCATCCTCGTCGAAGAACTTGTGGCTGTGGCCGGCGACCCCGCCGATGCCGAGGATGCAGCCGGCGTGCTGCAGGCGCCGGGCCCCCTCGCGCCCGCCTCCATACAGCAGCCGGGCCCCGACCGCACCAACCTCCGGGCGGATGGCGTTGGCCACCATCTCCCGTAGCCAACCTGCGTCGATCACCTCGATGTCGTTGTTGACCAGGGCGACCACGTCGCCGTCCGCGGCCGCCACCGCCAGATTGTTGAGGCGGGAGAAGTTGAACGGCCCCGGGGCGGCCAGTACGCGCACCCCCGGCTGGCCGGCGATCGCCTCCAGCCAGTCGCGGGTCTCGGCCAGTTCGCTGCCGTTGTCGACGATGATGATCTCGCGGTTGTCGTAGTCGGTGCGCTGCAGCAGTCCGTCGACGCAGCGCCGCAGGAAGGGAAGCCGGTCGCGGGTGGGCACGATCAGGGTGACCCGCGGCTGCGGCTGCGGCAACGGCCGCACCACGCGGCAGAAGCCGTGGTGCCCGGGAACCGCCCGGGCCCCCGGCTCGTGGCGATCCAGATACTCCTGCACCGCCCGCAGGCGCGAGGCCCTGACCCGCCCGTCGTTGGCATCGGAGAAGGAGCCGGAGCCGGCATGCTGACGCCAGTGGTACAGCGGTCGCGGTATATGCACGATCTCCTCGTCCTGCACCCGCTGCAGCAGGCGCAGGAGCAGGTCGTGGTCCTGGCTCCCCTCGAAGCCGGGCCGCAGACCACCGACCGCCCGCAGATCGTCACTGCGGACCACGCACAGGTGATTGATATAGTTCTGGGCCAGCAACAGCTCCCGGTTCCAGGCCGGCTTGAAGTGGGGATCGTAGCGCCTGCCCGCGGCGTCCAGCATATCCTCGTCGGTGTAGAGGATACGCGCGCCGGGCATCGTCCGGAGGGCGCGGGCGACGGCGAACAGGGCATCGGGCTCGAGCAGGTCGTCCTGATCCATGAAGGCGGTGTAGGGCGCCTCGATGTGTTCGAGGACAGCGTTGCCCGTCCGGCAGATACCGCCGTGCCGGTCGAAGCGGTGCACCCGGATCCGCCGCTCGGAGTGCTGCAGCCGTTCCAGGCAGCCGTCCACTGCCTTCTCCTGCGGCCCATCGACACCGATATGCAGGGTCCAGTGGGGATAGTACTGCTGCCGGACCGATTCCACCGCCGCCTCGAAGTCGGCGCAGCGGGGCCGGTGCAGCGGCATCAAAAGCGCCAGGGGGGGCGGATCCTGCCACCCCGCCAACTCCCGCGACGCCCCGGCCCGGTCCACACCGCGCTGCTGACGCAGCCATTCGGCATAGCTCGGCCCCGCCCCGTAGTAGCCGGAGAAGGAGACGGCTCCCGAGCGCAGCAGGATGTTCTGGGCCCTCACCCTCTTGCCCAGAACGCGCCAGTAGAGCGCCCGCAGGGCGGAGTCCGGCGAATGCGGGAGGGCCTGCAGCAGGGAGCGCAGAAAGGGGAAGGCGGCGGCCATTCAGAGCTCGAACATGCCGGTCCAGAACTGCAGCTGGCGATCGCGGTCGTTGAGCCGGACCGCCAGCTCCCGGGAATCCCGGTGGATGGAGCGCAACCGCTCGCGCCGGGAGAGGATCCGGTGCAGGGTCTCCTCCCAGGCCTGCCACTCGTTTCCGACCAGGAAGCCGCTGCCGTCGTGATCGACCAGGTGGGCGTGCTGCCAGCCGGCGCTGTACAGGCCGACGGCGCCGACCACCCCGTGCTCGATCAGCTTGTTGATCGAGCGCGCCTGGTTGAACGCGGTCGCCAGGGTCGGATAGAGGGCGAGGTGGAAGCGCTCCTTCGGCAGCGCCTTCCTGTGCTGGCGCCAGCTCTGGTGGCTGCGGATCCGGATCCGCAGCCGCTGCGCCATCCGCTCCAGCCCGGGAAAGGTGTAGAAGGTGGTGAACTCGACGTCGCGGTGGCGCGTCATGATCCGCTCCAGGGCCGGCAGGATGGCCTCCAGGTCGGCGCGATGGGATGCCGTCCCCAGGTGGACCAGGCGCAGGTCGCCACCGGACAGCAGGGAGTCGAAGTGGTCGCCCCCGGGCAGCGGTGCCGCCCAGTAGGGGTCGATGACGTGGACCTGCTTCATCGGCCTGTGCTTGTCCGCCAGCCGTTTCGAGCCGGTGACCACCACGTCGGCGCTGTGCAGAATGGGATGGTACTGGGTCATCTGCAGGTGTTTCAGACGGGCGCGGTAGGCCGGCGGCAGTCCCGGATCGTCGACGCCGGCGTCGATGTCGTCGTCGACCAGGTAGATCAGCTTCCTCCAGGGGCGGGAGAGGATCCGGCTGACCGTGGCGGGATGATCCCGGCGCACGATCAGGGCGATATCCCCTGCGCAGAAGCTGTTCGGGCCCAGCACCCGGATCGGGCCGCGGCGGTGGAACCGGCGCAGCAGGGGGGCGCAGGCATTGGCGAAATAGAGGTCGGTGGAGGAGAGTCTGCCACCGCCGCCGAAGATGCCGGGCAGGCGGCCTCGGGGTCCGGTCGCCGGCATCATGGCATCACCGCTGCGGACCATGGACACCCCCTCCCTCCCACTCCGGCAACGGCCAGGGGCTGTTCGACAGCGGCTGGCCGCTGCCCGCGACCCGGCAGGTGACCCTCTTTCCGCCGGTTCCCTCCGGCAGGGGAATGCTGAAACCGATGTAGCCGCCACGGCCGAGCCCCAACGCCTTCAGCAGCCAGCGGTACTCCCGCGCCACCGTGGTGCCCAGGGTCTCGCCGGCGACACTCACCTCCAGCGATACCGGCGCCTCGTCCCCCTCCCGCACGGCCCAGCCGATGAGCCGGCCGTTGCGCACCTCGCTGATCTCGCCGCGCACGTAGGGTTCACCCCGCTCCAGCGCCTCAAGGCGCCGGCTGAAGATGACGCCGGCACGACGGTAGAGCTCCTGGTCCGCCGCGTTGACGATGCGGATCTCCTCCTGCAGGGAAGGGGCCAGGTCGTGATCCTGGGCGAGGTCGGCACGGGCCCTGTTCCGCTCCAGCAGGGGGATCCGGATGCCGAGTCCGGACTCGATCAGCCGCAGGGAGTCGGCATAGCGCTCGGTGATGCCCACCACGCCGATCGCGTCCAGCGGCACACCGCCGAGCAGCCGCGACTGGGTATTGACGTGGCGCCTCTCCAGGTAGAAGTGGCCGAGCGATCCCCGGTATCCCTTGTTGGCGACAGAGTGGTGGTATTCGGAGACCACCCGCTGCACCGGATCCCGGACGAAGGCGATTGAGCGGACCGCCCCGAACAGGCCGACGTAACGGTTCAGCGGATAGTGGCCGACCAGGAAGCGCCGCTCCGCCGCCCGGAACGCCTGCATGAAGGCCCAGTGATCCACCTCGTCGTACATGAACTTCAGCACCTCGGGCGAGGTCTCCACCGATTCCCGGCCATAGTCGCGGCTGCTGGCATCCCGGCCGAAGCACCGGTCGATCCCCTTGCGGAAGCTGGTCCCCGCGGTCTTCGGGACATGGACGAACAGGATCGGCTCCATCTCACCCCCCGGCCGGCAGCCGTCGGGGGCGGCGGGGCGCCCCGGTGCCGTCCCGCAGCACCTTGAGGTAGTCGGCCGGGGTCAGCAGTCTCCAGCCGCGACGGGCAAAGTCGGCGACCGCATCGGCCGTCGGCCAGGAGTCGTACTCCCCCCCGTCCCCCTGATCCGCCCCACCCTGTCCCGGCTCGAGGCCTGGGATCACTGCGACCGCGATCTCCGCCCCCAGCTCGAACAGGCGCGCATAATGGAGGAACTGGCTCCGCCCGGGCACGGCCGGCAGGGCCCCCTGGGCGAGGAGATCACCGGTGTCGAAGCCGCGATCCATGTGATGCAGCGATACCCCCAGTCGCGTCTCCCCCCGCAGCAGGGCGTGGAATACCGGGTCCACCCCGCGGAAGCGGGGCAGCAGCGAGGGATGGATGTTGAGGCAGGCGACCCGGGGGATCTCCAGCACGGCCGGCCCCAGCCGCTGGTTGAAGTTGGCGCAGAGGATCACGTCCGGCTGCACGGAGAGCAGGAATCCCCTGGCTTCGGTGGAATTGATGTCGACCGTCTCCAGCCGCGCGATGGAGCGCTCCCTGGCCACGCGCTGCACCGGCCGCAGCGCACCGGCGCGGTACAGCAGCTCGAACAGTCCGGTGATGCAGAACAGGTGAAAGGCGTACCCCAGCCCGGTCCGCTGCACCAGCTCCAGCCCACCACCGATGCGGCCGGAATCCCGCTTCCACACCCGGCTCGAGCAGACGATCCCGACCACCTCGATGGCATCGGACCGCAGCAGCCGCTCCAGCACCAGGCTGGAATAGATCCCCGGATAGGTACAGAACACCACCCGCCGCCTGTCCATCACACCACTTTCGCGAACTCTTCCGCCAGTACATCGACGGTATGGGCGATCTGCTCCTCCGTGTGCGAACTGTTGAGGAAGAAACGCAGCCGCGCCGCCCCCTCCTCCACCGCCGGATAGACGATGGGAGGGACGTTGATGCCGCGCCGGTAGAGGGCATTGGCCAGCCTGCCGGCGACGATGGAGCTGCGGGTGACCGCGGGCACGATGCCGTAGCCGGCGCTGTGACCGGTGTCGATGCCCTGCTGCCGCGCCAGCTTCAGGAACAGGCTGCCGCGGCGGCGCAGCCGCGCCACCCGCTCCGGCTCCTGGCGCATCAGGCGCAGGGCGGCCAGCGCGGCGGCGGCCACCGGTGGCGCCATGCCGACGCTGTAGAGGAATCCCGGGGCGGAGAACTTCAGGTGCTCCACCAGGGCGTGGCTGCCGGCGATGTAGCCGCCGCAGCTGGCCAGGGTCTTGCTCAGCGTGCCCATCCAGATGTCCACCTCGCGGCTGTCGATCTCCTGCTCCTCGGCCAGGCCCCGCCCGTTCCTGCCCAGTACGCCGATGGCGTGGGCCTCGTCCACCATCAGGAAGGCCTTGTGCCGTCGCTTGATCTCGACGAAACGGCCCAGCTCCGGACAGTCGCCGTCCATGCTGTAGATGCCCTCGATCACGATCAGCACCCGGTTGAACTCGCCGCGCCGGGAGTTGAGGATGGCGTCCAGCGCCTGCCAGTCGTTGTGGGGGAAGGAGATGCGATGGGCGCCGGAGAGCTGGATCCCCTGCAGCACGCTGTTGTGGATCAGGGCATCGTGCAGCACCAGATCCTTGGGACCGAACAGGTAGCCGATGGTGGTGACGTTGGTGGCGTGGCCGCTGACGAAGGCGACGGCCGCGTCCACCCCGTGGAGGGCCGCCAGCTCCGCCTCCAGTTCCGCGTGCAGCGGCCGCTCGCCGGACACCGGCCGGCTGGCGGAGACGGAGGTGCCGTAGCGGTCGATCGCCTCCCTGGCCGCGCGTGAGACCTCCGGGTGGCCGTTCAGGTCGAGGTAGCTGTAGCTGGCGAAGTTGATGTACTCCCGCCCCTCGATGACGCTGGTGCTGCGGGCGATGGCCTGGTGCTGGTGGAAGAAGGGGTTGTCGATGCCGATCTGGTCGGCTGCCGCCTTCTGCACCATCAGCTGCTGGTACCCCGGCAGCTTGTCGAAACGGTAGAAGGACTCGGGGATCTGCTCCGGCGCCGGGCGCCGGGCGCCGCCGCGCCGGTCGGGGGTGACGGCGGGGTCCTCCAGCTTCTGCCGGCTCTGGCGCTTGAGCACCTGCTTGATCAGGTTCTCCTTGGCCTGGGTGGACAGTCCGAACAGCCGATCCCGGGATTTGCTCATTGCAGCAGCCTTCCGCTCTCGTCCCCGCCGCCCGTCAGCTCGTCGACCAGCTGCTCCACCGCCTCTTCCGTGGCCTCCTCACCGTGCTGCGACGCAATGGTGGCGATGGTGGCCCGGGCCTGCTCCTGCTCGGCCCCGGCCCGCTGCTCCGGTTCCGAGCTCAGCAGGTGGTCGGTGATGCGGCGGGCGATGCGGGTGATGGTGGGGCCCTCGGTCATGGCCATCACCGGAAAGTCGATGCCGAAACGGCTCTCGATCGCCATCACCAGCTCCACCCCCATCAGGGAGTCCATGCCCAGGTCGTGGATGGGGCGGTTCCGGTCCAGCTTCTCCGGCGGGATGCGCAGGATCTGGGCCACCTCCTCGGTCACCAGTTCGGAGATCAGCTCCACCACCTCCTCTTCCGACAGGTCGGCGATCAGGGCCTGGATGTCCTCGATGTTGCCGGGCTCGTCACCGGCCTCGGACTCCTCCCGGCGCAGGGCCTCGAAGCGGGGCGAGCCGGACGAGGGCAGGATGCGCTGGATGGTCCACCAGTCGAAATCGATCACCGCGCAGCCGTCACGCCCGGCGGCCAGGAACTGGTCGAGCACGTCGAGGGCCTGGCCCGAGGTCAGGGCGGTACCGCCGAAACGGGACTGCAGCGCGTCGCCGACCGCCTTGTTGCGCGCCAGGTAGCCGACATCGGAGATGGCGCCCCAGGAGAGCGCCAGCGCCGGCAGTCCAAGGGCACGGCGCTTGCGCGCCAGCGCCTCCAGGTACAGGTTCGCCGCCACGTAGTTGCCCTGCCCGGGGTTGCCGAACAGGGTGGTGGCCGACGAGTAGAGGACGAAGAAGTCCAGCTCCAGCTCCAGGGTCTGGCGGTGCAGGTTCCAGGCGCCGGTGACCTTGGGTGCCAGCACCCGCTCCAGCGCTTCCGGGGTCATGTTGCGCAGCAGGCCGTCGTCCAGCACCATGGCGGCGTGGACCACGCCGCGCAACGGCGGCAGCGTCTGCCGGATCCGCGCCAGCGCCTGCTGCAGCTGTTCCCGGTCGGAGACATCGCAGGCCAGGGCGGTGACCGTGGTGCCGCCGGCCACCAGTTCGTCGACGATGGCCTGGCCCTCCGCCGACGGTCGTCCGCTGCGGCTGAGCAGGACCAGGTGACGCGCCCCCCGTGCCGCCAGCCAGCGTGCGGTCTCCAGCCCGAAGCCGCTGAGGCCGCCGGTGACCAGGTAACTGGCATCGGGCGCCGCCTGGAACGAGGGCAGCCGGGGAGGGGGCCGGACCGCCTCCGGCATCCCCTGGCGGAAGGTGACCACGATCTTGCCGATCTGCTTCGACTGCTGCATGTAGCGGAATGCATCGGCCACCCGGGTGGCGGGAAAGGCACGGTGCGGCAGCGGCCGCAGCACGCCCTGCTCGAACAGCCCCATCATCTCCCGGAACAGGCGTGCCGCCAGCGGCCGCCGCTCGATCATCATCTGGTCGGCGTCGATGCCGAAGTAGGCGATGTTGTTGCGGAACGGACGCAGCCCCAGCCGGCTGTTCTCGTAGAAGTCCCGCTTGCCCAGCTCCAGGAAGCGGCCGAACGGCCGCAGGATGGAGAGATTCTTGCGGATCGCCTCCCCGGCCAGGGAGTTGAGTACCACGTCCACCCCTTCGCCGCCGGTGATCTCCATGATCTCGTCGGCGAAGGCGAGGCTGCGTGAGTCGAGTACGTGGTCCGCCCCCATCAGGCGCACGAAGTCGCGCTTCTCGTCACTGCCGGCGGTGGCGAAGATCTCCGCCCCGAGATAGCGCGCGATCTGGATCGCGGCGATGCCGACGCCACCCGCCGCGCCGTGGATCAGCACCCGCTCTCCCGGTTCCATCCGGGCCAGGTGCTGCAGCGCGTAGAAGGCGGTGAAGAAGGCGATCGGCACCGTGGCCGCCTCCTCGTCGCTCCACTGGGAGGGTTTCGCCACCAGCGCCGAGGCGCGGGTCACCACCCGGCTGCTGAAGCAGGCGGGCGCGAAGCCGATGACCGGGTCGCCGACCGCGAACGAGGTCACCTCGGGACCGACCGCCGTCACCCGTCCGGACATCTCCATGCCGAGGGAGGCGCCGGCGAAGCCGTTCTCCACCGCCTCGTCGGACAGCAGCCCCATGGCATACATGACGTCGCGGAAGTTGAGCCCGGTGGCGCGTGGCTCCACCTCCACCTCGCCCGGCTTCAGCGCGCGCGGCGGCCGCGGGTGCCAGTGCAGATTCTTCAGCGGCCCCGGCACCACGAAGTCGAGGGTGACGCCCTCCTCCAGCGCCTCCGCGGCCGCCGCCTCCGCGTCCCGGAACCCGTTCAGCCGGTGCAGGCGCGACACCAGCCGCTGCCCCTCGGCCAGCAGGATCTCGTCCTCCCCGTCCGGATACAGCAGCTCGTCGAGCAGCCGCCCGGCCGCCGCCTCCGGCTGCTTCAGCTGCAGGTCGATCAGCCGGCAGCGCAGCTCGGGATGCTCGTTCATGATCACCCGCCCCAGACCCCACAGCGGGGACTGGGAGGGATTCTGGCGCAGGAACCGTTCCCGGCTCTCCTGCTCGGAGAACACCGGCGCGCCGGCGGTGACCAGCCACAACCGCGGCGTCGCGCTCCCGAGTGCCTGGATCAGGGCCACCGGCACCCCGCAGCGCTCCGCCTCCAGCGCCGCCAGGTCGTCCCCGTCCCCATCGTCATCGAAGCGCAGACCCATGCAGTGCACCAGGTTGTCGACCCGGATGCCGTCGTCCGCCAGCGCCGCCAGCAGCCGGCCGAATCCCTCCCGGTCCGGCACCACCCGGTAGCGGTCCCCTGCCAGCGCCTGAAAACGGTCGCCCGCCTCCACCAGCAACGGGCGCTGACCGGCCTCCGCCAGTCGTTCGGCCAGGCGCCCGCCCAGTTCGCGGGATGCTCCTTCCGCATCGACCAGCAGGATCCAGGTGGACGCCGCCGGCGCCGGTCGCTCCGTCGCCGTGACCGGGCGGTCCGGGTTGCGCGCCAGCAGCAGGAAGGCGCCGGGGCTGGAGACCGCCTCCGGCTCCAGCAGCGGGACCACGTCGGTGAAGCCCTGCTCCAGCAGCAACGCCTGCCACTCCGCCGCCGGCATCAGCAGGGAGAGGGGCTGGCCGTAACCGGGACTGTGGGACCACCAGCTCTCGTGGATGCCGAAGGTGAGATCGGTGAAGCGGTCGGGATGGCGCTCGCGCAGCAGCAGCAGCCCCCCCTGGGCGAGCCGGCGCCTGAGCCGGCCCAGCGCCGCGCCCACGTCGGCCAGCGCATGCAGGCCGTTGGCGGCGACGATCAGATCGAAACCGGCGTCCCCCAGGCCGTCCGCCCCCTCCTCCGGCGCTCCCGGGTCGAACCGGGCGGTGTGCAGCATCGGCCAGCCGGAGAACTCGGCGCGGATGCGGGCCAGGTTCTCCTCGTCGGCATCGGTGAACAGATAATCGCAGCGCACCCCGGACAGCACCGGCAGCAGCTGCCGGGTGAGACCGCCGCCGGCGCCCCCCACCTCCAGGATCCGCAGCGGCCTCTCCTCCGGCCAGTCGGCCAGGATCCGCTGCAGCAGCTCGCGGGCGGCGCCGTTGATGACCCGGCTGGTGGGGGCATCCTCCTGCAGATGCCCCAGGGTATTGCCGGTGCTCTGCGGCGACAGCAGGCCACCCGGGTCGACGCTGCCCCGCAGCAGCCCGGCCAGATTCGAGCCGCAGCGACCGGCCAGCACCAGTTCCGGCAGATAGGCCGGATGGTCACCGAGAATGGAGAGCCAGATGTCCCCGGCGGCGGGCAGCTCGATACGGTCGTTGAGGATCCACTCCCCGTCCTGCTCATGGACGATGCCGTCCTCCTGCAGGATCTCCAGGATCCGCGCCAGCAGCGGCAGCCGCGCCGCGTCGATGTGCGCCACCCGGGCCAGGGACTCCAGCGAGAAGGCGCTGCGGTGTTCCGCCAGCTCCTGGATCGCCTCGTAGGCGTAGGTACCGAACAGGACGTCGAACAGCGGCATCACCTGCTGGAAGTGGGCCCTGCGGTCGAGCACGTCGGACTCCTCCTGCAGCCAGCGGCCGACGTGATAGGTCAGCTCCGCCGGGGCCGGCATGGGTGATTCGGCCAGGGCCTCCTGGCGCGGCATCGGCAGCGGCCGGTACTCGTAGTAGTGGGGCACCGATCCGGCCGGGCGGCTCAGGTGGATGGCACGGAAGCGGCACTCCTCCAGCTCCGCCAGCACGCGGCCGTCCGCGGCCAGCAGCTGGAAGTCGGCCACCACCGAACGCGGATTGCGCCGCGTCACCCGGGTGCGGAAGAAGGCGACGTCGCCGTGGGGGCCATGGAACCGCAGCCGGCCCACCCGCACCGGGATCAGCGCCGCGCCGCGGCCCTCGTCGATGTCGTCCCGGAAAATGGCGATCAGCGACTGGAAGCAGGCGTCCAGCCAGACCGGATGCAGCAGGTAACCGGTGGTCTCCAGGTCGTCCGGGGCGGCGATGCGGGCGAACGCCTGCATCGGCCCGGGCCAGATCTCGCCGACTGCACGGAAGGCGGGGCCGTAACCCAGTCCGAGCCGCTCCGCCATGCGGTAGTGCTCCTCCGCCCCGATCGGCCGCACATCGTGAAACGGAGGCGTGGTGCCGGCGGGCTCCGGCGGGGGCCGGCGCAGCACCGCGCCCAGCAGGCGGCCGACCGCGTTGACCGTCCAGGGATCACTGCTCAGGCGCAGGCGGCTGCGGATGACGAAGGAACCGTCCTCCGGCGTCAGCAGGAACTGGACCGTCCGCGCGTGCTCCCGCTCCAGCACCAGCGGCGCACGGATCTCGATGTCCTCGATCTGGTGGCTCTCCTGGCCGAACCAGCGGGCCGAGGCGGCCAGCGCCATCTCCACGTACCCGGCCGCCGGCATCACCACCACGTTGCCCACCACGTGATCCTGCAGGAACCCGATCGCCAGCGGATCGACGTCGATCGACCAGGCGCCCTCGGCCTGCCGCAGGCGGTAGCCGAGCAGCGGGTGGTCCAGGTGGCGGTCGACCAGCTCCAGCGCCTCGCTGGTCTTGGGATACCAGTGGCTCTCGCGCTGCCAGGGATAGGCCGGCAGGCGGACCCGTCTGCCCGGTCGTGGGAACAGCCGTTCCCAGTCGTCGATACAGCCGTG
The DNA here is from genome assembly GCA_011051715.1 of Sedimenticola thiotaurini. Lineage (GTDB taxonomy): Bacteria > Pseudomonadota > Gammaproteobacteria > Chromatiales > Chromatiaceae > HyVt-443. The sequence continues at coordinate 7,517 of DRKP01000166.1, read as the reverse complement.
CAGGCAGGCACCGAGGAACGCCTCCTCCAGCCGCCGGCGGTCGTCCCCCTCGCGCTGCAGGGTGCCCATCACGGTGCCGTCGGTGTCGCTCTCGCGCAGGCACTCGTTGAGATAGGTGCGCAGGATCGGGTGGGGGCCCACTTCGAGAAACAGCCAGCTGCCCTGGTCCAGCAGCTGCCGGACCGCGCCGTCGAAGCGGACCGGCTCGCGGACGTTGCGCCACCAGTAGTCCGCATCCAGCTCCGTGCCCGGCAGCATGCCACCGGTGACGGTGGAGACGAAGGGGAGTTGCGCGGCCGCCGGCGCCAGCCCCTCCAGCGCCGCCAGCAGCCCCTCCTTCACCGCATCCATGGCACGGCTGTGGAAGGCGTAGTCCAGGTCCAGCAGGCGGTAGAAGCGCTGCTCCCCGGCGCACGCCTCCCCCAGCTGCTGCAACGCCTCCAGCGGCCCGGCCACGGTGGCCGAACGGGGGCTGTTGACGGCGGCGATCTCCACCACCCGGTCCAGCTCCAGCCGTTGCAGCATCTGCTGCAGCTCGTCCCGGGTCGCCGTCACCGCGGCCATGCGCCCGCTGCCCCGGGTCAGTTCCTGGGCGGCGCTGCGCCGGTGGATCACCCGTACCGCCTGCTCCAGGGTCAGGGCCCCCGCGGCCCAGGCGGCGCCGATCTCGCCGACGCTGTGGCCGAGGACGGCATCCACCGCCACTCCGCGCTGCCGCAACCACTCCACGATTCCCACCTGCAGGGCGAACAGGGCGGGCTGCGCCACCTCGGTCCGCTGCAGCCGCGACTCCTCCGGGCCGGCCTCCAGCTCCTGCAGCAGCGAGAAGCCGCCCAGCGGCCGGAACAGGGCATCGACCCGTTCCACCGCGCGGCGGAACACCGCGGAGGTCTCCAGCAGGCGCCGCCCCATCCCCGGCCACTGGGAGCCGTTGCCGGAGAAGACCAGTGCCAGCTTCGCCCGCCGGTTGTTGCCGGCGACGGAGACCGTACCGGGCGGGGTCTCCCCCTCCGCGAAGCGCTTCAGGCGGTCGGCGATCTGTGCCGGTGAGTCACCGGTCACCGCCAGCCGGTGGCCGAGACGCTGGCGATGGAAGGCCGCCGTCCACGCCACATCGTAGTAGGGGGGGGCTTCCTCGTCCGCCAGCAGGCGCTGTACCTGCTGCGCCATCTGCCGCAGGGCGCGGTCGTCCTCGGCCGACAGCAGCAGCGGCGGGGGTGGGGTGTCGGCTGTGCCTCCCGTCTCCGCCGGCGGCGCCGGGGCCCGGTGGCTCTGCAGCAGGACGTGGGCATTGGCGCCGCCGAAGCCGAACGAGTTGACCCCCATGTAGAGCGGGCCGTCGCCGTCGGGCAGGGGGGTGTAGCGGTCCACCACCCGCAGGTTGGACTGCTCGAACGGGATGTGGGGATTGGGTTTCTGGAAGTGGATGGAGGGGGGCAGTGCCCGCTTCTTCAGGGCCAGCACGGTCTTCACCAGCCCGGCCATGCCGGAGGCCGGTTCCAGGTGGCCGATGTTGCTCTTCACCGAGCCGATCAGCAGGGGCCGGTCCGGGGCGCGTCCCCGGCCGGCCACCTCGGCGATGGCGGCCGCCTCGATCGGATCCCCCACCGCGGTACCGGTGCCGTGGGCCTCGATGTAGGCGATGTCGGCCCCGTCGATGCCGGCCTTGCGATAGACCGAGCGCAGCAGCCGCGCCTGGCCCTCGGCACTGGGGACGGTGATGCCGTTGGTGCGCCCGTCGCAGTTGACCCCGGAAGCGACGATCACCGCGTGGACCGGATCGCCGTCCGCCTCCGCCCGGGCCAGCGGCTTGAGCAACAGCACGGCGCCACCCTCGGCGCGGACATAGCCGTTGCCGCCGGCGTCGAACGGCCGGCAGCGGCCGCCTGGCGACAGCATCGACGCCTTGGAGAAGCCGACATAGGGGAAGGGGTGCAGCAGCAGGTTGACGCCGCCGGCGACGGCCATCGGCGCCTCGCCGTCGGCCAGGCTGCGGCAGGCCTGATGCAGCGCCACCAGCGACGACGAGCAGGCGGTATCGATGGCCATGCTCGGTCCGCGCAGGTCGAACACGTAGGAGACCCGGTTGGCGGCGATGCTGAGGGTGTTGCCGGTCATGAAGTAGGCGTCCATCGAACTGAGGTCGTCGATGCGACGCAGGGCGTAGTCGGTGCTGGAGATGCCGATGTAGACCGCGCAGTCGCTGCCGGCCAGCCGCTCCGGGATCTGGCCGCCATCCTCCAGCGCCTCCCAGGTCAGCTCCAGCAGCAGGCGCTGCTGCGGATCCATCTGGCAGGCCTCACGCGGCGAGATGCCGAAGAACTCGGCATCGAACTCGTCCAGCCGGGAGAGCACGCCGGCGGACCAGGTGTAGCTCTTGCCCGGCTCCTGGCGCCGCGGGTGGTAGTAGCTGTCGGTGCCCCAGCGGTCGGCCGGGATCTCCCGCACCAGGTCGTCCCCCGCCCGCAGCCGCCGCCAGAACTCCTCCGGATCGGAGAGGTTGCCGGGAAAGCGGAAGGCCATCCCCACGATTGCGATTTTTTCCGGCTGTGTACCCAAGATAGACCGTCCTGATCCCCGATTCGCCGGATTCCCCGGCAACAGTGTCATCACACCCGGCAACGGCCGGGTGTGTCGTTACACCCCGTCACAGATCGAGCGCCACCTTGGCCGAGATGGCGATCTGGTAGATGACCTGCAGCATGTCCATGGCCCACTGGCGGTATTTGATGTCGATCCGCGGCGGCACCATGATCTCGTCGCCCGGCTTCACCGCCGCCGTCGGATCGGTCAGCTCCACCTCCGCGTTGGGGTGATGGAGAAAGATCCGGCTCTCGTCCGCCCGGTCCGAGTAGCCGCCCGCAAGCTGGATGTAGTCCGCCGCCCTGAGCCCGGGGCGGTAGGCGATGGCGTGGAAGATCATCACCTCGCCGGAGACCTGCACCACCTGGGTCCGGCGCGGAATGACGATCACATCGTCCGGCTCCAGGAAGATGTTCTGCTGCACCCCGTCGCGGGAGGTCACCACCCGCCCGAGGGGATCGATGGCGCGGGCGCGCTTGGCGAACTTCTCCACCAGCTCCGCCTCCTGGGTGCGGATCTCCACCTCGCCCTTGGAGCCGGACAGGGCCAGCAGGGCGCTGCGCTCGAGCCGGAACAGGGCATCGTTGATGGCGTCCTTCTGCGCCACCGCGACCGAGGCCCGGCGCAGGTAGATGGCGTCGGTGTTGGCCAGTTTCGGGTCCACCGGGATGTGGTCGAGCACGTCGACCAGGCGCGAACCGCGCCGCACCGCGAGCAGGGAGGGTCCCTCGAACTCCCCCTCCAGCCGCACCAGCATGGTCTCCGCACGGCCATCCTCGCGCAGGGTAACGATGTCGCCGTGGGCCAGCCGTGTGTCGAGGAAGGCGGCGATCGAGAGAGTCCGGTTGAAGGGTGCCCCGTCACGCATGCCCTGCACGATCACCTCGGTGGTGGTGGATGCCTGGGGGATCACCGCAAGGACATCGGCGCCGGTGAACGTCTTCCGTTTCAACTCGATCAGCGCCGGGCGGGAGACGTTGCCGTTGAGTTCGATCACCGGACCGCGCTTGTGCACCAGGATGGTGTCGCGGTCGCGCAGCTGGGGCGAGGCGATGCGGCCCTTGAGGATGAACTCGTACAGGTCCACCCGGGCCAGCACCCTGCCGTCGCGCATGATGTCGATGTTGCGGTAGCTGCCGAGCTGGGGATCGATGCCCCCCGCCAGGTCCAGGAAGTAGAGCAGGCTGTCCGCCGGCGTCCCGGCATAGCGGCCCGGGTTGTTCACCAGCCCGGTGACGTAGACCATCACCGGCTGGGAACTGACCAGGTTGGTGTAGACCTCGAAGTTGTCACTGAAGGTCTTGCCGATCTGCTCGCGCACCACGTCCGACAGATCGGCATTGCGCACCCCCTCGAGATGCACCGGTCCGATCTCCGGCAGGAAGATGTTGCCCTGGCTGTCGACGGTGAAGACGTCGTTGATGGTGACCGATCCCCAGGTGCGCACAGCCACCTGGTCGCTGGGGGCGACCACGTAGTTGGGATTCAGCCCGTCTTCCCGGGTCTTGAGGAAATTGCCGGTGAACAGGTTGGCGCCGAACGGCTGGATGCCCGTCGCCCCCTTCTGCCCGGCCGGGGATTCCGCGGCAACGGTGGGCAGGACCGCTCCGAGCAGGAGCAGCAGCGCCAGCCCGATGCCTGTTGTGACCATGTGCAGCTTGATCCGATTCATCGATGACATCCCAGTTGCATGATTGATCCGGCGCCGTCAGATCCGCGCATGTTCCCGCACCGCGGCGATCAGCAGCGAGCCGATGCCGAACAGGGTCAGGGCGACGAAGAACACCGTCGCCACCCCCAGCAGCCGGCGGGGATAGGTCGACTCGTCGGGACGCGACGGGGTGACGATGACGGCGAGGTAACGATGCTGCTGTGCCGCCTCGGTCCGCGCCAGCTCCAGCGAGGCCAGCGCCGAGGCGTAGGCCTTCTCGGCGAACTCCTTCTCGATCAGCAGCGGCTCGAAACGGGCGATCTCCGCACTCAGCCCCTGCTGGGAGGGATCGACCAGGCGCCGGTTCTCCTGCTCGATCTGCTCCTGCAGCGATCTGATCTTCTGTTCCAGCACCACCACCTTGTGCGCGTTCGGCTGCATGAAGGCCTTGATCGCCCCCAGTTCCGCCCGCGCCCTGGCCAGCTCCGTCTCCAGCTCGCTGCGGATGGCGAGAACGGCGGCCGCCGACTCCGCCGGGTTGAGCTCGTCACCGCTCGACTGCAGGGAGAGAATGGCGTTGCGCGCCCGCGCCAGCCGCTCCTCCCCCGCCGTCACCTCCCTGCGGGCGAACTCCATGCGGTCCCGGCGGGCGCGCTCGGAGAGCCGGTTCACCATCTCCTCGCCGTAGCGCAGGATGGCGCCGGCGAACTCCGCCGCCTTGTCCGCGTTCAGCGCCTTCACCGTCAGCGTCGATACCCCGGACTGGTTGTCGTACTCCACCGCCACCTTGGTCAGGTAGTACTCGTAGATGTCTTCGAAACTCTCGTCCGGCCAGATGCGGGAGAGCCAGTCCACGTCGTCGCTGCGGAAGTGGGCGATGAAGCCGTGCTCCTGATCCAGCCGGCGCAGCACGTCCCGTGACAGGATGTAGTCCCGCACCGCCAGGGCGTCCTTGTCCGACCCGCTGCCCGGCAGCTCCCCGAGCAGGGAATCGAGGGAGACGCTGGTGCTCCCGTTGGCGGCCTGGATGATGTAGCGGGACTCCGATTCATACAGGTCGGTGGCGATCAGGCCATAGTACACCGCCGCCAGCAGCGTCGGGATACCGACCCAGACCAGGAACTTGATGGTGAGCCGGCGGTTGCGCCGTCGCTGCCTCTCCTGCGGTGTCAGGGTTTCGCCGGTCATCCGTCACAGGGCCTCGTAGCGGTCTGCGGCCTCGTCGACCGAGGGATAGAGGGTCAGTTTACCATTGGTGAGCACCCCGCACTCCTCGGCGTACTGGCGAATGGTCTGCATATTGTGGGAGACGATGAACACCGAGGCGCGCTTGCGACGCTCGGCGAATGCACTGCGGCACTTCTGCTGGAACGGTTTGTCACCCACGGCGGTGATCTCGTCGATGAGGTAGACCTCGAAGTCGATGGCCATGCTCAGGGCGAAGGCGAGGCGCGCCCGCATGCCGGCGGAGTAGGTCTTGATCGGCATGTAGAAATAGCTGCCAAGCTCGGAGAAATCGAGGGCGAAGCGACAGACCTCGTCCACGTCCTCGTCGTAGATGCGGGCGACGAAACGGCAGTTCTCCTCGCCGGTGAGGGAACCGGCGAATCCGCCGCCGAAGCCGATCGGCCAGGAGACCCGGGTATGGCGGATCACCTCGCCCGAATCCGGTGTCAGGATGCCGGCGATGACCCGCAGCAGGGTCGACTTGCCCTGGCCGTTGCGGCCGAGGATGCCGATGTTCCTGTCCACCGGCAGGGTGACGGAGATGTCGTCCAGCACCTGATTGATCCGGTCACCCACCGGGTAACTCTTGCAGACGTGTTTCAGTTCGATCATCCCAGCTCCAGCCGGCGTCGGGCCAGCCGTTCCAGCACCAGCCCGAAATAGGTCGGGATCAGGATCCAGGCGGCCACGTAGGCCAGGTCCAGGTCATGGGCGGTGTACTGGCTGTACCAGCCGTCGCGCAGCAGTTCGGTGATCTGCAGCAGCGGGTTCCACATCATGATGTCGCGCACGCCCGTGGGCAGCTCATTGGCGGTGAACCAGACGCCGGAGATCCAGATCATGGGCCGCAGCACCAGCGGCACCACACGCAGGACCGCTGGGATGAAGGTGGAGAGGGAGGTGGACAGCAGTCCCAGCCCGGTCCCCAGCAGCCCGGCCAGAAACAGGCCGCCGAGCACCTGCAGCGGCTTCTGCACCGACAGCTCGCCGACGTAGAGGGCGTTGAAACCGAGGATGATGATGAACACCGCCAGCAGGGTGGCCACCTCCAGGCCCATCCGTGCCAGCACCAGGTCGAGCGGCCGGATCATGGGGTAGAACAGCAGCGCCTGGTTGGCGCTGATCGCATTCATCGCCTGGGTCAGGGTCTGGCGGAACAGCATGAACGGGATCAGGCCGGTGGTGAGAAAGCTGAACATGCCGATGCCCGGCGGCAGGCGCCGGTCGATGAACATGAACAGCAGATAGAAGGTGGCGATCCACATCAGGGGCTCGATCAGGGCCCAGAGATAGCCCAGCTGGTGGACACCGAACCGGGTCCGGGTCTCACGCAGCATCAGCGCGTGAAGCACCCTGAACTGCGCCTCGAGGGCACCACCGAACAGCATTCTCACCACCCCGGAAAGACGACCGCGGAGAAGGACCAGGTACCGTCCCGGCGACAGGCGAGGCGCTGCCGTACCACGGCGTCGCGCCCCCCGCCCCGGATCTCGACGCGCCGGCAGAAACGACCGCTGGCCGCATAGTAGGGCGCCGCGGCCACCACCTGCAGCCCCCCGATCCGGTAGGTCCTGCCACTCTCCAGCTCGCCGAGGCGCCGCAGGATGCCCTGGTCCGGATCCGGCACCACGGGGGGCTGCACCGCCGGGGCCGGGACCACCCGTGCCGCCCCCGCCCCGGGTGACGGACCTCCGTCGCTGACCGGCAACGCCACACACCCACCGATGGCGGCGGCGAGGGGCAGCAGCAACAGCAGGCGCAGCATGGGGCCGGACCACCGCTCCGGCCCCATACTGCGATTGACGATTCCCCTCATCAGCTCCATACCTCCACCCCGACCGCAGCGGCCCTGGCCGGCGACCGGGATACCGGTTGCCGCGAATGCATGCGGATCAACCCGATTGGTCGACCAACAGCAGCGTGGTCTGTTCAATGAATTTGTTCGGATTTACAATCGACTGTGTCGATTCATGGCGACTCCTCCGTGCCCCGTCCCGGACCTCCGGCCATGAACGCTCCGTATCGGGCGCATTCTACATGGTAACGGCGGGGTTTT
>DRKP01000165.1 GCA_011051715.1 Sedimenticola thiotaurini | reverse complement strand
TACAATTTCTGCAAATTTCGATTCCGGCATCTATGAGTTTGAAGTGCTTGACCTCCATGATGGAAAGGTGCGCCACTCCTTTGAATTGCTGGAAGGGTATTATGGATTCAATGTCCTTGAGAACAGGGTCATTGGCGAACCAATTGACCTGACTGTCGATGAGAGTGATATGTTTTCGAAAGATCACAAGCCTGACGGGTAGTTTGCCCGGAGAATCATCTTGAAATATACATTTGTACAGTCTGGCTGGATGGTTTAATCATGCGTTTGCAATTCATGGGAAGCGGTGATGCCTTTGGCAGCGGTGGACGTTTTAATACATGTTTTCACGTGACTGGAGACCGGTCGAACTTCCTCATTGACTGCGGTGCTTCGTCGCTAATCGCACTGAAAGCCAAAGAAGTAGCCATCAACAGCATACGGACGATTTTCATAACCCATTTTCATGCTGATCATTTTGGCGGAATACCGTTTCTCATACTCGATGCGCAATTCTTTTCAAAACGCAGGGGGCCGTTGACTATCGCCGGTCCCAGGGGTCTTGCCGAGTGGTACCAACGGGCAATGGAAACTGCATTTCCTGGGTCATCGACAACGAAACTTCGCTTCGAACTGTCTCTCGTTGAACTAGAGCCCATGGTTATGACGACCGTGGACGGTGTTACGGTTCGCCCATTTAGTGTGAATCACGGTGTACCGGGAGGCCCATTCCACGCATACCGGTTCGAGGTCGAGGGCCGTTCAATAGCCTACACAGGAGACACCGAGTGGACAGATAACCTGATCGAGGCCGGCGCTGGCGTTGATCTGCTTATCGCGGAAGCCTACTTCTTTGAAAAAAAGATAAAGCTCCATCTGGATTACCAAACGTTGGCAGAGAGATTACCTCTTATAAAGCCCAAGCGTCTTGTGCTCACGCATATGAGTGAGGACATGCTGAGCAGAAAGAGGTTGATAGATTGTGAAATGGCTGATGATGGGAAGATCATTGACCTGTGAGCAGTTTGACAATCAAATCATGCCGGACCCAAGAGCGTGGTTGTCAGTATGGTCATCGGTTGCATTGAACCACCGCGGGTTTCCCGGAGACTCTGTTTCTCAAGAGGATGGAGTCTATGGAAGCGAACATGAGTCATTTCCCAAGAGATAACGTGCGATATCTTTCGCATACGACGCATGCATGGTTGGCTCCCTCCCATACGGCCAGGCGGAACTGATGCCGGCCGCGGACTGGCGCAACACGTTGCCGGCGCACAAAGGGGGGCGAAACGTTACCTCGGGGAGGAATTGCTGAGGGATCCCGACTCACCCGGGAACCACGCGGGGTGAGTACAGATCGGCGCCGTTGCTGAGTAAATGTGAGAGAGATTACGGACACTAACCAGTCCACTTCCCCCTTCCTTGGACCAACACGGTGCCCCAGCGGTAGCGGATTGGTTCATTGATCCATTCCATACCTGGCGATATCGTGGTGTCCGGAGCCATACTCCGGGGGGAGGCGGCGAACAGCGGTATTCATCCGGGAGAGGATTTCACCGGGTTTCATTCCGTCCGGTGAAGCCCGCACCCGGCCTGCCGCATTGCCCGCCCGAGCGAGTACCCGGTACGGCGGAACGGAGGCGGCATGGGGGAAGAGGCTGAACAGGGCACGGTGCCAGGGGTGGCTCCGGATGCCGATATGCTGCTCGGACAGATACGCGAGCTGGCGCTGGAGTTGCAGCCCAGGCGCGCCGATACCCTGCGGGTGAATCTGGATACGGCGCTGGACCGGGAGCTGGGTTTCGACAGCCTGTCGCGGGTGGAGCTGCTGCTGCGCCTGGAACGCAGCTTCGGCGTCACCCTTCCCGAACGGCTGCTGGCCGAGGCGGAGACGCCCCGGGATCTGTTGCGGGCGGTGCAGGCGGGGAGGGCGGCCGGCCCGGTGGTGCCCGATATCGACCAGCGGGCGGTGCAGCTGGACGAGCTGGCGGAGGTCCCGTACCAGGCGACGACCCTTCCGCAGGTGCTGCAGTGGCACCGGCAGCGCCATCCCGGGCGCCCGCACGTCTATCTGTACGGCGATGCCGAACAGCCGGAGACGATCACCTACGGGGCGCTGGACGACGGAGCCCGGGCCATTGCCGCCGGTCTGCAGGGGCGGGGGCTGCTGCCCGGTGAGAGCGTCGCCATCATGCTGCCCACCAGCCGCGACTACCTGTTCGCCTTCTTCGGCATCCTGCTGGCCGGGGGCGTGCCGGTTCCCATCTACCCCCCGTTGCGGCCGTCCCAGCTGGAGGACCACCTGCGCCGGCATGCGAAGATCCTGGCCAATGCCCAAGCGGTGCTGCTGATTACCGTGGCAGAGGCGCAACAGGTCGGCCGTCTGCTCAAGGGGCAGGTGGACGGCCTTCGCGATGTGGTCACCCCGCCGGAGCTGGCGGCCGATGCCACCACCCTGACGGCCCCGCCGGTGCAGCCCCGCGATACCGCCTTTCTGCAATACACCTCCGGCAGTACCGGCCAGCCGAAGGGGGTGATCCTCACCCATGCCGATCTGCTGGCCAACATCCGCGCCATGGGCGAAGCGGTCCAGGCCGGCTCGTCCGACGTGTTCGTCAGCTGGCTGCCCCTGTATCACGATATGGGGTTGATCGGTGCCTGGCTGGGCAGCCTCTATTTCGGCATGCCGCTGGTGCTGATGTCGCCGCTGGCCTTCCTGACCCGGCCGTCACGCTGGTTGTGGGCTATCCACCGGCATCGTGGCACGCTGACCGCGGCCCCCAACTTCGCCTACGAGCTGTGTTTGAACAAGGTGCAGGAGGGCGATATCGAAGGGCTGGACCTCGGCAGCCTGCGGCGCGCCTTCAACGGCGCCGAACCGGTCAGTCCCAACACCATCCGCCGTTTCGGCGAACGCTTCGCCCCCTATGGTTTCGGACAACGGGTCATGGCGCCGGTCTACGGTCTGGCCGAGGCGGCCGTGGGCCTGGCCTTTCCCCCCCTCGGCCGGGGCCCGCTCATCGACCGCATTCAGCGGCAGGACTTCACCACCCGGGGCAGGGCCATTCCGGTGTCCGCTGCGGATGCGGAGGCGCTGGAATTCGTCGCCTGCGGTCAGCCGCTGCCCGGTTACCAGGTCCGCATCGTCGATGCCGCCGGCCGCGAGCTGCCGGAGCGGGAGCAGGGCCGGCTGGAGTTTCAGGGCCCGTCCGCCACCAGCGGTTATCTGCGCAATCCCGAGGCGACCCGGCGCCTGTTCGACGGGGAGTGGCTCGATTCCGGCGACCTGGCCTACGTGGCCGGTGGCGATCTCTATCTGACCGGCCGGGCCAAGGACCTCGTCATCCGGGCCGGGCGCAATATCTATCCCCATGAACTGGAGGAGGCGATCGGTGACATCGACGGCATCCGCAAGGGGTGCGTGGCGGTGTTCGGCAGCCCCGACCCGCGCACGGCCACGGAACGGCTGGTGGTCATCGCCGAGACCCGCGAGAGGGGGGCGGACCGGCTGCAGGCGCTGCGGGACCGGATCCGCGAAGTCGCCAGCGATCTGCTCGGTGTGCCGCCGGACGAGGTGGTGCTGGGGCCGCCGCACACGGTGCTGAAGACCTCCAGTGGCAAGATCCGCCGCTCCGCGATGCGCGAGCTGTTCGAGACCGGAAACATCGATCAGCGCCAGCGTGCCGTCTGGTGGCAGGTGGTGCGCCTGGCGCTGGCCTCGTTGCGGCCGGGCCTGCGCAGCGCACGCCGGCGCCTGGCCG
>DRKP01000164.1 GCA_011051715.1 Sedimenticola thiotaurini | reverse complement strand
CCGGGGCCGCCTGTGGAGACCCTCCACCGTAGTCGGGGAAGGACACAGGAACGGGCAGGGCCGACACCGAAGGCCCCGGCCCCCGCCCCGCGCCCGGCCCCCCGCAACAACGAACCAAGGAAACGAATCGAGTGAGCAGCAGACCCCACCGCGACACCATCTTCCCGGAGCAGGGGGAGATCCTCTCCCACCAGGCCTTCGACGGCGACCAGTACATCCTGCGGACAGAGGCACCCGAGTGCGCCCGCCATGCCCGGCCCGGCAGTTTCATCCACGTCCAGGTGGCCCCGTTCCGGCCCCTGCGCCGGCCCATCTCCATCATGCGCACCTCACCCGACGGGGGCTGGGTGGAGATCCTCTACAAGGTGGTGGGGGAAGGGACCCGGCTGCTGGCGCAGCGCCGCCCCGGCGAAACGCTGGACATCCTCGGCCCCATCGGCCGCCCGTTCAGCTTCCATCCCGGGCGCCGGCGGCCGCTGCTGATCGGCGGTGGCGTCGGCATGCCGCCGATGATCTTCGCCGCCCAGCAGCTGGCCGGCGACCGGCGATTCGACCCACTGGTCATCCTCGGCTCCGAGGTCCCGTTCCCGTTCCGTCCCGAACCCTCGAAGATCCTGCTGCCGGACATGCCCGACGGTGTCATCGCCGGCATGCCCCTGCTCGATGAATGGGGCATCCCCGGCCGCCTGGCCAGCCAGCAGGCCTTTCCCGGCTGCCACCAGGGCTATGTCACCGACCTGGCCCGGCACTGGCTGCAGTCACTGGACGCGGACAACCTGGGCCAGGTCGAGCTCTTCGCCTGCGGTCCCCATCCGATGCTGGAGGCGGTGGCCGCCCTGGCGGCGGAGTTCGGGCTGCCCTGTCAGGTGTCGCTGGAGGAGTTCATGGCCTGCGGCGTCGGCGGCTGCGCCGGCTGCGCCGTGGAGGTCGCCACCCCGGAAGGGGTGCGGATGCAGCGGGTGTGCGTGGATGGACCGGTATTCGATGCCCGGGCGGTATTCGGCTAGGCCTCAGAGCCGGTCGTCGTCCACCAGCGAGACCGAACCCAGCCCGCCGCTGGTGACACCGCCACCGCTGTCCCCGAGCTTCACCATCAGCCGCACCTCGTTGGCCGAGTCGGCGTGCAGGATCGCGTCCTCGTAGCTGATCTCCCCCTCCTTGTACAGGGCGTAGAGGGCCTGATCGAAGGTCATCATCCCCTGCTCGGTGGAGCGCTTCATCAGATCCTTCAGCTTGTGCACCTCGCCCTTGCGGATCAGGTCGGACGCCAGCGGCGTGTTGATCAGCACCTCCACCACCGGCCGGCGGCTGCGGCCATCCGGGCGCCGCACCAGCTGCTGGGCGACGATGGCGCGCAGGTTCAGGGAGAGATCCATGAACAGCTGGTCGCGCCGGTCCTCGGGGAAGAAGTTGATGATCCGGTCCAGCGCCTGGTTGGCGTTGTTCGCATGCAGTGTGGAGAGGCAGAGGTGACCGGTCTCGGCGAAGGCGATGGCGTGCTCCATGGTCTCACGACTGCGTATCTCGCCGATCAGGATCACGTCCGGGGCCTGGCGCAGGGTATTGCGCAGGGCCACCTCGTAGGACTCGGTGTCGATACCCACCTCGCGCTGGGTGACGATGCAGCCGGCATGATCGTGGGCGAACTCGATCGGGTCCTCGATGGTGACGATATGGCCGCTGCTGTTGTGGTTGCGATAGCCCACCATGGCCGCCAGCGAGGTGGACTTGCCGGTGCCGGTGGCGCCGGCGAAGATCACCAGGCCGCGCTTGGTCATCGCCAGGTCCTTGATGATCGGCGGCAGCAGCAACTCGTCCACCTCCGGAATGCGACTCTCGATACGCCGCAACACCATCCCCACCGAACTGCGCTGGACGAAGGCGCTGACGCGGAAGCGGCCGACCTTCGGCGCGCTGATGGCGAAATTGCACTCGTTGGTCTGGGTGAACTCCTCGCGCTGGGCCGGCGACATGATCCGGGTCACCAGGGTGCGGGCCTGCTCCTCGCTGATCTTCTCCCCGGAGACCGGTGAGATGCGTCCATTGACCTTGATGCAGGGGGGCATGCCGACGGTGATGAAGAGGTCGGAGGCCTTCTTCTCGGACATCAGCTTCAGCAGGGCTTCGAATTCCACGGATCACCTCGTCTCGCGCGACCGGGCGCAGAAGCCATCGGTCACAGGAACAGTTCCTTGTTGGTCGCCTTGGAGCGGGCATCGGCCCGGCTGATCATGCCCTTCTTCACCAGCTCCTGCAGATGCTGGTCCAGGGTCTGCATGCCGAAGGCCTGGCCGGTCTGAATGGCGGAATACATCTGCGCAACCTTGTCCTCGCGGATCAGGTTGCGGATCGCCGGCGTGCCCACCATGATCTCCCAGGCCGCGGTGCGGCCGCCACCCACCTTCTTCAGCAGCGTCTGGGCGATCACCGAACGCAGCGATTCCGACAGCATGGAGCGGACCATCCCCTTCTCGCCGGCCGGGAACACATCGATGATGCGGTCGATGGTCTTCGCCGCCGACGAGGTGTGCAGGGTGCCGAACACCAGGTGACCGGTCTCGGCGGCGGTCAGGGCCAGGCGGATGGTCTCCAGATCGCGCAGCTCGCCCACCAGGATGATGTCCGGATCCTCGCGCAGGGCCGAGCGCAGCGCCTCGGCGAAGCCCAGCGTGTCCCGGTGCACCTCGCGCTGGTTGATCAGACACTTCTTGCTGGTATGGACGAACTCGATCGGATCCTCGATGGTGAGGATGTGGGCGTAGTCGTTCTCGTTCTTGTAGTCCATCATCGCCGCCAGGGTGGTGGACTTGCCCGAGCCGGTGGGCCCGGTCACCAGCACCAGCCCCCGGGGCACGTCGACGATCTCCTTGAACGTCTCCGGGCAGCCCAGGTCCTCCAGGCTCAGCACCTTGGAGGGAATGGTACGGAACACGGCGCCGGCGCCGCGGTCCTGGTTGAAGGCGTTGACGCGGAAGCGGGCCAGGCCGGGGATCTCGAACGAAAAGTCGGTCTCGAGGAACTCCTCGTAGTCCTTGCGCTGCTTGTCGTTCATGATGTCGTAGACGAGACCGTGCACCACCTTGTGCTCCAGCGGCGGCACATTGATGCGCCGGATGTCCCCATCCACCCGGATCATGGGCGGCAGACCGGCGGAGAGATGCAGGTCCGAGGCCTCGTGCTTGACACTGAATGCGAGCAGCTCGGCAATATCCATTCGTTCCGTCCCCTGTCTGACACGAGACCGCCACCGCGCGCTGCGGCCAAGCGGCGGCCCCCGGTTGAAAAAAAGCCGTCGGGATACCATAACGGCAACCGCCGCCCTTTGCTTTAACCTGGCGATTGCCGGAAACTGTTGCCCGGCGGAGGCGGCGGGAACAGCCATTCGACCACGCTTCCCGGGCCATCATAACCGGGAGCCGGGAGCGTGGGAACCTGCTTCTCCCGCCGACTGGAACAACCCTGCATGGAGTCCCCGACCATGAGCGACATCGCACAGCGCCTGCAGCGGGTACGCGAGCGGATCCAGGCGGCGGAGCGTCGCTGGGAGCGCCCCGCCGGGTCGGTGCAACTGCTGGCGGTGAGCAAGACGCGCCCGGCGGACGACATCCGTGCCGCCCTGGCCGTCGGCCAGAAGCGCTTCGGTGAGAGCTACCTGCAGGAGGCGCTGGACAAGATCGAGGCGCTGCGGGGGGAACCCGTGGAGTGGCACTTCATCGGCCGGGTGCAGAGCAACAAGACCCGCGCCATCGCCGGGAACTTCCACTGGGTACACAGCATCGACAAGCTGAAACAGGCCCGGCGCCTGAGCCGGCAGCGGCCCGGGGGGATGCCCCCGCTCAACATCTGCCTGCAGGTGAAGCTGGATGCGGAAGAGACCAAGGGCGGCTTCGAGCCGGACCAGGTGGCGGCGGCGGTGGCGGAGATCGGCACCCTGCCCGGCCTGCGCCTGCGGGGCCTGATGACCCTGCCGGCCCCGGCCGACGACCTGGAGTCGCAGCGGCGGCCGTTCCGCCGCCTGCGCCGGCTGCTGGAATCGCTGAATGCCGACGGGGCCGGGCTGGACACCCTGTCCATGGGGATGTCCGGCGACCTGGAGGCGGCCATCGCCGAGGGTGCCACCATGGTGCGCATCGGCACCGCCATCTTCGGGCCACGCAACCGGCCGCCCGCGGGACAGGGGTAAATCCCCGGAGTGGGGGGCAGGCGGCGATTGCCATCGTCCCCCCATTGCTGAAAAATCACCCCATGGAACAGCGGCGCTGGGCGATTCCCATCGTCGCCATTCCGGCGGAGACGGGCGGGACGGGCAGCCGCGGCGCCCCCTCTCCACCCGATCGAACCGGACCCCAGACCTGAGGAGCCACCGTTGAACGACAACGACACCGGGAGTCTTCCCGACCTGAGCAGCAGGACCATCGCCTTCATCGGCGGTGGCAACATGGCCACCGCCCTGATCAGCGGGCTGGTGGCCGACGGTTACGATCCGAAACGGATCCACGTCAGCGACAGCGACCAGCAGAAGCTGAGCATGCTGGCGGCCCGCCTGGGCATCCGCTCGGCGGCCGACAACGCCGAGGCGGCCGCGGCCGCCGACGTGGTGATCCTGGCGGTGAAGCCCCAGGTGATGGCCACCGTGGCCAAGGAGCTGGCACCGCTGCTGCAGCGGCACCGCCCGCTGGTGGTCTCCATCGCCGCCGGCGTCACCGAGACCCGTCTGCGCGGCTGGCTGGGGGAGGGGATCCCGCTGGTGCGCACCATGCCAAACACCCCCGCCATGCTCCAGGCCGGCGCCACCGTGCTGCACGCCTCGGCCGGGGTGAGCGACGAGCAGCGCAGCCTGGCGGAGTCGATCCTGCGCGCCGTCGGCCTCACCCTGTGGGTGGAGGACGAGGGGCTGATGGACGCGGTCACCGCCCTCTCGGGCAGCGGTCCGGCCTACTTCTTCCTGGTGATGGAGGCGATGGAGACGGTCGGCCAGGAGCTCGGCCTGCCGGCGGAGACATCCCGGCTGCTGACCCTGCAGACCGCCCTCGGGGCGGCGCGCATGGCGATCGAGAGCAGCGACGGCCCGGCGGTGCTGCGGGAACGGGTCACCTCCCCCGGCGGCACCACCGAGCGGGCGCTGGAGATCCTGGAACAGGGCGGTATCCGGGAGCTGTTCCACCAGGCGCTGACCGGCGCCCGGGACCGCTCCAGGGAGCTCTCCGCCATGCTGGGGGAGGAGTGATGGGCGACGGCTACCTGACCAATCCCCTGGTGTTCCTGATCCAGGTCCTGTTCGGAGCCTGCACCCTGGTGGTGATGCTGCGTTTCCTGCTGCAGCTGGTGCGGGCCGACTTCTACAACCCGGTGTCCCAGTTCATCGTCAAGGCCACCAGCCCCCTGCTGACCCCCCTGCGGCGGCTGATTCCGTCGCTGGGTGGAGTGGACACCGCCTCCCTGGTGCTGATGTGGCTGGTGAAGTGGGTGGAGCTGACCCTGGTGCTGCTGGTCAGCGGGGGCGCCTTCAACCTGCTCGCCCCCCTGGCCTGGGCCATCCCGGAGCTGGTGGGCCTGGCGCTCGACGTGTTCCTCTACGCCATCCTGATCCAGGTGATCCTGAGCTGGGTCAGTCCCGGCGGCTACAACCCGGTGATCGGCCTCATCGACCGCCTCACCGCCCCGTTGCTGCGGCCGGCACAGCGGCTGATCCCGCCTGTCGGCGGGCTGGACCTGTCACCGATGGTGGTGATGATCGGGCTGGTGCTGTTAAAGATGCTGCTGCTGCCGCCGCTACAGCTGCTGACAGGCAGCCCGTTCCGGTGAGCGGAACGGACGACTCCTGGTATCGCTGGGAAGGAGACGATCTGCTGCTGTCCCTGCGCGTCCAGCCCCGCAGCGGGCGGGATGCGTTCGTCGCGCCCCACGGCGACCACTACAAGGTGCGGATCACCGCCCCGCCGGTGGAGGGGCGGGCCAATGCCCACCTGATCCGGTTCCTGGCCCGGGAGTTCGGCGTCCGCCGCTCCCAGGTGCAGCTGGTGACCGGTGCGGGCAGCCGCTGCAAGGGGGTGCGAATCCAGGCCCCGAGGAAATGGCCGATCCGGATCCCCGGCCGGGAGGATCACTCCTGACCCCAGGCCCGGCAGCCGGGTCGGAGACGAAGTTCCACTATCTTTTCAAAGAGGAGAGCGCCGGGCAGCTGTCAGGCGGCAACCGGATGGAGATATCCCGATTCAACAGCAAGCTGCGCTCGTACGGCCAGTGGAAGCAGCACCTCTCCCACACCATGAACGAGTACCAGCGCTGGCTGAAGAAGTACCGGCTGCTGACCCGGGACAGCGCCCAGCGCATCGACCAGTGCCGCCGGGCACTGGCGGAGGAGAGTCTCACCGTCGCCTTCGTCGCCGAGTTCTCCCGCGGCAAGACCGAGCTGATCAACGCCATCTTCTTCGCCGACTACGGCCGCCGCCTGCTCCCCTCCGCCGCCGGCCGCACCACCATGTGCCCCACCGAGATGTTCTACGACCGGCAGGCGGACAGCGCCTACGTGCGCCTGCTGCCGATCGAGACGCGGCTGCAGGAGACCCCGCTGGAGGCCCTGAAACAGCAGCCGGAGGCCTGGATCCAGCGTGAACTCGACCTCACCTCCGCCGACCAGATCGAGGCCGCCCTGGGGGAGGTGGTGCAGAGCCGCCAGGTGCCGGTGCAGGAGGCGATTCGCCTGGGCCTGTACGACCCCGCCGACAATCCCCAGCACGAACAGCTCCCGGAAACGGTGGAGATCCCCAGGTGGCGCCATGCCCTGATCTCCTTTCCCCATCCGCTGCTGAAACAGGGACTGGTGATCCTCGACACCCCGGGTCTGAACGCCCTCGGCAGTGAGCCGGAACTGACCCTGAGCATGCTGCCGTCGGCCCAGGCGATCCTGTTCGTGCTGGCCGCCGATACCGGCGTCACCCGCAGCGACCTGGAGATGTGGCGGAACCATGTCAGGAGCGGCAAGCGGCGCCGCAACCAGGGCCTGATGGTGGTGCTGAACAAGATCGACACCCTGTGGGACGAACTGCAGGACGGCAGCGCCATCGATCGGGCGATCGAGCGCCAGTGCCGGGAGAGCGCCGATATCCTCGGCATCCCGCGCAGCAACATCTTTCCGGTCTCCGCCCACAAGGGGCTGCTGGGCAAGGTCAAGGGCGACCGGGAACTGCTGCGGCGCAGCGCCCTGCCGGCGCTGGAGGAGTACCTGTCACGGGAGCTGCTGGACAGCCGCCGGGAGATCGTGCGCGACACCGTCAGTGCCGAGATCAGCCACATGCTGGAGAGCACCATCGGCATCGTCGTCAGCAAGCAGCGCAGCATACGGGCGCAGCTGGAGGAGTTCCGCGGTCTCAGCGGCAAGAGCCGCGAGGTGATCGAGCACCTGATGACCCGGACCCGGGCCGAGCAGGCGGCCTATATCCAGGACGTGAACAGCTTCAACGCCAGCCGCGACCTGCTCAGGGAGCAGTCCCAGCGGCTGATGCAGATGCTGGACCTGGAACAGCTGGAACAGCGTATCGAGGCGGCACAGAAGGAGATGCGCGGGGCCTGGACCACGCGCGGCCTGCGGCGGGTGATGCAGGCCCTGTTCGACGAGCTGCGCGACGACATGCAGACCCTGGTCGGCGAGAGCGAGCAGGCGCGCAAGACCATTCGCAGTATCTACCGCCGGTTCCAGAGCCAGCACGACTTCAGCGTGGTACAGCCGCGCATGTTCTCGGTGATGCGCTTCCGGGTGGAGCTGGAGATGCTGTACCAGGAGGCGGAGATCTTCCGCAACAGCCCGGTGATGGCGGTCACCGAGAAACACTTCGTGGTCCGCCGCTTCCTGATGAGCCTGGTGGGTCGGGCGCGGATGATCTTCACCACCGCCCGGCGCGAGGTGGCCGAATGGCTGGACGGGGTGCTCGATCCCCTGTCGCTGCAGATCGAGCAGCACCGGGAACAGATGGAGACCCGGCTGCAGGACCTGCAGAAGATCAGCCGGTCCCGCGACACCCTGGAGCGGCGGGTGGCGGAGCTACAGAAACAGGAGCGGGCGGTGGAACGCCAGCTGCTGGTGCTGCGCAATCTCTACAACCGCATCAACACCGCACACCCCCCCTCCCCGGGCCAGGACACCAAGCCCCGGCTGGTGAGCTGATCCCCGCCCCCATGATGCCCCGGCCGATTCGGAGTATAGTCTGCTCCATCGACCCGGCACCATCGGAGCACAGCCATGAGACACCCCCTGCTGCAGCTGCTGACCGCCTGCCTGCTGTTGATCCCCCTGGCGGGGCAGGCCGAGAACAGCACCCATGAACGCGGCTACACCGTCCACCACAACGCCATCCCCAGCGCCATGCTCACCCCGGACGTGGCAAAGCAGTACGGCATCGTCCGCAGCAAGTACCGCGGACTGCTCAACGTCTCCGTGATCCGGGAGCGGCCCGGCACGGTCGGTGAGTCGGTGCCGGCCCGGGTCGAGGTCACCATGACCGATCTCACCGGCCGCAGCCAGCCGCTGCCGATGCGCCGGATCCGCGAGGGTGACGCCTACTACTACATCGGTGAATTCCCGGTCGTCGACGGAGAGACCTACAGCTTCCGCATGCGGGTCACGCCACAGGGAGAGCAGCAGCCGATCGAGGCCGGAATCGAGCAGCAGTTCTTCGTCGACTGAACCGGCGCTCCCCGACCGCCGTCACCCGTCCCCGGACTTGGACAATCCGCGCCCGCTCTGGAACAATGCCCGGCGCCCGTAGCGGTCGCCAACCACCCGACAGGATCCATGCTGCTCGACATCACCGCCATCATCGCCGGCCTGGCCGTCCTGGTCTGGGGCGCGGATCGCTTCGTCACCGGGGCTGCGGCCCTGGCCCGCAACCTGGGGGTGTCGCCGATGCTGATCGGCCTCACCATCGTCGGCTTCGGCACCTCGGCACCGGAGATCCTGGTCTCCGGCATGGCCGCCTGGCAGGGTAACCCGGGCCTGGCGATCGGCAATGCCCTCGGCTCCAACATCGCCAACATCGGGCTGATCCTGGGCGTCACCGCCCTGATCGCCCCGCTGACGGTCCGCTCCGACACCCTGCGCCGGGAATACCCGCTGCTGCTGGCGGTGAGCCTGATGGCGCTGCTGCTGATGCTGGACGGGGTGCTCGACCTGTTCGACAGCCTGATCCTGCTGGCCGGCCTGGCCGGCCTGATCTGGGCCATGATCCGGCTCGGCCGGCAGGGGCTGGCCAGCGACCCGCTGGAGATGGAGATGGAGGCGGAGATCCCGGAACGCATGCCGACCGCGCGCGCGGTCATCCTGTTCAGTACCGGCCTGCTGCTGCTGTTGCTCAGCTCCCGCGTCCTGGTCTGGGGGGCGGTCAACGTGGCCACCGCCCTCGGCATCAGCGACCTGGTGATCGGCCTGACCATCGTCGCCCTCGGCACCAGCCTGCCGGAACTGGCCGCCAGCGTGACGTCGGTGCTGAAGGAGGAGCACGACATCGCCATCGGCAACGTGATCGGCTCCAACATGTACAACCTGCTGGCGGTGCTGCCGGTGCCCGGACTGGTGGCCCCGGTGGAGCTGTCGCCCGAGGTACTGAGCCGCGACCTGCCGGTGATGATCGGCTTCACCCTGGCCCTGTTCGTGATGGGCTACGGCTTCGGCGGACAGGGACGCATCAACCGCTTCGAGGGTCTGCTGCTGGCGGCCGCCTTCGTCGGTTACCAGACCCTGCTGTTCGTCGACAGCCACCAGGCCATGGAACCGGGGGCCGGAACCAGCATCCTCTCCCAGCCCGCAGGCCTGGACGCATGAACGCCGATCTGCCACTCGACCGCGGCGAAGCGGAACGCCTGAAGGCCCTCGGCCTGGCGGTGATCAACAACGAGGCGGCGGCGGTCCAGGCCCTGGCCGGCCGCATCGACGACCAGTTCGCCATCGCCTGCCACCACATGCTCGCCTGCAGTGGCCGCATCGTGGTCACCGGCATGGGCAAATCGGGCCACATCGGCAACAAGATCGCCGCCACCCTGGCCAGCACCGGCAGCCCCGCCTTCTTCGTCCACCCGGGCGAGGCGAGTCATGGTGACCTGGGCATGATCACCGGCCAGGACGTGGTGCTGGCGCTGTCCAATTCCGGGGAGACCTCGGAACTGCTCACCATCCTGCCGCTGATCAAGCGCCTCGGCGTGCCGCTGATCGCCATGACCGGCAACCCGAACTCCAACCTGGCCCGGGAATCGGACGTGCATCTGGACGTCAGTGTCGAGCAGGAGGCATGCCCCCTCAACCTGGCCCCCACCTCCAGCACCACCGTGGCCCTGGCCATGGGCGACGCGCTGGCGGTGGCCCTGCTGGAGGCGCGCGGTTTCACCGAACAGGACTTCGCCCGTTCCCATCCCGGCGGCAGCCTGGGGCGCCGGCTGCTGCTGCACATCGGCGACATCATGCATTCGGGCGACGCCATCCCGGTGGTCTCCCGCGACGCCGACCTGCGCGATGCCCTGGTGGAGATGACCAACAAGGGTCTGGGGATGACCGCGGTGGTGGACGATCAGGGCCGGCTGGCCGGCATCTACACCGACGGCGACCTGCGGCGCACCCTGGACCACGAGCACGACCTGCGCCACTGCCCCATCGAGCGGGTGATGACCCGCGACTGCAAGACCGCCCGCGCCGACCAGCTGGCGGCGGAGGCGCTGCAGATCATGGAACAGAACAAGATCAACGCCCTGCTCATCGTCGACGACGGGGAACGCCTGGTCGGGGCCCTCAACATGCACGACCTGCTGCGGGCGGGAGTGGTGTGATGGGGAGGGACGAGCTGCAGCGGCGCGCCGCCCGTATCCGGCTGGTGGTGTTCGACGTCGACGGTGTGCTGACCGATGGCAGCCTCTACCTGGGGGACGACGGCCAGGAGTACAAGGCGTTCAACTCCAAGGACGGACTGGGCATGAAGCTGCTCCAGTCCACCGGGGTGGAGATCGGGGTGATCACCGCCCGCACCTCGCAGGTGGTGGCCCTGCGGATGGAGAGCCTTGGCATCCGTCACCTCTACCAGGGTCGCCAGGACAAGCTGCCGGCGTTCCTGGAGCTGCTGGACCGGCTCGGTCTGGAGCCGGAGCAGGCGGCCTATGTCGGCGACGACCTGCTGGACCTGCCGATCATGGCCCGGGTCGGCCTCGCCGTCACCGTGCAGGACGCCCACCACGAGGTGGTCCGCCGGGCCCACTGGCAGACCCGGGCCAGCGGCGGTCGCGGCGCCGCCCGCGAGGTGTGCGAACTGCTGATGCAGGCCCAGGGGAGCTGGCAGGGCGTGCTGGAGCGGTTCACTTGACCACCACCGGGAGAAATCTTCTGGCGATCGCCCTCCTCTCCCTGATCACCCTGGGCAGCTGGTGGCTGGCGCGCCAGGCCGGGACCGCCAGCGACTACCGGCCGCCCCCGCACACACCGGACTACACCCTCGACCGCTTCAGCGCCGTCACCACCGGACCCGACGGTCGCCCGGAGCGCCGCCTCGGCGCCACCCGTATGGTACATTTCCCGGACGACGACAGCACCGAGGTGACGGCGCCGCGGATGGTGTTCTACGATCCGCCACGGCCACCCTGGCGGGTCCGCTCCGAGCGTGGCCGGATCACCGGCGACAAGAGCCTGGTGGAGCTGCAGGGACGGGTGGAGATCGACCGCCGGGGCGACACCGGGGTGGCGCCGATGCACATCGTCACCCGCGATCTGCGCATCCGCCCGGAACAGGAGTATGCCGAGACCGATGCCGAGGTGGATGCCCGCAGCGACGGCAGCCGGGTCCGGGCCCGTGGCCTGCAGGCCTGGTTCGGCGGCCCCCTGCGCATGCGCCTGCTGTCCAACGTGAGAGGACGCTATGAAGTGGAGTGAGACGAGAGCACGGATCCCGGTCGCCGCCCTGCTGCTGGCCCTGCTGCCGGTCCTGGCCACTGCCCTGCCCGAGGACAGCAGGCAGCCGATCACCATGGAGGCGGACGGGGTCGAGATCGACGACGGCACCGGCGTCAGCGTCTACGAGGGCAACGTGGTGGTGGACCAGGGAAGCATCCACCTGACCGCCGACCGGGTGGTGGTGACGCGCAAACCCAATGGTGCGAACCACATCGTGGCCAGCGGCAACCCCACCACCTTCCGGCAGCGGGTCGAGGGGAAGCGGGAACCGATCCGGGGCCGTTCCAGAAAGGCGGAATACGACACCGACAGCGAGGTCGTCATTCTCATCGGTGACGCCGTGGTGACCCAGGGCAAGGACAGTTTCGCCAGTGACCGCATCGTCTACGACCGGGTCCGGGGCCAGGTCCGGGCCGGGGCCAGGGCGAAGGGCAAACAGCGCGTCCGGGTCACCATCCAGCCGAAGGACGCACAGAGGAAGTGACGGACCGGCTCGGCGCCGACGGCCTGACCCGGCACTACCGCCGCCGGGCGGTGGTGGACGGGGTCTCGCTGCGGGTCGACGGCGGTGAGATCGTCGGCCTGCTGGGTCCCAACGGCGCCGGCAAGACCACCTGCTTCTACATGATCGCCGGTCTGCTGCCGTCCGAGGGCGGCTCGATCCACCTCAACGACCGCGACATCACCGCTCTGCCGATGCACGCCCGCGCCCGCCTGGGACTGGGTTACCTGGCCCAGGAGCCGTCGGTGTTCCGCAAACTCAGCGTCCGCGACAACGTGCTGGCGATCCTGCAGACCCGGCGCGATCTCTCCCGGGGCGGCCAGCAGGAGATGGCCGACCGGCTGCTGCAGGATTTCGGCCTCGGCCATCTGCGCGACAACCTCGCCCTCTCCCTCTCCGGCGGCGAACGCCGGCGCCTGGAGATCGCCCGCGCCCTCTCCATCGAGCCCCGCTTCATCCTGCTGGACGAGCCCTTCGCCGGCATCGACCCGATCTCGGTGCGCGACATCCAGGGCATCGTCCGTCAGCTGGCGGAGCGCGGCATCGGCATTCTCATCACCGACCACAACGTGCGCGAGACCCTGGGCATCTGCCAGCGCGCCTACATCATCCACCAGGGGCGGGTGATGACCGAGGGCACCCCGGAGCAGATCCTCTCCCACGACGAGGTGCGCTCGGTCTACCTGGGAAGCGAATTCCGCCTGTAGCCGGAACCCCGGCGCAGTCGCCGGAGAGGGGTCAACCCGGGGCCCGGGCAGCCGATAACCTGTCAGCACGGAATGCCTTGACCCAGCGCAACCGGAGCCGCGACAAGCCGTTGCAAACCGGCGGCGCTTTTCAGCTAAAATGGAGACAGGCAATGGGAAAACATACAAATAACATACCAGGATCGACCGCTCCCCGATGAAGCAGACCCTTCAGCTCCGCCTGGGGCAGCACCTGACCATGACGCCCCAGCTGCAACAGGCGATCCGGCTGCTGCAGCTCTCCACCCTGGATCTGAAACAGGAGATCCAGGACGCTCTCGAGTCCAATCTGATGCTGGAGACCGAGGAGGAGGGAGCGACCCGGGAGCAGGCCGGCGAGGGGGACACACCGGTCAACGGCGAGAGCCGGGAGACGGCGGTCACCGCCACCGAGGTCGGGGGCAGCGGCCTGGAACCGGAGAAGGAGATCGCTCCCGAGGCCACCGACATCCCAGACGAACTGCCGGTGGACAGTGGCTGGGACGACGTCTACGACAGCGTCCTGCCACCAGTCTCCGGTGGTAGCACCGGCGAACAGGTGGAGAGCGACTTCCTCAATCAGCGGCGCACCGCCCGCACCCTGCACGACTACCTCACCTGGCAGCTGAACCTGACCCCGTTCAGTCCCCGGGACCGGGCCATCGCCACCGCCATCGTCGATGCCGTCAACGAGGACGGCTACCTCACCACCAGTCTGGAGGAGATCCACACCGGCCTGGGTGACGACGAGCTGGAGCTGGACGAGGTGGAGGCGGTACTGCACCGGCTGCAGCAGTTCGACCCCCCCGGCGTCGCCGCCCGCGATCCGCGTGAATGCCTGCTGATCCAGCTGGAGCAGTATCCGTTGGAGCATGAGCTGCTGCCCCGGGCGATCGAGCTGGTGCGCGATCACTTCGACCTGCTGGCCCAGCAGGACCACAACCAGATCAAGCGCCGCCTGAAGGTGGACGACGACACCCTGCACCGGATCAACGACCTGATCCGCTCCCTCAATCCGCGGCCCGGCACCCTGGTGGCGGACAGCGAACCCCAGTACGTCCTGCCCGATGTCTTCGTCAGCAAGCGCAATGGTGTCTGGCGGGTGGAACTGAACCCGGAGGCGACGCCGCGGCTGCGGGTCAACCCGGAGTATGCCAAGCTGATCCGGCGGGCCGACAACAGCGAAGACAACACCTATCTGAAGAACCACATGCAGGAGGCGCGCTGGTTCATCAAGAGCCTGGTGAGCCGCAACGAGACCCTGCTCAAGGTGGCCAGCAAGATCGTCGAGTTCCAGCTCGGCTTCTTCGAGCATGGCGAGGAGGCGATGCGTCCGCTGGTGCTGCGGGACATCGCCGAGGCACTGGACATGCACGAGTCCACCATCTCCCGGGTCACCACCCAGAAGTACATGCACACCCCCCGCGGCACCTTCGAATTCAAGTACTTCTTCTCCAGCCACGTAAGCACGGCCGGAGGAGGCGAGTGCTCGGCGACCGCGATACGCGCCCTGATCAAAAAACTGATCGCCGCAGAGAAACCGGGCAAGCCGCTCAGCGACAACAAGATCGCCGGCATACTCGCGGATCAGGGGATCAAGGTTGCGAGGCGAACCGTGGCGAAGTACCGCGAATCGATGGCCATCCCGCCATCCAACGAGCGAAAGCGCCTGGCCTAGGCGCGCTGACAAAGGAGCAAACCATGCAAATCAACCTGACTGGTCACCATGTGGATGTCACTCCTGCCCTGCGCAGCTACGTGGAATCCAAGTTCGAGCGACTGGAGCGCCATTTCGATCATGTGACCAACGTCCACGTCATCCTCAGCGTGGAGAAGCTGCGGCAGAAGGCCGAGGCGACCCTGCATCTGAACGGCAACGACGTATTCGCCGACTGTGTCGAGGAGGACATGTACGCGGCCATCGACGGACTGGTGGACAAGCTCGACCGTCAGGTCAAGAAACACAAGGAGAAGCACACCAATCACCGCAACGGCGCCATCCCCAAGGGGATGGAACCGATGGAGGGCTGACCCCGTCAGCCGACAGCTACGACCATGTTCCCCGACGACTTCCTCGCCCTAGACCGGATCCACCTGGACAGCGGCGCCGCCAGCAAGAAGCGGATCCTGGAAGAGGTGGCGGGACTGCTGGCGGCGACTGCGGCCGGCCTGACCCGGGAACAGGTCTTCGACAAGCTGCTGGAGCGGGAGCGCCTCGGCAGCACCGGCCTGGGGCAGGGAATCGCCCTGCCCCACGCCCGCATGAAGGGAGTGACCGGCTCCCACGGCGCCCTGGTGCGGCTGCAGCAGGGGGTGGATTTCGACGCCATCGACGCCAAGCCGGTCGACATCGTGGTCGGCCTGCTGGTACCGGAGCAGGCCACCGACGAGCATCTGCAGCTGCTGGCCAGCCTGGCCGCCCGTTTCAGCGACCCCACCTATTGCGATCGCATCCGGCAGGCCCCCGACCCGGCCGCGGTGCTGGAGCTGTTCCGGCAGGCCGGCGGCGACATGGCTGCCAGCGCGTGACGCCGGGGATCTCGACCAGAGACGTCTACAACGCCCTGCGCAGCAAGCTGGGCCTCTCCTGGCTGGAGGGGCACAGCGGTTCCGAACGCAGTATCCGCGGCGACTTTCCCGGCGCCGCCGGCCAGAACCTGGTCGGTCCCCTCAACTGCATCCACCCCAACCGCATCCAGGTCATCGGCCACGCCGAGCTGATCTACTTCGCCAGCCTGGAACCGGGTTTCTACCGGGACGTGCTGGACAAGCTGTTCGACGCCCGTCCGGCCGCCATCGTCCTGGCCGACGGCATCGAGCCGGAGGACGCGCTGCTGGCCCAGGCGGCCGCCAGCGGCACCCCGCTGATGAGTTCGCCGCTGCCCGACAACCGGGTGACGGGCGAACTGCAGCACTACCTGGCCCGGGCCCTGGCCGAGCGCACCATCGATCACGGGGTGTTCATGGAGATCCTCGGCATCGGCCTGCTGCTCAGGGGAGGCCCCGGAATCGGCAAGAGCGAGCTGGCGCTGGAGCTGATCTCGCGCGGCCATCGCCTGGTTGCGGACGACGCCCCCCACTTCTCCCGCGTCGCTCCGGACACCGTCACCGGCCGCTGCCCGCCCCTGCTGCAGGATTTTCTCGAGGTACGGGGGCTGGGCGTGCTCAACATCCGCGCCATGTTCGGCGACGCCGCGGTCAAGCAGGAGAAGCAGCTGCAGCTGATCGTCAACCTGCAGTCCATGAACGACACCGAACTGCGCAGCATCGACCGCCTGCAGGGAAGCTATTCCACCCGGGACGTGCTGGGACTGCCGATTCCCCAGGTGGATCTGCCGGTGGCCCCGGGGCGGGAGATGTCGGTACTGGTCGAGGCGGCGGTGCGCCAGTACAACCTGATGCGCAACGGCTACGACGCCACCGAGGAGTTCATCCGCCGCCAGCAGCAGGCCATCGTGGACGGCTGAGCACGGCGTCCCGCTTCCCCGCCACCGGATTCGGGCTATACTGCGAGCCATCGTCCCGCTGCCCTGCCCGCCAGCCGTCATGAAACTGGTCATCGTCACAGGCCTATCCGGCTCCGGAAAGACCACCGCCCTCAACACCCTGGAGGACCTCGGCCACTACTGCATCGACAACCTGCCGCTGCTGCTGCTGGAACCCTTCGGGAGGATCCTGCTCGACTCCGGCGACCAGCGTTTCGAGCAGGCCGCCATCGGTATCGATGCCCGCAACCACGGGACCGAGCTGGAAGGCCTGAAGAGCGTCCTCGACACCCTGCGCCAGCGCGGTGTCGACGTCGAGATCCTCTACCTGGAGGCGGCCGACGAGACCCTGATCAAACGCTACAGCGAGACCCGCCGCCGCCACCCCCTGTCCGACGACCGTCACCCCCTGATCGAGGCGATCCAGCTGGAACGGGCCATCCTGGGGCCCTTCCTCAATGCCGCCGACCTGCGTATCGACACCACCCGCATGAACGTCCACCAGCTGCGGGATCTGATCCGGCGCCGGGTGGGGGAGCGTCCGGAGGGGGAGCTGTCGCTGCTGTTTGAATCATTCGGCTTCAAGCACGGCGTGCCCAACGACTCGGATTTCGTCTACGACGTGCGCTGTCTGCCCAACCCCTACTGGCGCCCGGACCTGCGCCCCCTCACCGGCCGCGATCCGGCGGTGGCCGGGTTTCTGGAGAACGACCCCGATGTCCACCGGATGCACGAGAGTATCAGCGGTTTCCTGGAACACTGGATCCCCTCCTTCGAGGCCGACGGGCGCGCCTACCTCACCGTCTCCATCGGCTGCACCGGCGGCCAGCACCGCTCGGTCTATCTGGTTGAGCGGCTGAGCCGCCATTTCCGGGAGCGTGGCCACCAGGTGCTGGTGCGCCACCGGGAACTGCCGTGATCAGGCGCGAGGTGGAGATCGTCAACAAGCTCGGACTGCACGCCCGGGCAGCGGCCAGGCTGGTCACCGAGGCCTCTCTCTACGACTGCGAGGTGCTGCTGCGCAGGGAGGAGCAGGAGGTCAACGGCAAGAGCATCATGGGGGTGATGATGCTGGCCGCCGGCCAGGGCAGCCGGCTGACCCTGATCACCGACGGGGATGACGAGGAGAACGCCATGGCCGCTCTCGAACGCCTGATCGCCGACCGCTTCGGGGAGCCCGAATGACCTTCTCCTGCCTTGGCATCGGCGTCGGGTCCGGCCCCAGCATCGCCATCGGCCCCGCCCATCTCCTGCATCAGGGCCGGGTGGAGGTGGTACCGGGCCAGGTGGAGCGGGACCGGATACCGGACGAGGTGGACCGGTTCCGTCAGGCCCTGGCCGGTGCCCGGCGCACCCTGCGTGCGGTGCGCAGCCGGATCCCCGCCAACACCCGCTCCGACATCCTCGCCTTCATCGACACCCATCTGCTGATGCTGGAGGACGCCGCCCTGGCGGAGGCCCCGATCGAACGCATCCGCGAGCAGGGCTGCACCGCAGAGTGGGCCCTGCAGCAGCAGTGCGATGCCCTGACCGGGGTGTTCGACGCCATGGAGGACCCCTACCTGCGCACCCGCAAGGACGACGTCGAGCACGTGGTCAACCAGATCCAGAAGATCCTGCTGCAGCAGCAGGAGGAGGAGACGGAGGCGGAGGAGCTGCAGGGGCGCATCGTGCTGGCCCGCGACCTGACACCGGCCGATACCATCCTGCTGCACCACCAGGGCATTGCCGGATTCGTCACCGAGTCCGGCGGCCCCATGTCCCATACCGCCATCCTCGCCCGCAGCCTCGGAATCCCGGCGGTGCTCGGCGTGCACCACGCCGCCCGCTGCTTCCGACAGGGCGAGCAGCTGGTGGTGGACGGCCACCAGGGGGTGGTGCTGGCGGCGGTGGACCAGGACACCCTGTCCCACTACCAGGGCCGGATCCAGGCCGCCCGCGACCACGCCAGCAGCCTGCGCACCCTGGTGGGACAGCCGGCCTGTACCCGCGACGGCCGCTGCCTGACCCTGCTGGCCAACATCGAGCTGCCGGAGGATATCGACACCACCCGCAGCCTGCAGGCCGACGGTGTCGGGCTCTACCGCACCGAGTACCTCTTCATGAACCGGAGCCGGCCACCGGACGAAGAGGAGCACTTCGCCGCCTATGCCCGGGTGGTGGAGGGTCTCGACGGCCTGCCGATCACCATCCGGACCCTGGACCTGGGGGCGGACAAACCGGCCGACGGCGACCACGCAGGCACCTGTCACAACCCCGCCCTGGGCCTGCGCGCCGTACGCCTGTGCCTGAAGGAACCGGACCTGTTCATTCCCCAGCTGCGCGCCATCCTGCGGGTCGCGGCGCTGGGGCCGGTGCGGATGATGATCCCGATGCTGTGCAGCCTGCAGGAGGTGGCGGCCATCAGGACCCTGGTGGCGGAGACCAGGCGCTCGCTCCGGCGCGACGGTGTCGCCTTCGACCCCGACCTGCCGATCGGGGGCATGATCGAGGTACCCGCCGCCGCCCTCGCCGCCGACGCCTTCGCCCGCGAGCTGGACTTCCTCTCCATCGGCACCAACGACCTGGTTCAGTACACCCTGGCGATCGACCGGGTGGACGACGAGGTGAACTATCTCTACGACCCGCTGCACCCGTCGGTGCTGCAGCTGATCCAGGGCGTGATCGATGCCGGCCATCGGCAGGGGATCCCGGTCAGCATGTGTGGCGAGATGGCCGGCGACCCGGATTTCATCCCGCTGCTGGTGGGTATGGGGCTGCAGGAGCTCAGCATGCAGCCGGGGGCACTGCTGGAGGCGAAACAGGCGATCCGTTCACTCCATGCCGGCGAGCTGGAACAACAGGTCCGCAGCCTGATGCAGCGGATCCACGAGCCGGAGGCGTGGAGCCATCTGACCCGACTCTGCCGCTCCATCCACTGACCCCCGGCGGAAACATCCCGCCGGCGCTCCACCCCCCACCTCCACAACTGCTACACTTGGCGCCTGCGTGAAACGGGGCGCGCCCGTTCACCACCCATCCCCCTGCCGAGGAGATGCTCCCCCCATGGCCGAGCATGCGTTGGACATCAGCGAA
The DNA here is from genome assembly GCA_011051715.1 of Sedimenticola thiotaurini. GTDB lineage: Bacteria > Pseudomonadota > Gammaproteobacteria > Chromatiales > Chromatiaceae > HyVt-443. Next base: position 6,909 of record DRKP01000164.1, on the reverse strand, counting down.
GACACCCGTCTCCAGCGCCTGGAGCGGCTGCAGAACGTGCTCGACAGCGGCGCCCTGGCCCAGGCGCGCAAGATGCTCAACGCCCTCACGCCGGGCGAGATCGCCCATCTGCTCGAGGCCCTGCCCCTGGCCGAGCGCGACGTCCTGTGGAACCTGGTGGACGACGAGCTGGAGGGCGAGGTACTGGTGCTGCTCACCGACGAGGTGCGCGCCGACCTGATCAGCAAGATGAACCGGGAGGAGCTGGTGTCGGCCACCGACGGCCTCGACACCGACGACCTGGCGGACCTGGTGCAGGAGCTGCCGGAGACCATCGCCCGGGAGATCATCGACTCCCTCGACCAGCAGCACCGGGAGCGGCTGGAGGCGGTGCTCTCCTATCCCGAGGACACCGCCGGCGGCCTGATGAACCCGGATGCGGTCACGGTGCGGCCGGAGGTGACGCTGGACGTGGTGATCCGCTACCTGCGACGCATCCGCGACCATATCCCGGAGGACACCGACTCCCTGTTCGTGGTCAACCGGGATGGCCGCTACCTGGGCGTGCTGCCCCTGATCGAGCTGGTGAGAAGGGATCCGGACGACATCGTGGCCGAGGCCATGACCCTGGAGCCACCGCCGATCCCCGCCACCATGGAGGACAACCAGGTGGCCAACCTGTTCGAGCAGCACGACCTGATCTCCGCCCCGGTGGTGGACGAGGAGGGCCGCCTCCTGGGCCGCATCACCGTCGACGACGTGGTCGACGTGATCCGGGAGGAGGGCGAGCACCAGTTCATGGGCCAGGCCGGTCTGTCCGAGGACGAGGACATGTTCGCGCCGGTGATGGTCTCCGCCCGGCGCCGCGCCGTCTGGCTCGGAGTCAACCTGCTCACCGCCTTCCTCGCCTCCTGGGTGATCGGCCTGTTCGAGGAGACCATCCAGAGGGTGGTGGCACTGGCGGTGCTGATGCCGGTGGTCGCCAGCATGGGCGGCATCGCCGGCAGCCAGACCCTGACCCTCACCATCCGTGGCATCGCCCTGGGCCAGCTGTCGGGCAAGAACGCCCGCCGCCTGTTGCTGAAGGAGATGGCGGTGGCCGGCATCAACAGCATCGTCTGGGCAGCGGTGGTGGCAACCATCGCCGGCATCTGGTTCCACAGCGTCGACATCGGTGCACTGATCGCCGTCGCCCTCACCGTCAACCTGCTGCTGGCCGCCTTCACCGGCGCCCTGCTGCCCCTGATCCTGGACCGCCTCGGCATCGACCCGGCCCTGGCCGGCTCGGTGCTGCTCACCACCGTCACCGACGTGGTCGGATTCCTGGCCTTCCTCGGCCTGGCCAGTCTGTTTCTGGTATAGGGGATCTCAAGACCCACTTTTCCCTCAATACCATTTTTTACCGCCCCAACCTTTTTCCCCGTCCCGGTCCCTTCTCACCATTCCCGCTTTGTTCCATTCCCGTTTTGACATCACCCGCTTCCGGCCCTGGCCGGTCGGCCACCTGTTCCGGCCTCTCCCAACAGGAGGTGCAGGGGATCGATGATCAACAGAAAGAAGAGAGATGTCGCACCGGCCCTTGCCACCCCCGTGGCGAGGCGGTAACTTGCGCGGGCTATGGAGACGCTGCTCGAACTTCGCGACATCCACCACTGGTATGGTGGATTCCATGCCGTGGACGGGGTCAGCCTGAACCTGGCGCAGGGCGAGGTGCTGGGTCTGCTGGGTCCCAACGGCGCCGGCAAGTCCACCACCATGCGCATCCTCAGCGGCGCCCTGGTTCCCACCGGCGGCAGGGTCCTGATCCAGGGGCTGGACATGGCCCGACAGCCGCTGCAGACGCGGCGCCTGCTGGGTTACCTGCCGGAGCAGCCACCGCTCTACCCCAATCTGACGGTGGATGAATACCTCACCTTCGCCGCACGGCTGCGCGGGGTGCCACGCCGGCAGCGGCATGGAGCCCTGGCCACGGCGAAGGAGCAGTGCGGCCTGCAGGACCACGGCAGGCGCCTGATCGGCCACCTCTCCAAGGGCTACCAGCAGCGGGTCGGCATCGCCCAGGCCCTGATCCACCGGCCGGCCCTGGTGGTACTGGATGAACCCACCAGCGGCCTGGACCCGAATCAGATCCGCGAGATCCGCGACCTGATCCGCGGTCTCGGTGAGGACCACGGGGTACTGCTCTCCACTCACATCCTGCCGGAGGTGGAGATGGTATGCGACCGGGTCTGCATCATGGACCGGGGACGGCTGGTCTTCTCCGACCGGCTCGACCGCCTGCGCGGCCGCAACGACGGCCTGCTGATCCAGCTGCAGCAGCCGCCGCCCCTGGAGCAGCTGCAGCAGCTGCCGGGGGTGGCCGGTGTCGAACCCCTCGGCGAGGGACGCTTCCAGCTCACCCTGGATGAGGATGCCGACAGTGCCGTGATCGCCGAGCGCAGCGTTCGCAACGGCTGGATCCTGCGCGAACTGATGCCGCGACGGCGAAACCTGGAGCAGGTCTTCGTCGATCTCACCAGCGGAGCCAGGGCGGCCTGATGCTGGCGATCGCCCTGAAGGATCTGCGCGGACTGTTCCTGTCGCCCCTGGCCTGGGGCCTGATGGCGGTGATGCAGCTGCTGCTGGCGTGGCTGTTCCTGGTCCAGCTGGAGGGGTTCCTGGAACTCCAGCCGCGACTCGCCGCCATGGCCGGCTCACCCGGCGTCACCGGGCTGGTGGTGGTGCCGTTGCTCGATTCCGCCGCGGTGGTGCTGATGCTGCTGGTACCATTGCTGGGCATGGGCGCCTTCAGCCGCGAATACAGCGCCGGCACCCTGGACCTGCTGCTCTCCTCCCCGGTCTCCATCCCGCGACTGGTGCTGGGCAAGTACCTGGCGCTGCTGACCGTCATCGGACTGCTCTGGCTGCTGACGGCGCTGATGCCCCTCTCCCTGCTGCTCGGCACCCGCCTCGACCTGGGCCGGCTGGCCGCGGGACTGCTGGGACTGGGGCTGGCGGCAGCCGCCTATGGCGCCGTCGCGCTGTTCTTCTCCAGCCTCACCCGGCAGCCGGCGGTGGCGGCCGTCGCCAGCTACGGTCTGCTGCTGCTGCTGTGGCTGATCGACCTGGCCGGCGGTGATCTGCTGCCGCGGCTCGCCCTCGGCGCCCGCTACCGCCACCTGCTGGAGGGACTGGTCTTGAGCGGTGACCTGATCTACTTTCTGCTGCTGATCCTGGCCGCCCTGCTGCTCACCATGCGCCGCCTCGGCGACCGGCGGCTGCAGGGGTAGCCACCATGTCCCGACAGCGCCTGGAGAACCTGCTGTTCTACCTCCTGCTGGCGGCCGCCATCGCCCTGGCCGGCTGGCTGGGCGACCGCTACGGCCGCGCCTGGGACTGGTCGGACAGCGCCCGCAACAGCCTCGGCAGCGCCAGCGTACAGCTGCTGCAGCGGCTCGACGCCCCCCTGGAGATGGTCTCCTTTGCACCCCCGGACCCGGCCCTGCGGCAACGGATCGGCGACATCCTGGAGCGCTATCGCCGCCAGCGCCCCGATCTCGTCCGGATCCGCTTCGTCGACCCGGCGCGCCAGCCGCAGCTGACCCGGGAGTTGGGCATCCGACTGGCCGGGGAACTGCGCCTCGGCTACCGCGGGCGCAGCGAGAACCTGCGCACCCTGGACGAGGAGCACATCAGCAACGCCATTCAGCGCCTGCTGCTGCGCGGGGAGAGCTGGATCGTCGGCCTCACCGGTCACGGCGAGCGCCGCCTGGACGGCTCCGCCAACCACGACCTGGGCGAATTCGGCCGCGAACTGGAACGCAAGGGCTACCGCGTCCAGTCCCTCAACCTGGCCGAATCCCCGGAGATCCCCGACAACACCGGCCTGCTGGTGATCGCCGGCCCCCAGGAGGACTACCTGCCCGGAGAGGTGAAACAGATCCGGCGCTACCTGGAACAGGGTGGCAACCTGCTCTGGTTGCTCGATCCAGGCCCGCTGCACGGCCTGGAGCCGATCGCCTCCCGGCTCGGCCTGACACTGCTGCCCGGCACCATCGTGGACGCGGAGGCCGGGGCCCTGGGGCTGGACGATCCCACCGTGGCAGTGGTGTCGCGCTACCCGGAGCAGGCGGCGGTACGCCGCTTCGACCGCATCACCCTGTTCCCGGGGGCCGCCGCCCTGCGGGTGAAGCCGGGTGCAGGCTGGCAGGTGGCGGCCCTGCTGCAGACCCAGGCCCGCTCCTGGAACGAGACCGGTCCGATCCGCGGCCGGGTCCGGCGTGACCCGGAACAGGGGGAACAGGCCGGCCCCCTGGACCTGGGCATCGCGCTCACCCGGAACCAGCCACGGGACCAGCGGGTGCTGCTGCTGGGCGATGGCGACTTCCTCTCCAATGCCTTCCTCGGCAACGCCGGCAACCTGGACCTGGGCCTGGCCCTGGTGCGCTGGCTGAGCCACAACGACAACCTGATCCAGATACCGGCACGGACCGCTCCGGACCAGAACCTGGAGCTGTCGCGGGGAGCCGGCCTGGCCATCGGCCTGGGTTTTCTGATCCTGCTGCCCCTGGGGCTGCTGCTCACCGGCGTGCTGATCTGGTGGCGGCGGCAGCGGCTGTGATGAGCGGCCGCGGCCGCATCAACCTGCTGCTCCTGCTGCTGGTGGCCGGACTCGGCCTGGCGGTGTGGCTGACCCCGCCCGACACCCCTCCCGAAGCGGAGCCACTGACCCGGCTTCGGGCCGACTCCGTCCGCCACATCCGCCTCAGCAACCGCAACGGGACCGAGCTGGAGCTGCAGCGGCGCGGCGACGGCTGGTACATGCTCCGTCCCTACCACCTCCCCGCCAACGCAGGCCGTATCGAGCTGCTGCTCGGCATCCTCTCCACACCCAGCCACGAATCCTTCCCGCTGCCCGACGGCGACCTGGACGCCTTCGGCCTGCAGCCACCCCTCGCCACTCTGGAGGTGGACGGCAGCCGGATCGAGGTCGGTGGCACCCATCCCTACAACCACGACCGCTACCTGCGCATCGGCGACCGCATTCACCTGATCAAGGACATCTTCCCCCACCACCTGCTGGCCCCGGCGGAGGCCTATGTCTCCCCCCGCCTGCTGCCGCCCGGGGCCCGGATCGATGCCATCGAGACACCGGCCTGGAACCTCCGGCGCGGTGCCGCAGGCTGGGAGTACACCCCGGGCACAGGCGGCTCCCAGGACCCGCTGGTGGCCAGGGTACAGGCCTGGGAGCAGGCTCGTGCCCTGCAGGTGATCCCGGAACCGGAGGGCGTACAGACCACCGGCCAGGTGACCATCCGGCTGCGCGGCGATGCATCACCACTGCGCTTCCGGGTCGCCAGGCGCGACGGCGACCTGCTGCTGATCCGGCCCGGGACGGGACTGGCCTGGCGCCTCTCACCGCAGACGTCCCTGCTGTCGCCCCCGGGGGAGTGAGATGCCCGAACTGCCCGAGGTCGAGACCACGCGCCGGGGCATCCGCCCCCACATCGAGGGCCAAACCCTGCTGGGCGCCGTCGTACGCCAGCGCCGGCTGCGCTGGCCGGTACCGGCGGGACTCGACCGAACCGTCGCCGGCCAGCGGCTGCTGCATGTCTCCCGTCGCGCAAAGTACCTGCTGCTGGAACTGGAACAGGGCACCCTGCTGATCCACCTGGGCATGTCCGGCAGCCTGCGCATCCTGCCGCCGGAGACCCCGGCCGGCGCCCACGATCACCTGGACCTGCTGTTCCCCGACTGCCTGCTGCGCCTGCGTGACCCGCGCCGTTTCGGCGCCGTGCTCTGGACCCGTGAGCCGGTGGCCGACCACCCCCTGTTGCGCCATCTGGGCCCCGAACCCCTTGGCGACACCTTCGACGGTGCCTGGCTGCACCAGGCCGCCGCCGGGCGCCGCAGTGCGGTGAAGAACCTGATCATGGACGGCCGGGTGGTGGTGGGAGTGGGCAACATCTACGCCAACGAGGCCCTGTTCCTGAGTGGAATCCTGCCATCCCGGGCCAGCGGCCGCATCGCCCGCCAGCGCTACGACCGGCTGGCCGGCACCATCCGGCAAGTGCTGTCGGCGGCGATCGAACAGGGTGGCACCACCCTGCGCGACTTCCAGCAGGAGGACGGCAGGCCCGGCTACTTCGCCCAGGAACTCAGGGTATACGGCCGGGAAGGACAGGCCTGCCCCAACTGCGACGCCCCCATCCTGCAGCGACGCATCGGGCAGCGGTCGACCTTCTATTGCCGGTACTGCCAGCGGTAGTCGGGGACAAGGAGAGTGAGCCGGGCGAATGAACCCGGCCCTGCGCGACTGCAAGCTACGGAATTGCGTTGCATTGAAGCCGCTCCGGACCGCTCCCCCGCCTTCCACACTCGTGCAATGCAAACCGACGATGCGCTTTTATTGAAATAGTATCAACCACAGAGAACACAGAGATCACAGAGGGAAGGAAAGCTTCATTCGATCCATTGTTTTCCTCTGTGACTCTGTGGTCGATTGCTGCGCCCATGTCAGCAGGGAAAGGCACCCCACGGAACCATCAGGGCGGATGGCGCTGCGGCAGCCGCCCCGGCTCGCACTGCCGGATCGGGGCATTCCTGAATCGTTTCAACCACAGAGAACACAGAGATCACAGAGGTGGGGAATGCTTCGTTCCATCCATTGTGTTCCTCTGTGGCTCTGTGGTGGATTGCCGCGCCCATGTCAGCAGGGAAAGGGCGCCCCACGGAACCACCAGGGCGGGTGGCGCAGCGTTCCGGGCCGCCTGTGGAGGCCCTCCACCAGGGCCATTCAAAGCCCCGCTCCCCGCAGGGTCGACACCGAAGGCCCGGGGCGCTGCGGCAGCCGCCCCGGCTCGCACTGCCGGATCGGGGGCATTCCTGAATCGTTTCAACCACAGAGAACACAGAGATCACAGAGGTGGGGAATGCTTCATTCCATCCATT
>DRKP01000163.1 GCA_011051715.1 Sedimenticola thiotaurini | reverse complement strand
TTGCCCGTGACACGCCCGCCGCAACGCTGCGACCGGCTGCCAGGGCCGGCAGCATGCTACACTGGGGAACATCTGGATAACCCGCCATCGCGAACAAGCCGTCATTCCGGCACGGGCCGGGATCCAGGCGGTCGATTCCTCCCGGCTCGGCCCCCTGCCGGGATGACACAGAGCGACTGGTTCAGACACTCCCCAGGGGCCGTCGACCCGATATCTGCCGTGAAGCTCCGCACCCAGATCCTCCTGTTCTTCCTGCTGTTCGCCCTCACCCCGCTGATCCTGGCGGTGGTGATCAACCTGCCGCTGGTACTGGAGCGGATGGAGCTGTTCTACCACAAGGCCCACCTGCAGAACCTGCGCGCCGATTTCCGCGACCTCGACCAGCACCTGGCATCCCGCGACGAGATGGTCCAGCTGCTGGCCAAGCTGCCCGAGCCGGGCACCATCCTCGGCGGCGACCGGCAGCAGGACGGCGAGGCGATCGACAAGGCCCGGGCCCGCTATACCCTGTGGATCAACCGCATCCTGGGCGATCAGCTGGACATCATCGAGCTGGTGTTCCTGGACGACCAGGGCCGCATCCAGTTCTGGCTGCAGCGGGACAAGACCAGCCAGGAGTGGCTGCCAACAGCGGAACCACCGCAGCTGCCCGACCCCCGGGTGATCCGGGCGGCCCTGAACGCCGAACCCGGTAACGTCCTGGTCAGCCCGATCAGCCTGAACCCGGTGGCCGGCAGCTCCGATCCCAGACGCTTCATGACCCTGCGCCTGATCGGCCCGATCCCGGACCCGTCCGGCAACGGCACCATCGGCGCCATCATGATGGTGATCGACGTCGGCGGCATCGCCCGCTCCTACCGCAACACCCTGTGGGTGCACAACGACGGCCATTTCCTGGAGCACGCCGGTCCCAACGCGCCGGTGGGCGATGCCTTCGAACGCTTTCCCGGCCTGCGCGGGATCTTCGCCCAGGGCAAGCCGGCGCTGTGGAAGGGGGACGGCCAGCAGATCATGTGGATCCCGATGTTCCGCACCGAACAGTCCGGGCCGCTGTGGGTCGGCCGGCGCGTCGATCCCTCCCCCATCGCCCAGTTCCGCAACGCCCTCACCCTGCGCGTGCTGAGCATCGTCTTCGCCCTGGCGCTGGTGGTCTGGCTGGCGGCGCGCTGGATCGCCCGGCGGGCGGAACGCCTCAGCAGTGAACTGCTCGCCGGCGTGCGGAAAGTGCTCAACGACGAAGGGGACGTGCACTTCGACTGGCACCGCCCCCAGGAGCTGCGCGAGCTGGGGGAGAGCCTGTCGCGGCTGGCCCGGGAGCATGGCCGCAACACCCGCAACCTGCGCGCCCACGCACGCAAGCTGGAGGAGTCGAACCGCTACAAGTCCCAGTTCCTGGCCAACGTCAGCCACGAGCTGCGCACTCCCCTCAACTCGATCCTGCTGCTGTCCAAGCTGCTCGGCGCCGACGACAGCGGCCTGACCCCGGAGCAGAAACAGCAGGCACGGGTGATCCACGAGGCGGGGCGCGACCTGCAGGCGCTGATCAACGACATCCTGGACCTGTCCCGGATCGAGGCCCGGCGCACCACCGTCCATCTGGAGTGGATCGACCTGCCGCGCCTGCTGCACGGGATCATGGAGCTGGTCGAGCCCCAGTTCCAGGACAAGGGGCTGCCCCTGCGGCTGGAGATCGCCGACGACGCACCGCGCCGCATCCGCTCGGACCCGGACAAGATCCGCCAGGTGCTGAAGAACTTCCTCTCCAACGCGCTCAAGTTCACCGACTCCGGGTCGGTCGTGCTGCGGCTGCAGGGAATGAAGCGCGGACAGGAGTGCAACTGCGACCTCGGCATCAGCGTCCGCGACAGCGGCATCGGCATTCCACCGTCCCAGCAGGCCCATATCTTCGAGGCCTTCCGCCAGGCCGACGGCTCCACCAGCCGGCGCTATGGCGGTACCGGCCTGGGTCTGGCCATCAGCCAGCAGCTGGCGCACCTGCTGTGCGGTGAGATCCGCCTCGACAGCGCCGAGGGCGAGGGCTCCACCTTCACCCTGCTGCTGCCGCTGGAGTGCGATCCCGAGCGGCCGACGCGGGCGCCTTCCACCACCGCCGTCCCTGATACGGGGGAGGAGGCGGCGGCACCGGCCGGGGACCAAGCGGCGGAACCCGCGCGCGAGGGCGAGATCGTCGGCCACCGGGTACTGCTGGTGGACGACGACCTGCGCAACCTGCTCGCCCTGACGCCGGTGCTGGAGGGCTGGGGGCTGGAGGTGACCGCCGCCGGCGACGGCAACGAGGCGCTGGAGGTACTGGCGGAGGAGGAGTTCTCGGTGGTGCTGATGGACATCATGATGCCGGGTATGGATGGCTATGATACGATCAGGCGCATTCGCGCCGGTGGGCGCAACCGCGACGTAGCCATCATCGCCCTCACCGCCAAGGCCGGCGACGACGACCGGGTGGCGAGCCTGGAGGCCGGCGCCGACGACTTTCTCAGCAAACCCGTGGACACCGAGGAGCTGAAGCAGATCATCGCCAGACATCTGCCCTTCATCGATACATGAATCGCTACGCCGGCTTCAAACTGCTGATCGTCGACGATCACGAACACAACCTGTTCACCCTGCGCACCCTGATCCGGCAGCACATGGACGTGGAGGTGCTGGAGGCGACCTCCGGCCAGCAGGCGCTGGACATCGCCCTCGGCGAGAGCGGCATCGACCTGATCATCCTGGATATCCAGATGCCGGAGATGGACGGCTTCCAGACCGCCCAGATGCTGAAGATCCGGCGTCGCACCCGCGACATCCCGATCATCTTCCTGACCGCCGCCTTCAAGACCGGGGAGTTCCAGCAAAAGGGTTACGAGGTGGGCGCGGTGGACTACCTGCTGAAGCCGATCGACGACAACCTGCTGATCAACAAGATCAGCACCTACTTCCGCCTGATCGAGAAAGAGCGGGAGATGAACCGGCTGCTGGAGCAGAAGGTGGCGGAACGGACCGCCGAGCTGGCCAGCGCCAAGAAGCACCTGGAGAATATAATAAATCACATGGGAGAGGCCCTGCTGGTGCTGACGCCGGAGGGTCGGATCACCCAGGCCAACCCGGCGGCCTGCCGCATGCTGGGTTACACAGAGGAGGCGCTGATGGATCTCGCCATCGGCGATGTGTTCGAGGAGGGGGAAGACGAGCAGGCCGGTGCCTTCATGGGCACCTGGCTGGAGGCTCTGATCCGCACCGGTGCCCTGGACAAGATCGAGGCACGCTTCATCGCCCATGACGGTCGCCGGGTCCCGATCCTGTTTTCACGCACGGCCGTGAAGGACCAGCACGGACAGATTACGGACATCATCTGCATCGCCAAGGACATGACCGGGTATGTCCGCCAGCCGGACGACCTGGACCAGGCACCTGCCCGAGCCGCCGCGGCCAAGGAGTAGACGATGACAGAACAGACCGAACCGCCGGTTCCCGACGAGGATACCACCCTCACCGCCAACGCCCTCAAGGCCATGGCCCACCCCCTGCGCTGGAAGATCCTCTGTTCCCTGGGCGACTCGGAGCTGTCGGTGGGCGAGATCGTCGAGCGCACCGGAACCTCCCAGAGCAATATCTCCCAGCACCTGGAGCAGCTGCGCAACAAGAACATCGTGGTGTCGCGCAAGGAGGCCAACCGGATCTACTACCGCATCCGCAACAACCAGCTGCTGACCCTGATCGGCACCATGCGCACGGTGCTCTGCCCGGCCAACCTGGACGACCGCTACCCACCGCGTTGAGTGGCACGCCGGAAGCCGCTGGCGGTACCGGCCCGCTGCAGCACTACCGGGCCCTTCTGGCCGACGGCACGCTGCAGGCCGACGCCGCCCAACTGGTCGTGGTGGAGGCCCTGGACGAACTCCACCGGCGGCTGCTGCGCCCCCTCCCCCGCCCCGGCCTGCTGCGGCGCCTGGCCGGTCGCACCCCATCCCCGCCGGCGGAGCGGGGCCTCTACCTCTGGGGCGGCGTCGGCCGCGGCAAGACCCGCCTCGTGGACCTGTTCTACAACCTGCTGCCCCCGGGGTTGCGGCAGCGGCTCCACTTTCACCGCTTCATGGGTGAGATCCACCGGCAGCTGGCCGGCCTGGATCGCCAGCGCGATCCGCTGCGGCAGGTGGCATCCCACCTCGCCCGCAACGGCCGTGTGCTCTGCCTGGACGAGTTCATCGTCACCGATATCGCCGATGCCATGATCCTGGGGCGGCTGCTGGAGGCCCTGTTCCAGCAGGGCGTCACCCTGGTCACCACCGCCAACACGGCGCCGGGAGAGCTCTACCGGGACGGTATCCAGCGCGCCAGTTTCCTGCCTGCGATCGAATTGCTGAAACGCCACACCCGGGTGCTGGAGCTGGGCGGTGGGACCGACTACCGGCTGCGCAGCCTGGAACGGTCCCGGGTCTACCATACCCCCCTGGGGCCGGAGGTGACCGCCCGGCTGGAACAGGAGTTCGAGCGGCTGGCGCCGGAGACCGGCCGGCGCGGCGGCACGGTGCGGGTGATGCAGCGCGACATCCCGGTGGTGCGGGAGGCGGACGACCTCGTCTGGTTCGACTTCATGGCCCTGTGCGGACCACCCCGCAGCCAGGCCGACTATCTGGAGCTGGCCCGCTGCTTCCATACCGTGATCATCTCCGACATCCCGCCCCTGGGACCGGCCCTGGACGACGCCACCCGGCGCTTCCTCTACCTGCTGGACGAGTTCTACGACCGCGGGGTGAAGCTGCTGATCAGCGCCGCCGAGCCGCCGGAGTCGCTGTACCAGGGCGAGCGCCTGGCATTCGATTTCCAGCGTGCCGCCAGCCGGCTGCGGGAGATGCAGACCACCGCCTACCTGCATAGCCGGCACCGGGGCTGACGGCCCTTGGCGGCGGGGGCACCGGCGCGAAGGGAGATCCAAATGGCCACCTTCCTGCAAAGGCCGCTATCCCTGTGGTCGAATCCCCTGGATTCCGGCCTGCGCCGGAATGACGGGAGAGGCCTGGCGGGAAACTCCCCCAGGGATCCGGCGGTCGCCCCGTTGGTTCGCGCTGGGGCGCCGCTCCAACGCCGGATCCGTCCGACGATGCTCCTTGTGACGGGTCATTTTGGGGTAGAATCGACAGCCGTTCTCCAGCCGCACCGGAAGTCGCTCCATGATCACCAAGATCCTCCTTCCCATGGGACTCGCCTTCATCATGTTCGCTATGGGCCTGGCCCTGGTCACGGACGACTTCCGGCGGGTGATCCGCCACCCGGTGGCGATGACCTTCGGCCTGGTCAGCCAGATGCTTCTGCTGCCGCTGATCGCCTTCGGGCTGGTGGCCGCGCTGCCGCTGGAACCGGAGATCGCCATGGGGCTGATCATCCTCTCCGCCGTCCCCGGCGGCATCACCTCCAATCTGCTCACCCATGTCGCCAATGGTGACACCGCGCTTTCGGTCTCCCTCACCGCGGTCACCAGCCTGGCCGGGGTGATCAGCGTGCCGTTCATCGTCAACCTGGGCCTCACCTGGTTCACCGGCGCCACCGAGATCGTGCCCCTGCCGGTGGGAAAGATGGTGATCGGGGTATTCGTCATCTCCACCCTGCCACTGTTGCTGGGGATGCTGATCCGCCACCGCTGGCCGGAACGGGCGGTCGCGCTGGAACCGCGGGCCAGGAGACTGGCGGTATTCCTGTTCGTGCTCATCGTGCTGGCGACCTTCATGGGCCAGTGGGGCAGCATCAGCGCCAACTTCATCCATGTCGGGCCGGCGGTGATCGCCCTCAACGTGTCCACCATGGTGGTCGCCTTTGTCGGTGCCCGGCTGCTGCAGCTGGACCACCGGCAGGGGATCGCCATCACCCTCGAGTGCGGACTGCAGAATGCGGCCATGGGCATTTTCGTCGCCGCCACCCTGCTGGCCAACACCACCATGGTGATCCCCAGCATCATCTACGCCCTGGTGATGAACGTCAGCGCTGCGGTGGTGATCGCCCTCAACACGGCCCCGGCCCGGGCCCTGCTCTCACCCCGCGGATGAGCGACGACGACGGCATCATCGAGCTGCAGACCCGGATCGCGTTCCAGGACGGGGCCATCCAGGAACTGTCGGACGTGATCGCGCGGCAACAGCGGGCGATCGACGGGCTGCAGCAGGAGGTGGAGGAGTTGCGGCAGCAACTGCGGGCGCTGCAGCCGTCGGAGGTGGAGGGGGGCAGCGAGCCACCGCCCCCCCATTATTGACCGGTTTCAGGCCGGGTCGTTTTCTCGCGAAGAACGCGAGGATTCCTTACTTCCCCTGCGCTCTTCGCGTCCTTCGCGCCTCTGCGAGGCCAATCGTCCCAAACGACGACGGAGTGCCCCTGTCACCAGTCACGAATGATACACGGGGCTCAGTTCGTGCACCGCCTCGACCAGGGCGGCGGCGTGGTCCGGATCGACGTCCGGGTGGATGCCGTGGCCGAGATTGAAGACGTGGCCCGGGCCCTTGCCGTAGCTGGCCAGCACCTCGGCCACTCCCTCGCGGATCCGCTCCGGCGAGGCGTAGAGGATGCAGGGATCGATGTTGCCCTGCAGGGCGACCCGGTCCTCCACCAGGACGCGGGCCCGGCCCAGGTCCGTGGTCCAGTCCACGCCGAGGGCGTCGCAGCCGCTGTCGGCCATGCGCTGCAGCCACTGGCCGCCGCCCTTGGTGAACAGAATCACCGGCACCCGGCTTCCCTCGTGCTCGCGGGTGAGTCCGTCGACGATGCGGGTCATGTAGGCGAGGGAGAACTCGGCATAGTCGGCCGGTGACAGCACCCCGCCCCAGGTGTCGAAGATCATCACCGCCTGGGCGCCGGCGGCGATCTGGCCATTGAGATAGGCGGTCACCGCTTCGGCGGTGGTGGCGAGCAGCCGGTGCATCAGATCAGGGCGATCGAACATCATCCCCTTCACCCGGGCGAAGTTCTTGGTGCCGCCCCCTTCGACCATGTAGGTGGCCAGGGTCCAGGGACTGCCGGAGAAGCCGATCAGGGGCACCCGGCCGTCCAGCTCCCGGCGGATGGTGCGCACCGCATCCATCACGTAACCCAGCTCCCCCTCCGGGTCGGGCACACCGAGGGCGGCCACCGCCGCCTCGTCCTGCACCGGGTGCTCGAAGCGCGGGCCCTCGCCCTCGGTGAAGTAGAGGCCCAGGCCCATGGCATCGGGGATGGTGAGGATGTCGGAGAAGAGGATCGCCGCGTCCAGTGGAAACCGCTCCAGCGGCTGGATCGTCACCTCGCAGGCCAGATCGGGATTCCTGCACAGGTCCATGAAGCTGCCGGCCTTCGCCCGCGTGGCCCGGTATTCCGGCAGGTAGCGTCCCGCCTGGCGCATCATCCAGACCGGCGTCATGTCCACCGGCTCCCGCAGCAGGGCGCGCAGGAAGCGGTCGTTTTTCAGTTCGGGTTTGCTCATAGCCAGTCCTGGTCGATGCCGGTTCATCGTTTCGTGTTGCAGGAGCGGCGCCCCGCCGCGAAGGATCAGCGCGGCAGCTCGCTGCTGCCCATCAGGTACTCGTCCACCGCGCGGGCACACTGGCGCCCCTCGCGGATGGCCCAGACCACCAGGGACTGGCCGCGGCGCATGTCGCCGGCGGTGAAGACGCCGTCGATGGAGGTGCGATAGGCGTTGGGGCCGTCGGTGACGCCCCTGACGTTGCCGCGGTCGTCCAGCTCCACCTTCAGCTCCTCCAGCATGCCCTCGTGCACCGGGTGCACGAAGCCCATGGCCAGGGTCACCAGATCGGCCTTCAGCTCGAACTCGGAATCCTCCACCTCGGTCATCTGCCAGCGGCCCTGTTCGTCCCGGGTCCACTCCACCTCGACACAGCGCACCGCACGGACATGGCCGTTGTCGTCACCCAGGAACTCCTTGGTGGCGACGCTCCAGCGGCGCTCGCACCCCTCCTCCTGGGAACTGGAGGTGCGCATCCGGTTGGGCCAGTAGGGCCAGGTCAGGAGCTTGTTCTCCTTCTCCGGCGGCTTCGGCAGAATCTCCAGCTGGGTAATGGAGGCGGCACCATGGCGGGTGGAGGTGCCGATGCAGTCGGAGCCGGTGTCGCCGCCGCCGATCACCACCACGTGCTTGCCGGCGGCGGAGATGAACTCCTCCGGCGGCACCTCGTCGCCCTGCACCCGGTGGCTGTTGCTGCGCAGGAAGTCCATGGCGAAGTGGATGCCCTTCAGCTCCCGGCCCGGGACCGGCAGATCGCGCGGCTGCTCGGAGCCACCGGCCAGCACCACCGCATCGAACTCGTCCACCAGCTTGCGCACCGGGATGTCGACGCCGACGTGGATGTTGGCGTGAAACTCCACCCCCTCGGTACGCATCTGCGCCATGCGCCGGTCGATCACCTTCTTGTTCAGCTTGAAATCGGGGATACCGTAGCGCAGCAGGCCACCGATGCGGTTCTGCTTCTCATACAGGCTGACCCGGTGGCCGGCCCGGGCCAGCTGCTGGGAGCAGGCCATGCCGGCGGGACCGGAGCCGACCACGGCGACCCGCTTGCCGCTCTTGTGGGGGGCGATCTGCGGCTGGATCCAGCCCTCCTCCCAGCCCTTCTCGACGATGCTGTACTCGATGGTCTTGATGGTCACCGGGTTGTCGTCGATGTTGAGGGTGCAGGCGGCCTCACAGGGCGCCGGACAGATGCGGCCGGTGAACTCGGGGAAGTTGTTGGTGGAGTGCAGCATGTCGCACGCCTCCTGCCACTCGCCCCGGTAGACCATGTCGTTCCAGTCCGGGATCAGGTTGTTCACCGGGCAGCCGTCGTGGCAGTAGGGGATGCCGCAGTCCATACAGCGGGCGCCCTGGACCTGCAGGTCCTCCTGGCTCAGGGGGATGACGAACTCGTCGTAGTGGGTGATGCGGTCGGCGGCCGGGGCGTAGGTCCGGTCCTGCCGGGGATACTCCATGAAACCTGTTGGCTTGCCCATCTGCTTACACCCCCCTGCTCACTTCGTTGCTCCTGGACGCCTGCTGCGCCTGCATCTCCTCCAGCGCGCGGCGGTAGTCCACCGGCATCACCTTGACGAACCGGGGCAGGTAGTCGCTCCAGTTGTCCAGGATGTTCCGCGCCACCTCGCTGTCGGTATAGTGCATGTGCTTCTCGATCAGCTGGCGCAGGCGGATGGCGTCGTAGCGGGTCATGTCGTGGCTGACGTCGACCCGGCCGTGGGTCTCCAGGTCGCCGCCCTGGTGGTCCAGGGCCTCCAGTGCGTCGTCCTCCTCCTTGACCGGCTCCAGCTCCACCATGGCCAGGTTGCAGCGCTGCTCGAAGTCGCCGTTCAGGTCCAGTACGTAGGCGATGCCGCCGGACATGCCGGCGGCGAAGTTGCGGCCGGTGGGGCCGAGGCATACCACCACGCCGCCGGTCATGTACTCGCAGCCGTGGTCCCCCAGCCCCTCGATCACCGCGGTGGCACCGGAGTTGCGCACGCAGAAGCGCTCGCCGGCGACGCCGCGGAAGAAGCATTCGCCGCTGATGGCGCCGTAGAGCACGGTGTTGCCGACGACGATGTTCTCCTCGGCCCGCTCGATGCCCGACTCCGGCGGCGGATAGATCACCAGCCGGCCGCCGGAGAGGCCCTTGCCGACGTAGTCGTTGCCCTCACCCGCCAGCTCGATGGTGACACCGTGGGCGAGCCAGGCGCCGAACGACTGGCCGGCGGTGCCGCGGGCCTTGATGTAGATGGTGTCGTCCGGCAGACCGGCGAAGCCGTAGCGCTCCGCCACCCGGCCCGACAGCATGGTACCGAAGGTGCGGTTGTAGTTGTGGATGTCGATCTCGATCTGCACCGCCTCCCCCTTCTCCAGGGCCGGGGCGGCCTGCTCGATCAGCTGGTGGTCGATGGCCCTGTCCAGGCCGTGGTCCTGGCTCTCGATGTTGTAGACCGCCACCTGTTCGTCCACCATCGGCTTGGACAGGATACGGGAGAAGTCGAGACCCTGGGCCTTCCAGTGGTCGATGGCGCCGCGCATGTCCAGCCGGTCCATCTGGCCGATCATCTCGTCGAAGCGGCGGAAACCGAGCTTCGCCATCAGCCGGCGCACCTCCTCGGCGACGAAGAAGAAGTAGTTGACCACGTGCTCGGGCTTGCCGGTGAAGCGCTTGCGCAGCTCCGGGTCCTGGGTGGCGACGCCCACCGGGCAGGTGTTGAGGTGGCACTTGCGCATCATCACGCACCCCTCGACGATCAGCGGGGCGGTGGCGAAACCGAACTCGTCCGCCCCCAGCAGGGCGCCCACCACCACGTCGCGACCGGTGCGCAGGCCGCCGTCCACCTGCACCGCGATGCGCCCGCGCAGCTGGTTCAGCACCAGGGTCTGGTGGGTCTCGGCCAGGCCGATCTCCCAGGGCGAGCCGGCGTGCTTGATCGAGGTCAGCGGCGAGGCGCCGGTGCCGCCATCGTAGCCGGAGATGGTGACGTGGTCGGCATGGGCCTTGGAGACGCCGGCGGCGACCGTGCCCACGCCCACCTCGGAGACCAGCTTGACCGAGATGCGCGCCTTCGGGTTGACGTTCTTCAGGTCGTGGATCAGCTGGGCCAGGTCCTCGATCGAGTAGATGTCGTGGTGCGGCGGCGGCGAGATCAGGCCGACGCCCGGGGTGGAGTGGCGCACCCGGGCGATCTGCTTGTTCACCTTGTGGCCGGGCAGCTGGCCGCCCTCGCCGGGCTTGGCGCCCTGGGCCATCTTGATCTGGATGTCGTCGGCGTTGACCAGGTACTCCACGGTGACGCCGAAGCGGCCGGAGGCCACCTGCTTGATGGCCGAGCGCTCCGGGTTGGGGGAGCCGTCAGGCAGCGGGTTGAACCGCTCCGGCTCCTCGCCGCCCTCGCCGGTGTTGGACTTGCCGCCGAGACGGTTCATCGCCACCGCCAGGGTGGAATGGGCCTCGTAGCTGATGGAGCCGAACGACATGGCGCCGGTGGCGAAGCGCTTGACGATCTCCTTCGCCGGCTCCACCTCCTCCAGCGGAATCTCCTGCTCCGCCCAGTTGAAATCGAACAGGCCGCGGAAGGTGAGCAGGCGTTCCTCCTGCTCATTGATCATGCGGGCGAACTCCTCGTAGGTGTTCCAGTCGTTGGCGCGGCTGGCGTGCTGCACCTTGGCGATGCTGTCAGGGGTCCAGACGTGATCCTCGCCGCGCAGCCGGAAGGCGTAGTCGCCACCCACGTCCAGGTGCTTGCGGTAGATCGGGTTGTTGCCGTAGGCGTCCCGGTGCCAGCGTTCCGCCTCCTGGGCGATCTGCTTCAGGCCGGCCCCCTCCACGGTGGTGGCGGTACCGGTGAAGTACTGCTCGACAAAGGTGGAGGAGAGCCCCACCGCGTCGAAGATCTGGGCGCCGCAGTAGGACTGGTAGGTGGAGATGCCCATCTTCGACATCACCTTCTTCAACCCCTTGCCGACGGCCTTGATATAGCGCCTCTGGGCCTCCTCGAAGCCGAGCCCGGGGGAGACCCGCGGCAGCATCGACTGCACCGTGTCGAACGCCAGGTAGGGGTTGATCGCCTCGGCGCCGTAACCGGCCAGGGTGGCGAAGTGATGGATCTCCAGCGCGGCACCGGTCTCCACCACCAGCCCGGAGCTGGTGCGCAGCCCCTTGCGGATCAGGTGGTGGTGCACCGCCGAGGTGGCCAGCAGGGCCGGGATCGCCATGTTGTCGGCGTCCATGTCACGGTCGGACAGGATCAGGATGTTGTAGCCCTCGCCCACGGCCACCTCGGCCTGGGCACAGAGGGCGTCCAGCGCCGCCTTCATGCCCGCCGCGCCCTGTTCCGCCGGATAGCAGATGTTCAGGGTGCGGGTGCGGAAGGCGCCACCGCTGTTGTCCTCGATGTTGCGGATCCGTTCCAGGTCGGTGTTGGTGAGCACCGGCTGGTGCACCCCCAGGCGCATGTTGCTGCCGCCGTCGTTGTGGCCCAGCAGGTTGGGCCGGGGGCCGATCAGGGAGACCAGGGACATGACGATCTCCTCGCGGATCGGGTCGATCGGCGGGTTGGTCACCTGGGCGAAGTTCTGTTTGAAGTAGGTGGAGAGGTGCTTGGCCCGGCGCGACAGCACCGACGGCGGGTTGTCGGCACCCATGGAGCCGGTCCCCTCCTGGCCGGTGAGTACCATCGGCGTGAGCAGGAACTTCAGGTCCTCCTGGGTATAGCCGAACGCCTGCTGGGTGTCGCGCAGGGTGTCCGGGTCCGGCGACATGGCGCCCACCGCCTCGGGCAGGTCGTCCAGGTCGATCTGGGTACGGTCGAGCCAGGACTGGTAGGGGTGGGCGGAGGCCAGCTGCTCCTTGATCTCGCCATCGTCGATGATGCGCCCCTCCTCCAGGTCGATGAGGAACATCTTGCCCGGCTGCAGGCGCCACTTCTTGACGATCTTCTCCTCCGGGATGTCGAGCACCCCCATCTCCGAGGCCATCACCACCAGGTCGTCATCGGTGATCAGGTAACGCGCCGGCCGCAGGCCGTTGCGGTCCAGGGTGGCGCCGATCTGACGGCCATCGGTGAAGGCCACCGCGGCGGGACCGTCCCAGGGCTCCATCAGGGCGGCGTGATACTCGTAGAAGGCGCGCCGCCTGTCGTCCATCAGCGGATTGCCGGACCAGGCCTCCGGAATCAGCATCATCATGGCGTGGGCCAGGGAGTAGCCTCCCTGCACCAGCAGCTCGAGGGCATTGTCGAAACAGGCCGAGTCGGACTGGCCCTCGGGGATCAGCGGCCACACCTTCTCCAGGTCCTCACCGAGGATATCGGAGGACATGGCATGCTTGCGCGCCGCCATCCAGTTGACATTGCCGCGCAGGGTGTTGATCTCGCCGTTGTGGGCGATCATGCGGAACGGATGGGCCAGGTCCCAGGTGGGGAAGGTGTTGGTGGAGAAGCGCTGGTGCACCAGGGCCAGGGCCGAGGCGACCCGCTCGTCGAGCAGGTCCGGATAGTACTCCCCCACCTGTCCGGCCAGCAGCATCCCCTTGTAGGTGATGGTGCGGGAGGAGAGGGAGGTGAAATAGAAGGACTCGCGCCCCTCCAGCTCCGACTCCCGGATCATCTTCTCGATCTGCTTGCGGATGACGAACAGTTTGCGTTCGAAGGCGTCCTGATCGACGCAGATCCCCCCGTTGCAGCCGATGAAGACCTGCCGGATCACCGGCTCGGTGGGCTTCACGCTGTAGCCGAGGCCGCTGTTGTCCACCGGCACCTCGCGCCAGCCCAGGATCCGCTGACCCTCGGCCTCGACGTAACGGGCGACGGTCGCCTCCGCCTCGGCGCGGGCGGTGTCCTCGCGTGGCAGGAACAGCATGCCGACGGCGTATCCACCCGGCTCGGGCAGCTCGAAATCGACCTCGGCGCGGAAAAATTCGTCCGGCAGCTGGAACAGGATGCCGGCACCGTCACCGGCACGGGGGTCGGCCCCGACCGCGCCGCGGTGGGTCAGCCGGTCCAGGATGTTGAGACCCTGCAGGATGATCTGGTGGCTCTTGCGTCCCTTTATGTCCGCCACAAATCCGACACCACAGGCGTCGTGCTCATTCTGGGGGTCGTACAACCCCTGCCTCGGGGGCAAAGCACTTCCGCTCATCGCAAAACCTCTTTTCAGGCGGTCAGGGGCCCTCCCGGAAGGCAGCCTCCCGACCTGTTGCTCGATGTGTATGGAGGGCCCGCCGGTCGCATGTTGTGACGGAAGCCGCCTGTTCTGCGCTGACTGCCGCGGCAAACCGGGCCCTGCTCACAATCGCCCGAATGCCCCCGGGGGCATTTCGAACGACAAGGGACCGCGTAGCATACTTTAGAATTGGGCAGGTGGCCAGTTTGGAGGTCCTAGATCCTAGGTCCTAGGTCCTAGGTCCTAGATCCTGGGGACTGGGGACTGGGGACCGGGGGTCAGCGGTTGCGGATCGCCTGCTGCACCGAGGCGAAGGTACGGGGCCAGGCGCCGGAGCGGGCCAGCCGGCCCGGCAGTCGGGTGCGGGCGGCCACCGCGTCGGCGCGGCTGGCGAAATCGCCATAGACCACGGCGTACCAGGGCCTGCCGTTGCGGGTGGTGCGGAAATAGGCCACCGGGCCGGACAGGTGGTGGCGGCGGATGAAGCTGCGGGCCGAGTCCTCGTCCTGCACCCCCACCAGCTGCAGGGCGTAGCGGGACGGCGTGCGCTGTAGCAGCCAGGCCTCGTCGTGGACGCCGCCGGAGGCCGGGGCGCTCTTTTTCGGTGGAGCCGGGGGCACCGGTTTCGGCGCCCGCTCCTCCACCGGGGCGGGGGCCGGGGCCGCTGCCCGCGCCGCCTCCCGGGGCGGTGGCGGCGAGACCTCGGCCGGCTTCGGTTTCCGGACCGTCCCCTGCGTCGACAACTCCTCGATCGGGGCCGGGGCGGGCGGCGCCTCCGGGCTCCCGGCCGGTGCACCGGTCCCCGCGCCGACGGCCGCCGGGGCCGGTTCCGGCGGCGATGGTGGCGCTGGCTGCGCCACAGCCGCCTTCTTCTGTGCCGGCACGGGTGCCTCCCGCGGCGGCGGGGTCGCCGGGACCGCCACCCCGGGCGCAGTGCCCCGGGCCGGTGCGACGACCTCCGCGGGTCGGGATGCAGGCCCCTTCTCCTCCGCCTGCGGGGGAGCGGCGGCCGGCGGCGGCCGTTGCGGGAGTGGCTCCAGTTCGGGCAGCGCCAGCACCGGCGGCGCCTCCACCGGGGGGCGTTCCGGTTCGGTGGCCGTCGCCGGGACGGGTTCTCCGGCGGACGCTGTCGTCTGCGCCCCGGACCCGGTCTCCCCGGCCGGGGATAAGGGTTCCTGCTGCGGGATCGGCAGCGGCACGATCCGCCCGTCATCGACCAGCGGCGCTTCCTCCTGCTCCCCCTTCCCGCCCTGCAGGAAGGCATTGATCCGGTCCTGAAACACCAGGGTGAGCAGCAGCAGGAACGCCACGCCGCCGGCAGCGGCGAGCACCGGCCAGGAGAGCCCTGCGAGGATCCCGCGCCGTTTCCGGGGCGGTTCCGTTGCCTCACCGGCGCCCCCGTGCAGTAACCGGCGTGCCAGCCGCTCCACCTCTCCCGGGCGCCCCCCGCTGTCGCGATGCAGACGTGCCAGCCGGGTGGTGGAGGGCATCTTCGCCGCCGCCTCCCCGGCCTGCAGGATCTGGCGCACGAAGCGCTCGGTCTGGCGCAGGTCCATCGGCGCCAGTTCGATCCGCTGGACGGCGCCACTCTCCATGGTCTGCAGCTGCGGGGTGTTCAGCAGGTCGTCGATCTGCGGCAGGGCGAACAGCACCAGGCGCAACGGCAGTCCTCCCTGCCCCAGGTGTTCATGGATCCGGAACAACAGGATCAGGCTCGGTACCGGCAGCAGGTGGGCGTCGTCGACCAGGATCAGCGGCAGCCGCCCCACCTGATGCAGATCGTCCATGCGCCGGACCAGGGCACCGAACAGGTCGCCGGACTGGGGATCGATGCCGAAGTCCGCGGCCAGCTGGTGCAGCAGGTTGTCCGGCTGCAGCATGGGGGTGGCGTCGAGCCGGCAGATGCTCCACTCCTGGTCCGCCAGCCGCTGCAGCCAGGCCAGCAGGGTGCTCTTGCCCATGCCGCTGTCGCCGCGTACCAGCAGTATGCGATCGCTGTTGCGGATCAGGTGCCGGATCAGATCCAGGCGCTGATTGAACTCGGTGGTCGCATGGAAGCGGACGTCCTCCTGGTCCGGAATCACGACACGCCCCCCGGTCTCATCCCGGCGACCGCCCGTACTGCCGCAGGGTCTGGTCCAGTTTTTCCGCGTCGAAGTCGTCGCTGATGCGGGAGTGGCCCAGGCGATCCGGCAGCACCAGCCGGATGCGGCCGCCCAGCACCTTCTTGTCCACCGCCATCAGCCGGAGAAAGGCGTCGCGGTCGATCCCCGCCGGTGGCGCCACCGGCAGCCGCGCCCGCCGCATCAGGTCCACCACCCGCTCCAGGTCCGCCTGGTCCACCCAGCCCAGGCGCCGCGACAGGTCCATGGCCATGCAGATGCCGGCGGCGACCGCCTCACCGTGCAGCCATTCGCCATAGCCGACGCCGGTTTCGATGGCATGGCCGAAGGTATGGCCCAGGTTGAGCAGGGCACGGCGCCCGCCCTCGCGCTCGTCCGCCGCCACCACCTCCGCCTTGTCCCGGCAGGAGCGCTCGATGGCGTGAGCCAGGGCCCCGGGGTCGCGCGCCAGCAGCCGCTCCATGTTGTGCTCCAGCCAGCTGAAGAATTCCGGATCGTCGATCAGGCCGTACTTGATCACCTCTGCCAGGCCGGCCGAGAGCTGGCGGTCGTCCAGGGTGTCGAGGGTGGTGGTGTCGATGATGACGCAGCGCGGCTGGTAGAAGGCGCCGATCATGTTCTTTCCGGCGGGGTGGTTGACCCCGGTCTTGCCGCCCACCGACGAGTCCACCTGGGCCAGCAGGGTGGTGGGCACCTGGATGAAGTGGACGCCACGCTGGTAGCAGGCGGCGGCGAAACCGGCCATGTCCCCCACCACGCCACCGCCCAGGGCGATCACCGTGCACTGGCGGTCGAACCGCTCGGCCAGCAGGGCATCGAAGATCTGCCGCCACACCTCCAGCGTCTTGTACTCCTCGCCATCCGGAAGAATCACCGAGGCGACCCGGAACCCATCCAATGCCGTGGTGAGGCGCTCCAGATAGAGGGGGGCGACGGTCTCGTTGGAGACCACCATCACCTGGTCGGCGGGGATGTGGCGGCGATAGAGACCGGCATCGTCGAGGATCCGCTGACCGATATAGATCGGATAGGAGCGCTCCCCCAGATCCACCTGCAGCGTCGTCACATCGGATCTCTCCCGGGTCATCGCGGGTGCCTCTCCTGCAGCGGTTCAGTCTTCTTCCAGTTTGCGCACGATTTCCCGGGCCACCGACTGGGCGCTGCGTTTCTCGGTGGTGACCACCAGGTCGGCGGTCGACCGGTACAGCGGATCGCGCTCGTCCATCAACTGGCGCAGGCGCGCCAGCGGATCCCCTGTCTTGATCAGGGGGCGGTTCTTGTCGCGGGCGGTGCGTTCGTACTGCTGTTCCGGTGTACAGTGGAGATAGACCACATAGCCACGGCTGGAGAGGTTGCGGCGGTTGTCCGGGTCCAGCACCGCGCCACCACCGGTGGCCAGCACGATATCGTCCTTCCGGGTCAGATCCTCGATCACCGCCTTCTCCCGCTTGCGGAAACCCTCCTCCCCCTCGAAATCGAAAATGGTGGGGATATCCACGCCGGTACGGCGCTGGATCTCGTGGTCGCTGTCCTCGAACTCCATCCGCAACAGGGCAGCCACCTGGCGGCCGATGGTGCTCTTGCCGGCCCCCATGGGCCCCACCAGGAACAGTCTGTTCACTCGAACCATATCACTCCATCATCACTGGGCAGTGGTTGGAAAAACGGATCAGTAAAAGTCGCTCATTCTTCATGGAAACCGGCATCAGGGTCAAGGCCGGGGCCTTGGTGAACAGATGCACGACGCCTGCCGGCAGGTTCCCCCTCAATGGACTCGTGCCATGGGAGCAGTGTAACGGAAAATGCACGAAGGGGTCTGTGAACACAGACCCCTTCGCTGTGGCAGCCCGGGATCGAAGGCGATACCCGGGATCGGGAACGACGGTTAGCGGACGCTCAGGCTCTCCTTGACGATCTTCGGCGAGACGAAGATCAGCAGCTCCTTGTTCTCGTTCTTGTTGAACGTGGTCTTGAAGAAGAAGCCGAGGTAGGGCAGGTCGCCGAAGAAGGGGACCTTGTCCACGTTCTTGGTCTTCTCGCGCTCGAACACGCCACCCAGGACCACGGTCTCACCGTCGTCGACCAGCACCGAGGTCTCGATGGAGCGGGTGTCCACCGGCGGTGTACCCAGCACCAGCCGCGAAAAGTCCGGATTGTCCTTGGTCACCTTGAGGTCCATGATCACCCGGTCGTCCGGGGTGATGTTCGGGGTCACCTCGAGCTGCAGCACCGCCTCCTTGAAGGAGACCGAGGTGGCGCCGCTGGACGAGGCCTCCTGGTAGGGGATCTCGACACCCTGCTTGATCACCGCCTTGTGCTTGTCGGAGGTGATCACACGCGGGCTCGAGACCACCTCGCCCCGGCCCTCTTCCTGCATCGCCGTCAGCTCCAGCTGCAACAGGTAGGATCCCACCTTGCCGATCAGCAGATTGATACCGCTGGTCGCGGCCGCGGCCGGCAGGTTGACCATCAGGTTCTCCTTGGTCCCTTCCGCAATCCCTGCGCCGACGCCCATGAAGGAGCCGGTATCGAGTGCACCGG
Source organism: Sedimenticola thiotaurini (assembly GCA_011051715.1). GTDB lineage: Bacteria > Pseudomonadota > Gammaproteobacteria > Chromatiales > Chromatiaceae > HyVt-443. Next base: position 38,757 of record DRKP01000163.1, on the reverse strand, counting down.
TACCGTTGATGTGGCCGGGCTGGGCACCGGCGATCAGGGCCTCGTTACCCCCGCCGATGGCGTTGGCGCGGTTGAAGCCGAGACGCACGCCCAGCTCCTTGTTGAAGCTGTCGTTCGCGATCACCACGCGCGACTCGATCAGCACCTGGCGTACCGGCACGTCCAGCTTCTCCACCAGCCGGCGGATGTCCTCCAGCTTGGCGGCGGTGTCGCGGACCAGCAGGGTGTTGGTACGCGGATCCACGGTGACATTGCCGCGTCCCGGAGTCAGCAGCTCGTTGCCCTTGCTCTTGAGCAGCTTCTGTACATCCTTCGCCTTGGCATAGTTGATCTGGATGTACTCCGTATGCAGTGGCGCCAGCTCCTCGATCTGCTTCTGCGACTCGAGCTCGAGCTTCTCGCGCGCGGCGATCTCCTCCGTCGGCGCGATCATGATCACGTTGCCGTTCTTGCGCATGGCCAGGCCACGCGCCTTGAGGATGATGTCCAGCGCCTGGTCCCAGGGCACGTTCTGCAGTCGCAGGGTGATGCTTCCGCCCACGGTGTCGCTGGTCACCAGGTTGAGGCCGGTGAAGTCGGCCAGCAGCTGCAGCACCGAGCGCACCGGGATGTCCTGGAAATTGAGGGAGAGTCGCTCGCCGGTGAAGGTCTTCTTGCGCCGGTTGATCTCCTCCTTCTCCTCCTTGGTCAGGGGGCGGAATTCGACCGTCAGCAGGTCGTCGGCCTGATAGGCCAGGTGCTCGTATTCGCCCCGGGTGGTGATCTCGACATGGACGTTGCGGCCACGGCGGGTCACCTCGAACATCTTCACCGGGGTGGCGAAATCGGAGACGTCGAACTTGCGCATGAAGCGCTCCGGCAGCTCGGCATCGACGATGTCGAGCACCACCTTCCGGCCCTCCTCGCGCATGTCGACCACGGCGGTGGAGTCGTTCATGTCCAGCACCACCCGGCCCTCGCCCGCGTCGCCACGGCGGAAGTCGACCCCTTCCACCCGGTGTCCGCCGGGCCGTGCGATCACCGTCCGCGGCGCCGCCACGGCGGCCTGCTTGCGGGTGGTGGCCACCTGCTGCGGCGATCCCTCGACGGTGATGGTCAGCCGGTTGCCGTCGCGCTCGATGCGGGTGCCGGTCTGCTGTACCAGATTGACCACCACCCGGGTGCGGTTGCCGGCCTGGATCGCGGTGATGCTGCGCGCCATGCCGACGTTGATCTGCTGGGTCTTGCGCGCCAGGCCACTGGACATGCCGAAGAAATCCATCGCCAGGCGGGGCGGGTTGTCGGTGCTGAAACTCTTGGGCTCGTCGAACGGTTTCTCCGCCGTCAACACGATCTGGACACTGTTGCCCGGGAGTGCCGAGAAGCTGATGTCCTTGAGGACATTGCCGGCGGCATACAGCGGCGCTGCCAGCGTGAACAGCAGCAGCAGGAGAAACGACCGGGCGACCACGCCCCCTCCGAACCGGCGCCCGTTCTCCTGCAACCGCCCCTGTTCCAATGCAATCTTATTCATCTCGTATCACCCCTGATCTTCTTTAAGCGCCAACGAGGCCTGCCGTTCAAGATAGCCCCCCTGCCCATCCGGTACGATTTCCGTCAACTCGATGTCGTTCTCGTCTATACGGGTGATCTGGCCATGATTGCGCCCCATGTAGTTGCCGGCCTTGACCCGATAGATGGTCGAATCACTGGTCTGCACCAGTGCCCACATCACATCACCCTGCTTCAGCGTCCCCACCATGCGCAGGGAGTCCAGCGAGTAGTTCTCCAGCTCCTCCTTGCGTCGGTTCGGGTCCGGGGCGATGCCATTGCTGGAGGGCTTCTGCGTCTCCTCCTCACCCTGGCTCGATGGAACGAACGGGCTGCGCCGGTCACCAGGTACGTAGGCGAACGTCTCCACCTGTTTGATCTCGGGCAATGGCTCGATATATCCCTGTTTGCGCGCCTTCACCTCGTCGACATAACGCCGGAGATCGCTCATGTCCTGGGTGAAGCAACCGGTCAGCAGGCCGCTCAGGGCCAATGTAAACAGAAGCCTGACAGGAGTGGAAGTCCCGATGCTCATTGTCCACCCTCCTCATCCAGATAGCGATACGTCTTGACCACCGCCTCCATCACCAGCTTGGCGTCTCCCTCCCCCCTGCCACGCCTGGACCTTGGGCTGATCACGATGTCGTGGATGGTCACGATCCGCGGCAGCAGGGCAAGACCGCTGATGAAGGTACCGAACTGATGATAGTCGCCATTCACCTTGATCTTGATCGGCAGCTCGGCATAGAACTCCTTCTTGACCTCGCCCTGGGGATCGAACAGCTCGAATTCCAGGCCCGCCGCCAGGCCGGTCTGGGAGACATCCACCAGCAGGCCGGCAACCTCGGTCTTGTCCGGCAGCTGCCGCAGCATGGCGCCGAACGACTGCTTCATCTCTTCCAGCTGCTTCTTGTACTTCTCCAGATTGACCGCCTTGGCCTGCTTCTTCTCGAAGGTCTGGCGCAGCTGCTGCTCGTCCTTCTCCGCCCTGGCGAGCCTGGCCAGCTGCCCCTCGGTATCATAGTAGTACCAGCCCACCGCGATGCCGGCGCACAGCAGCAGGATCAGAAATGCCTTGATCGGCGCCGGCCAGGAGCCGATGTTGTTGACGTCGAGTTCGTTGAGTTCCTGCAGATTCACTGGTCACCCCCCTCTTTCTGTTCCTTCGGGGCGATTTCCACCGCATCCAGGGTGAACTTGGCCAGCCCCTCGGCGCCCTTGCCCTCGTTGGAGATCACCTGCAGGACCGGTTTGTCGATCCAGTCGGACTTGTCGATGTTGCGCATGTAGGAGGAGATGCGTGCGTTGGACTGGGCCAGGCCGGTCAGGGTCAGCTTCCTGCCGCGCTGTTCCAGCTTGGTCAGATAGGCGCCCTCGGGAATGGTGTTGACCACCTCGTCGAACAGATGGACGATCTGGGGACGGCTGCCCTGCAGCTGCTGGATCACGTTCATGCGCGCGATCAGTCTCGCCTTGGTCTTTTCCAGGTCCTTGATCTCCCTGATCTTCTTGTCCATCGCCGCAATCTCCTTCTTGAGATAGGCGTTACGCTGGTTCTGGAACTCGATCTGGCCCTCGATATAGAAGTGGACCGCGGCACAGCCGAGCCCGACGATGGCCACCATGGTCAGGGCGGCGATACCGAAATCCCGCTGCTTCTTCTTGCGGAGATTCTCGCGCCAGGGTAAGAGATTGATACGTGCCATGTCAGTCGAAGCTCCTCAGTGCCAGTCCGCAGGCAATCATGAGTGCCGGTGCATCATTGCTCAGACTCTGGGGTTTCACCGCAGACGACACCGACATGTTGGCAAACGGATTGGCGACCATCGCCGGTGTGCCCATCTTCTGCTCCAGCAGTTCACTCACCCCCGGGATGGAGGAGCTGCCACCCGCCAGTACGATATAGTCCACGTTGTTGTAGGCGCTGGACGAGAAGAAGAACTGCAGTGAGCGGCTCACCTGCTGCGCCATGGCCTCGCGGAAGGGGTCCAGGACCTCGGGTACGTAGTTGTCCGGCAGACCACCCTGGCGCTTGGCCATGCCCGCCTCCTCGTGGGACAGGCCGTAGCGGCGCTGGATCTCCTCGGTCAGCTGGCGGCCACCGAAGTTCTGCTCCCGGGTGTAGATCACCTTGCCGTTGTGCAGCACGTTGAGAGTGGTGATGGTGGCGCCGATGTCGGCGACGGCGACGGCGAAGTCGTCGTTGTAGTCGGGGATCTGGTCCTGGATCAGGGAGAAGGCATTCTCGGTGGCATAGGCCTCGACGTCGACCACGGCGGTGGTCAGACCGGCGATCTCCAGCGCCGCCACCCGGTCGTCCACGTTCTCGCTGCGCGATGCCGCCAGCAGCACGTCCACCATCTCCGGGTTCTTCTCCGATGGTCCCAGCACCTCGAAGTCGATGTTCACCTCTTCCAGGGGATAGGGGATATACTGGTCGGCCTCCAGCTGGATCTGGTTCTCCATCTCGTTGTCGGAGAGCGAGGCCGGCATGGTGATGATCTTGGTGATCACGGCCGAGCCGGAGACGGCGACGGCGGCGCGCTTGGCCCTGGTCCCGGAGCGCTTGACCACCTTTCTGATCGCCTGCCCCACCGCCTCCACATCGGCGATGTTCTTCTCCACCACCGAGTTGGGCGGCAGTGGCTCGACGCCGTAGGCCTCGACCCGGTATCGTGTACCCGCGCGACCGGTGTTCATGCTCAATTCGAGCAGTTTGACGGCGGTCGAGCTGATGTCGAGCCCAAGCATGGCCTGCTTTTTTGAACTGAAGGGGAACATCTCGTTTCCTTGAGCTAGAGGCGGAAAAAATTGTAATCGGACGGGGAAATCGAAAGATTTCCCTTTAATTACAAGGTTTAACTATATAACACCAATTGGTTTTCATGTGAAGTTATTTCCCAACGACAACCTGTTGCGCAAGATCGCATTTGCTACCATAGCGGCATTCGGCAGCGGAAATTTAGCGATGCCCCTCCCCCAATACCGTGAACCAGTCGATGAAGTGGCTAATCAAGAAAGTCGTTAAGTTCGGTCTCTGGCTGCTGGGACTCGGCATCCTGGCCGGTGCCGTCGCCCTGGCCGCCGTGGTCTTCTACCTGGAGCCGAAACTGCCGCCCATCGACAGCCTGAAGGATGTCAGCTTCCAGGTTCCGCTCCGGGTCTACAGCCGGGACCGGAAGCTTATCGCCGAATTCGGTGAAAAGCGACGGCTTCCTTTGACCTACGACGAACTGCCGGAGCAACTGGTCCAGGCGTTCCTGGCGGCGGAAGACCACCGTTTCTTCCAGCACCCGGGGGTGGACTACCAGGGTCTGCTGCGCGCGGCCACCCAGCTGATCCTCACCGGTGAGAAGAAGCAGGGGGGTTCCACCATCACCATGCAGGTGGCGAGAAACTTCTTTCTCACCCGGAAGAAGACCTATGTCCGCAAGCTGAACGAGATCCTGCTGGCGCTGAAGATCGAACGCGAGCTGTCCAAGGAGAAGATCCTGGAGCTGTACGCCAACAAGATCTATCTCGGCCACCGCTCCTATGGCGTCGGTGCCGCCGCGCAGGTCTACTACGGCAGCAGGCTGGATGAGCTGAACCTGGCCCAGCTGGCGATGATCGCGGGACTGCCCAAGGCGCCGTCCCGCTACAATCCGGTCACCAATCCGAAGCGGGCGCTGGAGCGGCGCAACTATGTGCTGGGAAACATGCGCGACCTGGGATACATCACCACCGCGGAGTACCGCCAAGCGGTGGCCGAGCCGGTGACCGCGGCACTGCACTCGGCGGCAGTCGAGGTGGAGGCCCCATACGTGGCCGAGATGGTCCGTGCCGAGATGATCGGGCGCTACGGCGACTCCATCTACACCAGCGGCTACTCGGTCTACACAACCATCGACAGCCGCCTGCAGGAGGCCGCCAACAGGGCCCTGCGCAAGGCCCTGCTGGAATACGACCTGCGTCATGGATACCGCGGGCCGGAGCGGCGCCTGTCACTCACCGGCGATGAGACCGACGCCGACCTGGATGTGTTGCTGAAGGGCAGCGACCGCCTGCCCGAACTGCGCGCCGGCATCGTCACTGCCGTGGCCGAGCGCAGCGCCGAGGTCTATGTCGGCGACGGCGAGCGCATCGGGATCCCCTGGGAAGGCCTGAAATGGGCCCGCCCCTACAAGACCGAGAACCGGCGCGGCGCGGCCCCGAAGAAGGCTGCCGACGTGGTCCGGCCCGGTGACCTGGTCCGCATCACCCGGGTGACGGTGACCGACAGTAAGAGCGGCAAGAGCCGAAGCTACTGGCGCCTGGCCCAGTCACCCCAGGTGGAGGGTGCCCTGGTGTCGCTGGACCCCGACGACGGCGCCATCCTGGCACTGACCGGTGGCTACGACTACTACCGCAACAAATTCAACCGCGCCACCCAGGCCGAACGCCAGCCCGGCTCCGGCTTCAAGGCATTCATCTATTCGGCCGCGCTGGAGGCGGGCTTCACCCCGGCCAGCCTGATCAACGATGCGCCGGTGGTGTTCGACGACCCGAGCCTGGAGGGGGCCTGGCGGCCGGAGAACTACAGTGGCAAGTTCTTTGGCCCCACCCGGCTGCGCTACGCCCTGACCAAGTCCCGCAACCTGGTATCGATCCGGTTGTTGCGTGCCATGGGCATCGAGTTTGCGTTGCAGCACATCGCCCGCTTCGGCTTCGACCCCGACACCCTGCCCCACAATCTCTCCCTGGCCCTGGGCAGTGGTGCCGTCACGCCGCTGCAGATGGCCGCGGGCTATGCCATCCTCGCCAACGGTGGCTACCGGGTGGAGCCCTATTTCATCGAACGCATCGAGGATGCCCAGCACCAGGTGCTGTTCCAGGCGCAGCCCCTGCGCGTCTGCCGGGAGTGCGGGGACGGCGGCCCGCAGGCATCCACCGGCACCAATCCGGACGACGCCGGAAAGGAAGACGCCGGGAAGGAAGGCACCGGCAAGGGTGACACCGGAAGGATCGCACCGCGGGTGATCAGCAAGCAGAACTGGTACCTGATGAACTCCATGATGCGCGACGTGGTCCGCTTCGGCACCGCGCGCCGCGCCCGCGCCCTCGGCCGCAACGACCTGGCGGGCAAGACCGGGACCACCAACGATCAGAAGGATGCCTGGTTCAACGGCTTCAACCGCTCGCTGGTGGCCATCGCCTGGGTCGGCTTCGACTCGGCCAAGCCGCTCGGCCGTGGCGAGGTGGGGGGACGGGCGGCACTCCCCGCCTGGATGGCCTATATGAAGGAGGCGCTGAAGGGGGTGGAGGAGGTTCCGCTGGAGATGCCGGAGGGGATCACCACGGTGCGCATCGACCCCAGGACCGGCAAGCGCGCCCATGCCGGGCAGAAGGACGCCATCTTCGAGGTGTTCCGGGTGGAGAATGCACCGACGGAGCAGGCCCCGGCCCCTGTCGCCGTGGACCAGGCGGCGCCGGACGGCGCCCCCGGGACCGGTGCCGTCGACAGCGACGAAGACCCCTTCTGAACAGCGGCGGATGCCCATGACCAGACGACCGCGCTCCCGCGAGCTGCGCCACCGGATCGCCGCCGAGGCGGCGCGTCTGCTGGCGCAGCAGGAGGCCCGCGGCCCGCAGGATGCCTGCCGCAAGGCCGCCGCCCGGCTGGGCTGCCGCGACCGCGCCCAGTGGCCTGACAACCTGGAGATCGAGCGGCAGTTGCGCCAGTACCGCGAGCTGTTCCAGCCCCATGCGCTGGACGACGACCTGGTGCATTTGCGGCGAACGGCGCTGGAGGCGATGCGGGACCTGGAGTCGTTCGCCCCGCGGCTGACCGGGCCGGTGCTGCGCGGTACCGCGGATCACGACGACCCGGTGCGGCTCCACCTGTACACGGACACCCCGGAGGCGGTGATGCTGTACCTGATGGAGCGGCGCATCCCGTTCTCGGAGCGCTCGGTGCGGCTGCGCTTCGGCGACCGCTCGACCCGTTCCATCCCCCTGTTCGACTTCGCTGCCGGCGGCAGCGCCGTCGAGCTGGTGGTCCTGCCCCCCGCCGCCCTGTCGGATCCCCCCATCGACCCCTGGAGCCAGCGCCCGGAGGCCGGCGCCGGCATCGGCCGGGTGGCGGCGCTGCTGGCCGGCGCTTCCGGTCAGCGCTGATCCAGCGGCACGTAGTCCCTCAGGTCGGATCCCACGTAGAGCTGCCGCGGCCGGCCGATACGCTGTTCCGGATCGTCCATCATCTCCAGCCAGTGGGCGACCCAGCCGACGGTCCGCGCGATGGCGAACATCACCGTGAACATGTTGTTGGGGATGCCGAGTGCCCGGTAGATGATGCCGGAATAGAAATCCACATTCGGATACAGCTTGCGCTCGATGAAGTACTCGTCCTGCAGTGCCACCTTCTCCAGCTCCAGGGCGAGCTCGAACAGGGGGCTGTTCTGGTCCGCCACCTTGTCCAGCACCTCGTGGCACATCTTGCGGATGATGGTGGCCCGCGGGTCGAAGTTCTTGTAGACCCGGTGGCCGAATCCCATCAGGCGGAACGGGTCGTTCCTGTCCTTGGCCTTGGCGATGTACTTGTCGATATTGGAGACATCGCCGATCTCGTGCAGCATGTCCAGCACCGCCTCGTTGGCGCCACCGTGGGCCGGCCCCCACAGGGAGGCGATGCCGGAGGCGATGCAGGCGAATGGATTGGCCTGGGAACTGCCGGCCAGCCGCACCGTGGAGGTGCTGGCGTTCTGCTCGTGGTCCGCGTGCAGGATGAACAGCAGGTTGATCGCCTTCGCCATCAGCGGGTCCGGCTGGAACTCCTCGCACGGCGTCGCGAACATCATGTGGATGAAATTGCCACAGTAGTCCAGGTCGTTGCGCGGATAGATGAAGGGCTCGCCCACATTGTGCTTGTAGCAGGCCGCCGCGATGGTCGGCATCTTGGCGATCAGGCGATGGGCGGAGATCTCGCGGTGACGCGGATTGTGGATATCCAGGGAGTCGTGATAGAAGGCCGACAGGGAGCCCACCACACCCACCATCACCGCCATCGGATGGGCGTCGTAGTGGAAACCGTCGAAGAAGTTCTTCAACGTCTCATTGATCATGGTGTGGTAGCGGATGACACGCTCGAACTCGGCCAGCTGCTCCGGATTCGGCAACTCACCGTAGATCAGCAGGTAGGCCACCTCGAGGAAATCCGCCTTCTCCGCCAGCTGTTCGATGGGGTAGCCGCGGTACCACAGCTTGCCGGCGTCACCGTCGATGTAGGTGATGGCGCTGCGACAGCTGCCGGTGGAGACGAAGCCCGGGTCGTAGGTGAACACCCCCATCTCCCGATAGAGCCTGGAGATATCCATCACTTCCGGACCAACGGTACCCTGGAGGAGGGGAAACTCGGCGCTGCGGCCACTGGTGTTGTCGGTCAAGGTCACGGTTTTTTCGGCCATCGGTCGTTCTCTCCTCACAGCTGATTCCGGGTGTGATCGTGATTTCACTTCTGTATAACAGACTGCTCCGGGGCTAACAAGGTTCGGGAAGCAGAATCGGACGAACGTCCGTATTATTTCAGGATCTCTTTCATCTTCCCGAGATCGCCCCGGATATAGGCCACCGATTCATCAAACATGCGTCGCTCCTTTTCATCCAGATCGAGTTCCACCACCCCCTCGATCCCGTCTTCACACAGGATGCAGGGCACGCCCATGGCGATGTCGCTCTCGCCGTACTCCCCCTCCAGCAACGCCACGCAGGGCATGATCCGCCGCCGGTTGTGGCTGATCGCGTCGATCATCGCCGCCACCGCCGCCCCCGGGGCATCGTAGGCGCTGCTGGTCTTGCGCAGGGCCAGGATCTCGGCGCCACCGGAACGGGTCCGCTCGATGATCTGCTCCAGCCGCTCCGCATCGATGAAATGGGAGACGGGAATGCCATTGATGGTGCAGTAACGGGGCAGCGGCACCATGGTGTCGCCATGGCCGCCGAGCACGATGGTGGTGATGTCGCGGGAGGAGAAACCGGTCTCGGTGGCGATGAAGCCGGCCATGCGCGAGGAGTCGAGCACCCCGGCCTGGCCGAACACCCGCTGCCGGCCCCAGCCGGTGCGCTCGGCGGCCCGGTAGGTGAGGACGTCCACCGGGTTGCTGACCACGATCATCATGGCGTCGGGGGCGAACTTGACGGCGTTGTCACAGACCTCGTCGATGATTCCGAGGTTGGCCTCGAGCACGTCCGAGCGCGACATGCCCGGTTTGCGGGGAAAACCGGCGGTAACCACGATGATGTCGGAACCGACCATGACCGCCGGATCGTTGCTGCCGGTCACCCGGGTATCGAAATGGAAGAAGGGAGAGGTCTGAAAGATGTCCAGGGCCACCCCCTCCGGTACATCCTCCCGTACATCCAGCAGTGCCACCTCCCGGCACAGCTCCTCCTCCGCCAGGATCTGCGCCACCGTTTCGCCAACCCGTCCCGCCCCGACGATGGTTATCTTCTTCATTCTTCTTCCTCTCCACAGAAATTTGAAATTATATTAGGCTGATCATCCTATTTTCTTGGGATGGCCTGCAGGCACCCTAACTATAGTCATAGATGATTATCTGTCCATATAGAATTTGTCTATCGCCCCGCTCCCGCGTAAAAACCCCTCTCCAACCCTGGGATATCCCGTGGAATTCCATTATTCTTGGAGCCTTCGGAGGCCCGTTCCGGGTCGCCGGATGGACGGGAGGAGGAGAGTGGGCCGAAGGAAAATCGCATTGATCGGCGGGGGGCAGATCGGCGGGACCCTGGCGCTGCTGATCACCCAGAAGGCCCTCGGCGATGTGGTCCTCGTCGACCGGCCCGAACTGGAGGGCCCGATGCGGGGCAAGGCCCTCGACCTGATGGCGCTGCGCCCCCATGGCGGCCACGACGTCGCGATCCGGGGCAGCGGCGACTACGCGGCCATCGGCGGGGCCGACCTGGTGATCGTCACCGCCGGGCTGCCCCGGAAACCGGGCATGGACCGGGAGGATCTGCTCGACACCAATCTCCGCATCGTACGCCAGGTGGCGCAGCAGGTGCGCCAGCACGCGCCGGATGCCTTCGTCATCCTCACCACCAATCCCCTGGACGCCATGGTCTACGCCTTCCACCACTATTCAGGGCTGCCGCCGCAGCGTCTGGCCGGAATGGCAGGGGCGCTCGACTCGGGGCGCTTCCGCAGCTTCATCGCCATGGAGACCGGCCTGTCGGTGGCGGATGTCTCGGCCCTGGTGATCGGCGGCCACGGCCCCTCCATGATCCCCCTGACCCGGACAGCGACCGTTGGCGGCATCCCCCTGGCCGACCTGCTCACAGCAGAGCAGATCCGCTCCATCGTGGCGCGGACGCGGGAGGCGGGTACCGAGATCGTGCAGCTGCTGGGCAACGGCAGCGCCTTCTACAGCCCGGCGGCAGCGGCGGTGGAGATGGCCGAGGCCTGCCTGCGGGACCGCAAGCGGGTGATCCCCGCCGCCGCCCTGTGCCGGGGGGAATACGGTGTCGACGGACTGTTCCTCGGGGTACCCTGTGTCATCGGCAGCGGCGGGGTGGAGCGGGTGATCGAATTCCAGTTGACGCCGGAGGAACGGGCGCTGTTCGACGCCACCACCGAGCGGGTGCGGGCGACGGTGGCCGCCCTGCGGCTGTGATCCCGCCGCCGGGCATGGCAGCGACCCGCGGCGTGCGGCGGCCGGGCGTCGGGATCCACCGGTCAATCCACTGCCAGGGAGCAGAGAGATCATGCAGATAACAGGAATGTACTGGGGCTCCCGGCTCCTCGATTACGTGGATTTCCCCACCTCCGAGGTGCTGGGTCCGGAGGCGGACGCCGACCGGATCGCCGGTCTGATCGACCGTCACGGCGAGATCTTCATCAAGCCCATGTTCAAGGGCGGGGTGGGCAGGAAGGGCAAGGCCGGCCTGCTGGGCCGGGCCCGCGACGTCCCCACCGCGATGAAGGAGAAGGCGCGGCTCTACTTCGCCGAACACTTCCACAACGGCACCCCGGTGAAGGCGGAAGGGGTCACTTTCGAGGGGGCGGTGCCGGCGGAGCACGAGATCTACTTCTCCCTCACCGACAGCACCGAGTACCGGGCACCGATCATCACCCTCACCCACTACGGCGGCATGGACATCGAGGAGCTGCCGCCGGAGAAGATCGCCCGCATCCCGTTCGATCCCCTCACCGGCCTCAAGGGGTTCGTCGTCTCCAACGCGCTGAAGCGGCTGAAGGCGCCGCGCGAGCTGATCAGCCCGCTGGTGCAGAGCCTGCCCAGGCTGTGGGATCTCTACCACACCTATGGCATGACCACGCTGGAACTGAACCCGATCCGCATGCGGCCGGAACGGAACGGCCGCCTGACGCCGGTGGCCTGCGACTTCAAGTGCGCCTTCGACGACGACGACCCAAACTGGAAACGGCTCGACCTGCCCGCATCCGTGGATGCCTCCAGCTACTCGGAGTTCGAGCAGGAGGTGAACCGGCTGCGCACCTACCAGGGGCAGTCGGACGTGTTCGTGATCAACGAGCAGGGGACCATCACCGCCATGACCTTCGGCGGCGGCGCCAACGCCCTGGTCACCGAACTGCTGGGGGAGTCCGCCACCATCTCCTCCGATTTCGGCGGCAACCCGCCCTATGCCAAGATGCACGACATCAGCCGCATCGTCTACACCTACTGGCTGGAGCAGTCCAACGTGCTGTTCATCATCGGCGGCAAGGCCAACAACACCGACATCTACGAGACCTTCCGCGCCATGGCCGATGCCCTGCGCGACCATTTCAACAGCCACGGCCCCCAGCCCCTGTACGTGGTGGTGGGACGGGGCGGCCCCAACCTGATCCGCGGCATGGGCTACCTGCGCGACACCCTGGACGCCCTCGGCCTGCCCTACCAGATGTTCGGCCACGACTCTGCCATGAGCGAGGTGGTCAACTTCGCCCAGGCGGCGGACCGCTGGATGGCGGAAGGGGGCCGGGAGCTGGTGGCCAAGCGGCTGGGTATCGGCTGAGGAGGAGGACGACATGCATCCCCAAGGCGTAGCGGCATTCCCCCACTATTACGTGGGTATCGACTCCCTGGCCCGGCTGGCCACCCGCGAGGACCGGGTCTGCGTGCTCAACATCACCGGCGGCGAGAGCCGTACCGTCACCCCGGTGAGCCATGCCTTCTCCGGCGGCAACGTGGTCTGCGGCACCGCGCCGGGCCGCTCCGGCAGCGTGATGAAGACAGCGGCCGGCGACATCCCGATCTACGACAACCTGCCGGAGGCGATGGCGGCGGGCCACCGCTTCAACGTGGTGGTGGTCTACCTGCCCCCCGCCGGCGTGCGCGACGGCGTGCTGGAGGCGGTGCGGGTCAATCCCGACATCGACAAGATCGTGATCCTCACCGAGAAGGTGCCGGTCCGGGACGCGCGGGTGATCCGCGCCATCGGCCAGATGCACGGCATCGACATCTTCGGCGCCAACTGCCTGGGGATCGCCGACGCCCACAACCGGGTGCGCATCGGCGGTGCCCTCGGCGGCAGCCAGCCGGAGGAGTCGCTGGTGCCGGGCTCGGTGGCGATCTACTCCAACTCCGGCAACTTCACCACCACCATCGCCGTCTACCTGCTGACCGCCGGCTGGGGCACCACCGTCTCCCTCTCCTCCGGCAAGGACCTCTACATCCACTACGCCGCCATGGAGTGGGCCCACGCCTTCCACAACGACGACCGCTCGAAGGCGGCGGTGATGTACATCGAGCCGGGCGGCTACTACGAACACGAACTCCGGTTCCACAAGCCGGTGGTGGCCTGCGTGGTGGGGCGCTGGAAGGCGAGGCTGACCAAGGCCTGCGGTCACGCCGGCGCCATCGCCGGCAGCGGCGACAACGCCGCCGCCAAGGAGGAGTGGTTCCTGCAGAAGTTCGGCGTCGACGACATCTTCACCCCGGAGAACCCGGTCTGCTCGGAGAAGGGGGCGGTGGTGGTCAACATCGCCCACATCCCGGCGGCGATGACGGCGGTGATGGCGAGGAACGGCATCGAGCCCGACTTCGAGCCGCGCGGCGACCTCTCCCTCAAGTGCTGGTTCAGCAACACCCAGGGGCTGAAGCTGCCGGAGCAGCTCAATCCACCGGTGGTGAAGGCGGTGCCGCCCTACGACGAGCAGATCGCCGCGCTGGAGGAGCAGGTGGGGGCGGTGTTCCCGCGCCAGGTGATGAAGGACGCCTCGGGCGCATCGATGATGGACCCGAACAGCCAGGTGACCCGAATCCACGGCACCAGCATCCTCGACGCGGCCACCCGCTCCTACGAGGAGAACCTGGTCCAGGCCCTGGTCCGGGAATACCCGGACATGAACGGCACCGCCCTGGCCAACGTGGCGCTGAACGCCTTCGTCAACCAGAGTGGACAGATCGGTCTGGCCGCCGCCCAGGCCGCCCGCCGGGCCGGCAACAGCCCCAACACCAGCCTCTCCGCGGCGATCGCCCTGCTCGGCCCGGACGAGGTGGCGGCGGCGCGCGATGCCGCCGCCACCCTCATCGACCTGTTCCGCCACAGCGACCTCAACGACCCGTCGGACACCGCCTTCGATTTCAGCGGACCGTTGGAACGGGCGCTCGCCGGGGACGCCGCCGGGGTGCTGCTCTCCGACGCCGCCTGCAGCCGTGGCGGGGCGATGCTGGCGGCGATGGCCGCGCGCGGTGCCAAGTCGGTGTTCATCGAGTTCCTCCAGGCACTGGCGGAACGCCGGGGCGGCAGCCTGCGCGGGCAGGTGATCCTGGCCGCCGTCACCACCCACCTGGCGTGGCCGGCGCTGATGCGCAAACGCCTCTCCATCACCACCGTGGTCAATCTGCCCTGGCACTTCCGCATCTACAGCGCCCTGGTGGGCAGCGCGGCGGACGAGGAACAGCAGCAGCCCGGCCGCTTCTGTGGCGTCGACGACGATGCCCTGATGCGCGACTGGAGCTTCGCCGAGACCGCCCACCTGGCCCTGCTCGGCCGGCGCCCCGACATGGAGGCCCTGTTCTCGTTCTCGGTGCTGCTGGGGCTGATCATCTCCAACGGGCCCGGCACCATCTCCGCCCAGGGGGCCAAGGGAGCGGTGAGCGCGGACGGGCCGGAAGCGCCGAAGCGGGTACAGATCAACAAGTGCTACCTGGGCTTCCTCAGCCACACCGGCTACGCCCACGGCGGCAACGGCTTCGAGGCGATCTCCTTCCTGCTGGACCGCTTCCGCGACACCGGGCTGGCCAATCCCGGCTCCCGCGAGCACGGCCTGGATCTGGCTGCAATGGCGCTGGACTACGCCCGCGAATATCTGGAATACAAGAAAAAGGCCAAGGCGGCGGGGGATCTCTCCTACGCCAAGATCCCCTGCATCAATCATCCGGTGTTCAAGGGCGAGCCGGTGAACTATGATCCGCGGGAGGTGTTCGTCAGCGACCTGTTCAGCAGGCGCGGCAGCTACAACATCTTCCTGGATTTCTATCACGAGCTGGTGCAGGCCCTGTACAAGGTGGGCGTCAGCCGCAACGTCTACTGCGTCAATGTCGACGCGGTGATCGCGGTGATCCTGCTGAAGATGCTGTGGCAGCCCCATGTGGAGGGGGAGATCAGCGAACAGGTGATGGAGGCGGCCGCCTTCACCACCTTCCTGTTCGGCCGCATGATCGGCAGCGCGGCGGAGATCGAGGACCACATCAACCGCGGCCGCAACATGGACACCCGTACACCGGCGAGCCGGTGCAGCCACGTCGGTTAGGGGGCCTGACAGGGCGCCCGACCGGCCCGGTCCGGCAGACGGCGCAACTTCAGATCCCGAGGAGAAGAGATGAGCGACAACCCATCGAAGATCGTGTACACCCTGACCGACGAGGCCCCGGCGCTGGCGACCTGCTCGCTGCTACCCATCATCGAGACCTTCACCCGCGGCTGCGGCATCGCCATCGAGCCCCGCGACATCTCCCTGGCGGGCCGGATCATCGCCGCCTTCCCGGATCGCCTGAACGAGGAGCAGCGCCAGCCCGATGACCTGGCCTATCTCGGCGCCCTCACCCAGGAGCCGCTGGCCAACATCGTCAAGCTGCCCAACATCAGCGCCTCGGTGCCGCAGCTGAAGGCGGCCATCGCCGAGCTGCAGACCCAGGGCTACGATCTCCCCGACTACCCCGAGGAGCCGCAGAACGAAGCGGAGCGGGAGATCCAGGGGCGCTACGCGAAGGTGCTCGGCAGCGCCGTCAACCCGGTACTGCGCGAGGGCAACTCGGACCGGCGGGTGCCGCCGGCGGTGAAGAACTATGCCCGCAAGCATCCCCACTCGATGGGCGAATGGAGCGCCGACTCCAGGTCCCACGTGGCCCACATGGCCAGCGGCGACTTTCGCTCCAACGAGCGCTCGGTCACCCTGGAGCAGGCGACCGAGGTGACCATCGAGTTCGCCGACGCCGGCGGCGGGGTCCAGGTGCTGAAGCCGCCCTACCCGGTCCAGGCCGGCGAGATCGTCGACGCCACCTTCATGAGCGCCAGCGCCCTGCGCTCGTTCCTGGCGCAGCAGATCGAGGACGCGCGGCAGCAGGAGGTGCTCTTCTCCATCCACCTGAAGGCCACCATGATGAAGGTCTCCGACCCGGTCATCTTCGGCCACGCGGTCTCGGTCTTCTTCGACGAGGTGTTCGACCGGTACGGCGCCCGCTTCCGCGAGCTGGGGATCGACCCGAACAACGGCCTCGGCGACCTCTATGCCAAGATCCAGGGGCTGCCGGAGGAGGAGCGCTCCGCCATCGAGGCCGACATCCAGGCCTGCTACGAACGGCGTCCCGCCCTGGCCATGGTCGACTCGGACAGGGGCATCACCAACCTGCACGTCCCCAGCGACATCATCATCGACGCCTCGATGCCGGCGGCGATCCGTTCCTCCGGCCGCATGTGGGGTCCGGACGGCAGACTCCACGACACCAAGTTCGTCATCCCCGACGGCTGCTACGCCGGCGTCTACCAGGAGGTGATCGATTTCTGCAAGGAGCACGGCGCCTTCGACCCCACCACCATGGGCAGCGTCCCCAACGTCGGCCTGATGGCCCAGAAGGCGGAGGAGTACGGCTCCCACGACAAGACCTTCCTGGCCCCGGCGGACGGCACCATCCGCATCGTCGACCGCGACGGCCGGGTTCTGCTGGAGCACCGGGTGGAGAAGGGCGACATCTGGCGCAGCTGCCAGGCCAAGGACCTGCCGATCCGCGACTGGGTGAAGCTGGCCGTCAGCCGCGCCCGCGCCACCGGCGCCCCCGCCGTGTTCTGGCTGGACCGGGACCGGGCCCACGACGCCCGCCTGATCGAGAAGGTGGAACGCTACCTGCAGGACCACGACACCGGCGGCCTGGAGATCCACATCATGTCGCCGCGGGAGGCCACCCGCTTCTCGCTGCAGCGGATGAAGGAGGGGCAGGACACCATCTCGGTCACCGGCAACGTGCTGCGCGACTACAACACCGACCTGTTCCCGATCCTGGAGGTGGGCACCAGCGCCAAGATGCTCTCCATCGTCCCGCTGATGAACGGTGGCGGCCTGTTCGAGACCGGCGCCGGTGGCTCCGCCCCCAAGCACGTGCAGCAGTTCCTGGCCGAGGGACACCTGCGCTGGGACTCCCTGGGCGAGTTCCTGGCCCTGGCCGCCTCGTTCGAGCACCTGGCCAACGCCACCGGCAATTCCCGGGCCGCCATCCTCTCCCGCACCCTGGACCGGGCCACCGGAACCTTCCTGGAGAACAACAGGTCCCCCTCGCGGGTGGTGAACGAACTGGACAACCGGGGCAGCCACTTCTACCTCGCCCTCTACTGGGCGCAGGAGCTCGCCGCACAGGACGAGGACGGCGACCTGGCCAACCGCTTCGCCGCGCTGGCCCGGGCCCTGGCCGACGACGAGGAGACCATCATCGCCGAGCTGAACGCGGCCCAGGGCGCCCCTGTGGACATGGGCGGCTACTACCACCCGGACCGGGAGAAGCGGGAGCGGGCGATGCGCCCGAGCGCCACCTTCAACCGCATCCTGGAACAGGCCTGAACCGCGGCCGCCGGTCGCAGAGGGCCGGCGGCCGGTGCCAGGCGGCCGCCCGGCAGCGGCCGAGGCAGCAGGTCAGCCGGACTCCTCCCCTTCGGCCCGGCGGAACACCCGGGCGCTGGTGCGAAACCAGAGCCAGGCGAGAGCGGCCGCCGCCCAGTCCAGCGGTGGCGGCGCCGGCAGACGGCCGAACAGGCGGTCGTACGACCACAGCAGGGGATGGCGGCCGCGGAACAACGGCTGCAACGCCACGTCCAGCCAGAAGAACGGCTGCCAGGCATGGCTGCGCAGGTAACGGCCGGTGGCCAGCCAGCGGCGGCGCGCCTCGGCCGGACCCGCCTCCCGGTTGAGATCGTCCACCAGCCGGAACAGGGGCGTCAGCCGCAGGCGACCGGTGTCGCCCTGGTTGCGGTAGACGGTGGCGGCGCGGTGGAAGAAGGCCTCCATGCCGATGGCGTGGAAGTTCATGATCAGGGCGGACAGGATCATGCGGTTGCGCAACCCCTCGCGCTCGAAACGCCGGGCCGAGGTGGTGAGATGGCCCGGCAGGGTGATCCATTCACCACGGCTGCGGATGGTCTCCGCCAGGCGCTGGTCCTCGAGGAACCAGAGACCCTCGTCGAACCCCCCCAGCCGATCGAAGAAACGGTGCGAGAGCAGCATCCCCTGGTCACCGTTGGTGCATTCCGGACGGTTGAGGGCGCTCTTCTCCTCGTAATAGCGGTAGGCCAGGTCACTGCCCTGCTGCTGCCGCCGGAAACGCAGGCGGAAATGGCCGGCCACCCGGTCGTGGCCGACCCGGGCGATACGGCGGCGCAGCGCCGCCAGCGCCCGGGCCAGCTGCTCCGCCTCCACCAGACCGGAATCGGCATGCAGAAACAGCAGCCAGTCACCGCGGGCGGCGGCCGCACCCCGGTTCATCTGCCGGCCGCGCCCGGCCGGGGCATCCACCACCCGCGCCCCCAGCTCCCGGGCCAGCCTCCGGGTGCCGTCCCGGGAGCCGCCATCGGCCAGGATCAGTTCCAGCTCCACGCCGCGCTGTCCCCGCAACTGGTGCAACAGGGGCGGCAGGGAGGCAGCCTCGTCGATGGCGGGGATGACCACGCTGAGCAGGGACATGGCGCGCAGTATACGCCCTGTCCCTGCACCCGGCCCGGCTGGCCCCCAAGTTGATGGATCAGCATCCATTAATATAATTGATGGGTGATTGACCAGGGCTTATGGCCTTGCTAGGGTCGGGCCATGCAGCCCCCGTTCTGCAACACCCTGTGCCCGGAGACGGCCCGGCGCCGGATCGAGCCCTATCTCGACCGCCTCTATGGCTACGCCCTCAGCCTGACCCACCACCGGGAGCAGGCACGGGACCTGGTGCAGACCTGCGCCCTGAAGGCACTGGGGGCAAGGCGGCCACCGGTGGACGAACCCGCCTACCGCGCCTGGCTGTTCAAGATCCTGCGCAACAGCTTCCACGACGAGCGACGCCGCCAGCGGCGCGACACCGTCAGCCTGGAGCAGCTCACCGCAGGTGCCGGCGGTGACGACAACGTGGTGTCACTGCAACTGGCGGTGGCCCAGGACGATGCCCTCATCGATCAGCTCACCCTGCAGGCGGCCATGGGGCGCCTGTGCCACGACCACCACGAGATCCTCACCCTGATCGACATGATCGGCTTCAGCTACCGCGAGGCGGCGGAGCTCCTGGGCGTGCCCATCGGCACCGTCATGAGCCGCATCAGCCGCGCCCGCCGGGTTCTGCTGCAGGAGTTGAAGCGCACGCCGGAGCCGCCGCGCCGCATGGTGGAGATGAAGGGATGAAACCGGAGATCGACTGGACCACCCTCAACGCCTACGTGGACGGCGAACTCTCTCCCGCCACCATGGCCCGGGTCGCCGCCCGGGTCGCCGGGGATCCGGAGCTGGCCCGGCAGATGGCCGAGCTGCGCCGGCTGAAGTCGGGTCTGTACGCCAGCCGGCCCATGGTCTGTCCCCCGATCCACCTGGAACCACCCCGGCGGAGGCGACCGCTCCTGGTGGCTGCCCTGGCCACCACCGCCCTGCTCGTCACCCTGCTGGCCGGCACGTTCCTGAACCGGCACGAGGGGACTCCGGACCACCTGCTGCAGGCGATGGCCGCCCACCAGGCCTGGGTCGCGGGCTCCACCGGGGGGGCTTCCGGCGACGCCGGTCGCCTGCTGAAGAGCAGCAGGACCCGGTTGCGGCTGGACGCCTATATCCCCGACCTGACCCCTGCGGGCCTGCGCTACGACGGTATCCGCCGCCTCGATGGCGGCGGCGGTCGCGGCCTGCACGTGGGCTACCGCGGCTCCCACGGCTGCCGCGTCAGCCTGGTCGTCTTTCCCGGCTCCCGGCGGCTCACCCCGGAACTGCGCGGCTTCGACCGCGACGGTGGACGCATCTACGGCTGGCGGGTCCGCGACAACACCTTCTATCTGATGGCCCCGCGGATGGACCCGGGGCGACTGGCACAGGTGGCCCGGGCGGTCTACCGCATGACCCGCGCCTACACCCCGCTCGACCCGGCGATGACCCTGGCACTGAACCAGGCCCGGGACCGGGCACAGCCCTGCGCGGTCTAGGGATGGCCTGCGCCGGGATGACACGGATTGTTCCGGGAAGGGTCGCTCAGGATGACAGTCTGTTCAGATGAGATATCGCCCGGATGACGGATCGTTCAGTGGCCCCTCCGGGGACCCCCGAATGAGCAGCCCCCCGAACCCCCTCCTCCCGGCAATAAAAAAAACCGTCGAGGGAATAAATCCAACCTATCGGTCGTTTCTTCCACACGCAATGGCTGAACCGCTCCCCACCGGTGCAGCCGTTTCCGTAACCACCACCCAGGAGGACGATCGATGCCCAGACTCCCAGAACCCTGATCCAGGCCCCGGAGCCACGACAACAATAAACGACAACGGGAGACCCGATCCTTCCCCGGCCGGATGACCATCCGCCCGCCGCGGCCCCGCCGCGGTCCTCCGGGATCTCCCCGCGATACACCAAAGGAGCCATCATGGTCTATACCAAGAAATCCCCCGCGCTGCTGATCGTGGGGCTCATCATGCTCGCCATCTGGTTTCTCGCCAGCAACGGCATGATGGACCCCTATATCCAGCACCTGGGCGGGTCCAAGTACAAGTACACCTCGGAACTCACCAGTATCCCTCTCTACTTCGGCATCCTGGCAGCGGCATTCGGTCTCTGGCAGCTGTTCGGCAGCCACCGCGAGGGCCACTGGGACTACTATTCGTCGTCGGTGGCCGGTGCCATGTTCATCCTGCTGATCGCCATGCTGGTGCGCTGGTTCGTCGCCCCGGAGGTGGCGGTGATCAGCCACGCCTTCGGCAAGGTGGGTGACACCGGCAAGTACATCCACAAGCTGCTCGGCCTCAACTACGTGGTGCTCGGCATCCTCACCGGTATCGTCATCGTCAACGTTTTCGGCGTGCCCAAGTGGGCGGAGAACGGGGTGCGCCTCTCCCGCCTCGGCCTGAAGACCGGCGTGATCCTGCTCGGCACCCTCTACAGTGCCGCCGAGCTGAAGAACCTGGGCGGGCTCTCCATCGTCATGATCGGTGTCTTCGTGCTCGGATCCGTCGGCGCCGTGCTCTGGCTGGGTGCCCGGATGAAGATCCCCAACTCCATGGGTGGAGTGCTCTCCGCCGGCATGGGCGTGTGCGGCGTCTCCGCCACCGTGGCCGCGGCCCCGGTGGTCCAGGCCAAGTCGGTGGAGATCGCCTACACCATCGGCACCATTCTGCTGTGGGGCGTCGCCTGCATGTTCGTGTTCCCCATCATCGGCAACCTGTTCGGCATGTCCTACGTCCAGTTCGGCGCCTGGGCCGGTACCGGCATCCTCAACTCGGCCCAGGTGGCCGGCGCCGCCCTGGCCTACCAGCCGGACGGCATCGAGACCCTGAAGGTGGCCGAGATCTTCAACATCACCCGGGTGCTGGTGCTGCCCATCATCGTGCTCTGGCTGGCGGTCTGGTACGTGAAGCGGGAAGAGAGCGCGGTCGCCGGCCAGGTCAACGTCGGCCGGGTGATCTTCGAGAAGTTCCCCATGTTCGTGATCGGCTTCCTGATCATGTTCGCCCTCTCCAGCACAGGTATCTTCGCCCCGCCGAACCACTACAAGGGCAAGTACTTCGGCAACACGGTGGAATCCGGCTTCAAGGAGAGCAACCTGCTGAAGGACGCCCAGATCGCCGTCCTGCAGGCGGAGGCGCCCAAGGTGCAGCGGGAGAACCGCAAGGCCGCCCTGCAGCGGCTGATCGAGAACCGCAAGATCATGAGTATCGACGACGACGACGCGCTGCGCGGCCTGGTCAACGCGAAGATCCTGTCCAGGGATGCGAACAAGATCCTCAAGGGCGCGCACAAGGCGGTACGGCACACGGCCAAGAAGATCAAGGCGTTCCGCAAATGGATCACCTGGCTGTTCGCCTTCGGCCTGGTGGGACTGGGCATGCAGATCACCATCTCGTCGATGAAGCAGGCGGGGGGCCAGCCGGCAGTGATCGGCGCCTTCGTCGGCCTGGGCAAGGCGGTGCTGTCCCTCATCGTGGTACTGATACTGGTTTCGGAAACCATCTAGGAGAACGCCCCATGACTGAAGAAGAGCAGAAATTCGACCGCGGTACCGCCCTCTCCATCTTCGGCAGCGACCGGAGAGAGGACTTCATGGCCCTGCTGATCGCCCTGGTGATCGCCTTGGGCGTCTACGTCAGCTACTGACCCGACCGCGCCGGGGCCGTCCCGTGACGGTCCCGGCGCCACCACCCGTGACGATACCAATGAACAATATCCTGCTGTCCAGCCATGGCACCGAGGGCGCCCGCGCCGCCGAACGCATGGCGATCGAACTGGCACCCGCCGACGCCACCCTGCACCATCTGATCGTGGTGCCCGATCTGTGGAAGGGCATGATGGGTGACGACTGGCTCAACAACGGGGTCTCCCGCGACCGTTACGCCCGCTACCTGGAGTCGGAGCTGGGCCGGGAGGTGGAGGAGCACTGCGAACGGATCCGCAGCCGGGCCGGAGAGAAGGGACTCCACTACCGCAACACCGTGGTCCTCGGCAGGCCGGAGGCCTGTCTGTTGCGGCGCTGCCGCGAGGCCGACTACGACCTGGTGGTGATGGGGTCACCGCGGCCGAAGGGAACGCCGGGACTGCGCTCGCGCATGGCCACCGAGCGGGTGACCCGCGCCCTGCCGGTCCCGCTGCTGCTGGTGCCCCATCCCCATGGCTGAGGCGGCCCGCAACGACGAGCGGGACCAGGCCTGGGCCGGATTCGATGTGCCCATCCCCCCGGCCGAACTGGTGGCCTTCTGCCAGGACGTGGAGCGGCTGTTCCGCATCAATCCCTATCTGGAGTTCGACCGCTGGGAGTGCCTGGGAGAGGGCAGCTGGCAGGTCCGCGGGCGCAACCTGAGCCGGCAGCCGCCGCTGGCGTTCGATCTTACACTGCGGGCGGAACCCAGGCCCGACGGCCTCCTGATCCGCTACCAGGGTGGCCTCAAGGCCAGCACCCGCTTCCTGGTCGAACCCGCGGAGAAGGGTTCCCACCTCACCATCGTCGACGACTACGGCGCCCTGGACGAAGCGAGCCGCCGCGCCCGCCTCGACGAAGTGGACAGGAGCCTGGTGAAGTGGGCGGAGGAGTTGCAGGCCTGGCTGCTGCGCTGGCAGCGCTGGTCCGGATTCGCCCCCTGGCGCTGGTTCATGCGCCGGGTGTGGCTGCCGATGAAGCCGGCGGGCCGGCGCATCACCTATATCCTGCTGCTGATCTCGGTGGCGGAGCTGGCCCTGATCGGGCTGGGGGTGGCGATCTACCTGGCGGAGTACCGCTGACCCCTCCGCTTCACGCCGGGGGCGACGCCCCTGCGGGCCGCTCGCACCGGTCGGCCCCGCTCACAGGCTGGCCAGGATCGCCTCGGCACTCTTCTTGGCATCCCCGAACAGCATGCGCGTGTTCTCCTTGAAGAACAGGGGATTCTCCACCCCGGCGTAACCGGTGGCCATGCTGCGCTTCATCACGATCACCGTCTTCGCCTTCCACACCTCCAGCACCGGCATGCCGGCGATGGGGCTGTCCGGATTCTCCTGGGCCGCCGGATTGACGATGTCGTTGGCACCGATCACCAGCACCACGTCGGTGGAGGGAAAATCCTCGTTCAGCTCGTCCATCTCGAACACGATGTCGTAGGGCACCTTGGCCTCTGCCAGCAGGACGTTCATGTGTCCAGGCATGCGCCCGGCCACCGGGTGAATGCCGAAGCGCACGTTGACCCCCTGCTGGCGCAGCTTGCGGGTGATCTCGTTGATGATGTGCTGGGCCTGGGCCACCGCCATGCCGTAACCGGGAACGATGATCACCTCCCGGGCGGCCTTCAGCAGCTCGGCGGTCTCCTCCGGGCTGGTGGCCACCACCTCCCCCTGCTCCTCCCCGGTCGCCGCACCCTGGCCGCCGGAAGTGCCGAAACCACCGGCGATCACCGCCAGGAAACGGCGGTTCATGGCCCGGCACATGATGTAGCTGAGGATGGCGCCACTGCTGCCGACCAGGGCCCCGGTGACGATCAGCAGGTCGTTGGCCAGCATGAAGCCGGTGGCGGCCGCGGCCCAGCCGGAGTAGCTGTTGAGCATGGAGACCACCACCGGCATGTCGGCGCCACCGATGGCCATCACCATGTGCACGCCGAAGGCCAGGGCGAGGATGGTCATGATCACCAGTGCCATCATCCCCAGGCCGTGTTCACCCACCTCGCCGACGAACTCGACGCCGAGCCAGACCGACAGCAGCAGCAGGCCCAGGTTGAGCCAGTGGCGGCCGGGCAGCAGCAGGGGCTTGCTGGTTACGATGCCGCGCAGCTTGCCGAATGCGACCACCGAGCCGGTGAAGGTGACGGCACCGATCAGTACCCCGACAAAGATCTCGATCTCGTGGATGGTCCGCTCCACGCCCTGGAAGGCCGCCTCCGGATCCAGGTAACTGGCATAGCCGACCAGCACCGCGGCCAGGCCGACGAAGCTGTGCAGGATGGCCACCAGCTCCGGCATCTGGGTCATCTCCACCCGCTTCGCCAGCACCATGCCGATGGCGCCACCGAGGCCCATGCAGACCAGGATGGTGGCGTAGCCGGTGACCTGGGCGCCCAGTACCGTCGCCAGGATGGCGATGGTCATGCCGGTCATGCCGTAGAGATTGCCGCGCCGCGAACTCTCCGGGTGGCTGAGGCCCCCGAGGGCGAGGATGAACAGAATGCTGGCCGCGATGTAGGCGACGGTGATGATTCCTTCGGTCATGACGCGGCTCCTACTTGCGGAACATCTTCAGCATGCGCTGGGTGACCAGGAAGCCACCAAAGATGTTGATACTGGCGATCAAAATGGCGACGGCGGCGAGCGCGGTCACCAGCATCGAGGATCCCGACACCTGCAGCAGGGCGCCGATCACGATGATGCCGGAGATGGCATTGGTGACGCTCATCAGCGGGGTGTGCAGTGCCGGTGTCACGTTCCACACCACCATGTAGCCGACGAAGCAGGCGAGCACGAAGACGGTGAAGTGGGCCAGGAAATCGGCCGGCGCCACGGCGCCGATGCCGAGCATGGCGAGGCCGGCGACCGCCAGCAGCAGCACCGTCTGCAGCGCGCCCGGCCCCTTCTGCTCCGCTTCCGGCTCCGGCTCCCGTGGCGGTGCCTTGGTCGCCGGCGCCTGCTTCGGCGCGGCGCTGAGCTTGGGTGGCGGCGGCGGCCAGGTGATCTCGCCCTCCCTGACCACGGTCACGCCGCGGATGATCTCGTCCTCCATGTCGACCACGATCTCGCCGTTTCTCTCCGGCGTCAGATCGCTCAGCAGGTGGCGCAGGTTGGTGCCGTAGAGCTGGCTCGACTGGGTCGGCAGGCGACTTGGCAGATCGGTATAGCCGATGATGGTGACGCCGTGCTCCACCACCACCCGGCCCGGCTCGGTGAGGGCGCAGTTGCCGCCCTGCTCCGCCGCCAGGTCGACGATGACGCTGCCGTCGCGCATCGATTCCACCATGCCGGCGGTGATCAGCTCGGGCGCCGGCTTGCCCGGGATCAGGGCGGTGGTGATGATGATGTCCACCTCCATCGCCTGCTTTGCGAACAGGGCCATCTCGGCCTCGATGAAGGCCTTGCTCATCACCTTGGCATAGCCGCCCTCGCCGGCGCCGTCCTCCTCCTCTTCGTACTCCAGCTCGAGGAACTCGGCGCCCATGCTCTCCACCTGCTCCTTCACCTCGGGGCGGGTGTCGAAGGCGCGCACGATGGCGCCGAGGGAGCCGGCGGTGCCGATCGCGGCCAGGCCGGCGACACCGGCGCCGATCACCATCACCTTGGCCGGCGGGATCTTGCCGGCGGCCGTCACCTGACCGGTGAAGAAGCGGCCGAAGTGCTCCGCCGCCTCCACCACCGCGCGGTAGCCGGCGATGTTGGCCATGGAGCTGAGGGCGTCCATCTTCTGGGCCCGGGAGATGCGGGGGACGCTGTCCATGGCCATCACCGTGGCCTTGCGCGCCGCCAGCCGCTGCAGCAGCTCCTGGTTCTGGGCCGGCCAGATGAAGCCGATCAGGACACCGCCTTCGCGCAGCAGCTCGGTCTCGTCGACGCACAGCCCGGGGTGCAGCTCCGGTCCCCTCACCTTCATCACGATATCCGACTCCGCCCACAGGGTGCGGACGTCATCGACCACCTCGACCCCCACCTCCCGGTAGGCGTCGTCGGAGAAATGGGCCCTCGCCCCGGCCCCCGCCTCGATGGCGATACGGAATCCCAGCTTCTGGATCTGCTCCGCCGTCTCCGGGGTGACCGCTACCCGGCATTCGTCCTCATGGACCTCCCTGGGAACCCCGATCTTCATGGACATGCGCCGTCCTCCCGTACTGCTGTTCGGTGCAATAGAAATGGCAATATCAATGGAATGAGTGGTGTTTATAGCCGATTTCGCCCCCGCCATCCATGGCCGGGGCCTGCCGGGTCCCTATCCCCGGTGGGTCTGCTTGAAGTAGGGCAGCGCACCGCCCGCCTTCAGCACCGGGATGTCCTTGGCCTCGAACGCCGGCTGGAGCGGAATCCTCTCCCCGTTCACCTCCAGCACCAGATCCCCCTCCAGGTCGGAGACATCGATGGCGATGTGGTCGCCCTGGGCGATGCGGTCGTAGTCCGCCGGATCGGCAAAGGTGAGGGGGACGATACCGAAATTGACCAGGTTGGCCACGTGGATGCGGGCGAACTGTTTCACGATCACGGTGCGGATGCCGAGCCAGCGCGGGCACAGGGCGGCATGCTCGCGCGAGCTGCCCTGGCCATAGTTCTCGCCGCCGACGATGGCCCCCATGCCGCCGGCGTCGCGCACCGCCACCGCCCGCTCGGAGAAGGTCTCGTCCACCGGCCGGAAGGTGGCCTGCATAGCGTACTCCTTGACGTTGGAGCGCAGCGGCAGGTAGACGCCGGCCGGCTGGATGTCGTCGGTACTGATGTCGTCGCCCAGCTTCAGCAGCACCTCGGCCTCGATGCGCCCGGGCAGGGGATCGAAATCGGGCAGCGCCATGATGTTGGGGCCGCGCACCACCTCGACGGTCTCCGCCTCGGCCTGGTCCGGTGGATAGACGAAGGCGGCCATGTCGTCCACCTGGGGCACCTCCCGGATCTCCACCTGCTGCTCCGGCAGGGTGATCCTGCCGGTCAGAGCGCTGGCCGCCGCCACCATCGGGCTGACCAGGTGCACCTGGGCGTCGGGCGTGCCGGAGCGCTTGGGGAAGTTGCGGTTGAAGGTGCGCAGGCTCACCCCCTTGCTCGGTGGCGACCCGCCCTGGCCGATGCAGGCGCCGCAGCCGCTCTCCATCACCCGCACGCCGGAATAGAGCAGGGAGGTGAGATATCCGGCCTCGGCCAGCTGCAGCTCCACCGCCCGGGAGCCGGGGTAGAGCAGGGTCTCCACCGCCACCCGCTTGCCCCGCAGCATCTCGGCGAAGCTGGCGATATTGAAGAAGGAGCTGTTGGTGCAGCTGCCGACGCAGACCTGGTCGATCTTCTCGCCCACGTGTTCGGCGATCGGCTCAACGTTGCCCGGGGAGGGGTAGATGGCGATGGACGGCTGCAGCGAGGAGAGGTCGATCTCGATCACATCGGCATACCCGGCACCGTCGTCCGCCGCCAGTGGCCGGTAGTCGTCCGGTCGGCGCCGGCTCTCCAGGTACTTCAGGGTCTGCTCGTCACTGGGAAAGATGGAGGTGGTGGCCCCCATCTCGGCCCCCATGTTGGTGATGGTGGCACGCTCGTTCAGGGTCAGGGTGGCGGCACCGGGGCCACCGTACTCGAAGATGATCCCCTTGCCGCCCTTGACCCCGACCGTGTCCAGCATCTTCAGGATCACGTCCATGGCCATCACCCCGGGGCGCAGGCTGCCGACCAGCTCCACCCGCACCACCTTCGGCATCGGCAGGGTATAGTTGCCGGTGGCCATTGCCAGGGCCACGTCGTAGCCGCCGGCGCCGAAATAGAGGGCACCCATGCCGCCGGCGTTGACGGTGTGGCTGTCGGCGCCGACACCGGTGGTTCCCGGCTTGACGAAGTTCTCGATGTTGAGGAAATGGCAGATGCCGGTACCCGGGGGCGAGTAGACGATGCCCAGCTTCTTCGACACGCTCTCCAGGTAGCGGTGATCGTCCGGGTTGCGGAAACCAACCTGCATCATGCTGTGGTCGACGAAGTTGACCGAGAAGGTCTTGACCCGCTTCACCCCCATCGCCTCCAGCTGCAGCATGCACATGGTGCCGGTGGCGTCCTGGGTGAACGCCTCGTCGATGCGGATGGTGATGGGTTCGCCCGCGGGGGGCAGCCGGTCGCCGCCCACCAGGTGATCCAGCAGGATCTTCTCCGTCAGATTCAGGGGTTTCGTCATTCTGGTGTCCTCGTCGCGGCAGGGTGCCGCCTGGTTGTCGATGGGTACTACGGAGACCAATGGCGCGGTATCGCGAGCCAGGCAATTAACCCGGTGACCCAATATATCGTGTTCAGCCATGCTGTGCGCGTTCGCGGCAAGGCGTCGAAACGCCGCTGCAGCACTCCTGCAGCCAGTTTCGACAACGCAGTCCGCGGGCGCGCACAGCACGGCCCGTCATTTGATATCAATACGCCAGGAGCCTCAGGCATCTCCCCTCCCGGCGTTGCGCGCCTTGACAGGGAAGATGCCTGAGGCTCTGAACACGACATATTGGGTTGCCGGGTTGATAATCATAGTCAATAAGGGAAGGCCGGGCTACCGGCGTCGGGCGCGACGGGGGGCCACTGCCGGGCCGGCTGGACACAACCCCACCCAGAGTGGAGAATTGGTCCCTGCGCGTCCGGGTCGATGGGGCCTGCCCCATGCCGTCCCGCGGCGACTCTGCAGCGACTACGACGCTCCCCGGGAGCGACCGCCACCGGAGCCACCCGCCGGGCTCCCGCGCTGCGGCGGCGCGGCGGGCGGGAACCGGGAGACCCTTCGGACAGGCATGAGCGAAAGCGACGAACCTCTGGTCAACGTGGTCATCGACGGCAAGTCGATCACGGCCCCGGCCAGGCTCTCCACCATCCAGGCCCTGTGGCACGCAGGCTACCCCCGGGTGAAGAGCGTCGGCTGTCTGGAGGGGGTATGCGGCTCCTGCCGCATCATGGTACGCCGCGCCGGTACCGCCGAGGTGACCATGGAGCTCGGCTGCCAGACCCTGATCGAAGAGGGTATGGAGGTCAGTTTCCTGGTCTTCCCCACCCCCACCCACCACACCTACGAGCTGGGCGAGATCAACAATTCGTGGGAGGTCCAGGCCCATTTCAACCGCATCTTTCCGGAGGCCGACCACTGCCGCCACTGCTCCGGCTGCACCCGCTCCTGCCCCAAGGGGATCGACGTGGAAAAGGGGGTGGAACTGGCCAGCAAGGGGCGTTTCCGGGAGGCCGGCGAACTGTTCATCGAGTGCGTCATGTGCAACTTCTGCATGACCGCCTGCCCCGAGTTCATCGCCCCCAACCACGTCGGCATCTTCGCCCGGCGGGTCACGGCCTACTTCCACATCCGGCCATCCAACCTGATCAACCGGCTGGAGAAGCTCGCCCGGGGCGAGCTGCAGATCCCGGAATGAGACGGCTCCAGCAAGGCCCGGATCGGGCCGGGAACCCCGCCTCATGAGCACGGGCATCCCCTATGCCGAGGCCCTGGCCCGTTACCGGCCGCTGCCGGAACGCCCGCCGGCGGAAGAGAGCGTCCCGCCGGAGGAGCTGCTGTCGCGCTTCCACCCGGACCACTACGAAGGCTCCATCGTCACCCTGAAGGTGGGCCCCAACAAGGGGGACAAGTGCCACCGCCAGCTGGCGGATCTGCTGCAGGCCGACGCCCGTATCGACGAGGCCGACCTGGCGGCGGCGCCGGTGCGGGAGACCGACGTGCTGGTGATCGGCGGTGGCGGCGCCGGCTGTGCCGCGGCCCTGGTGGCATCCCGCGCCGGGGCCCGGGTGACCCTGGCCACCAAGTTACGGCTGGGAGACAGCAACACGGTGATGGCCGAGGGAGGGATCCAGGCCTCCATCGAGCGCGACGACACCCCCCAGGCGCACCTGGACGACACCCTGCGCGCCGGCCACTACCACGCCGACCGCAGCCTGGTGGCACGCATGGTGATGGACGGCCCCGAGGTGATCCGCTGGCTGATCCAGCAGGGCATGCAGTTCGACCTGGACCGGTTCGGCGACATCCTGCTGCGCCGGGCCGGCGGCACCAGTGCCAACCGCGTCGCCTACTACCGCGACTACACCGGCCTGGAGATGATGCGGGTACTGCGTGAGTCGGTGGCCAATACCAACGTCGAGGTGATGGACTACAGCCCGGCGGTGGAGCTGCTCTCCGACGACGTCGGCCACTGCGGCGGTGCCGTGCTGTTCTCGCTGAAGAACTGCCGCTACACCCTGATCAAGGCGAAATCGGTGATCATCGCCACCGGCGGCATCGGCCGGGTCCACATCAACCGCTTCCCCACCTCCAACCATTTTGGCGCCACCGGCGATGGCCTGGTGCTGGCCTACCGCCTCGGCGCCCGGCTGCGGGACCTGGATTCGTTCCAGTACCACCCCTCCGGGCTGGCCCACCCCCAGCACCTGGCCGGCACCCTGATCACCGAGGGGGTGCGTTCCGCCGGCGCCTGGATGCTGAACGCCCACGGCGAGCGTTTCGTCGACGAGCTGAAGAGCCGCGACCACGTCTCCTCCGCCATCCTGCGCGAGTGCGCCGAGGGACGCGCTGTCCGCGTCGACGACGACGCGGAGGGTATCTGGCTCGATACACCGGGGCTGGAGCTGCGCAACCCCGGCATCCTCCAGGCCCGTTTCCCCAAGCTGGTACAACTGGGTCGCCGCTGCCACATCGACCTCAGCACCACCCCGATACTGATCTACCCCACCCTGCACTATCAGAACGGCGGCGTGGTGATCGACGAGTTCGGCCGCACCAGCGTCCCCGGGCTCTACTGCATCGGCGAGGTGAGTGGCGGCATCCACGGCAAGAACCGGATCATGGGCAACGCCCTGCTCGAGATCATCAGCTTCGGCCGCCGCGCCGGTGCCCATGCAGCGGAGAACAGCCACCACCGGGGGCCGAAGAAGATCTCCCTGGAGCACATCAGCAATCTGCGCCGGGAGCTGACCCTGGCCGGGATGCCGATGGAGCCGAAGGGGCCGATGCTGTTCCCGGAGTACGCCAAGTTCGAGGTCGACACCGACTACGATGGCCTGCGCCGAAACTGAGAAGATGGAGCCATGACCATCCTGAACCAGGTCCTGCTGCACCAGAGCAACCGGGTGGGCGCCGATTTCCAGGCCTGGCTCGGCAACCACGGCGGCGAGGCGCTGCAGATGGCGCTGCAGGAGCCCGCGGCCCTGATCCCCCTGATCCGGGACGCCGGGCTGCGTGGACTGGGTGGCAGCGGCTATCCCACCTGGCGCAAATGGGAATTCGTCGCCACCCGCCCAGGGACTACCAAGTACCTGATCTGCAACGGCAACGAGGACGAGCCCGGGACCTTCAAGGACCGCATCCTGCTGGAGGAGACGCCGTACCAGGTGATCGAGGGCGCCACCATCACCGCCCTCGCCACCGGCATCGACCACATCGTCTTCTACATCAACCCGGACCAGAAGGGGTCGCTCGAGACCATGCTCAATGCGGTCGAGGAGTGGGAGCGCTCGGATCTCTACTACGCCGCCTGCAAGGCCCTCAACCAGCCACTGGAGTACTGGGTGATGGCCAGCTCCGGCCATTACATCGGCGGCGAGGAGACCGCCGCCATCGAGTCGGTGGAGGGCCGCTTCCCCTTCCCCCGCGGCAAGCCCCCCTATCCGGCGGAATCCGGAGTGCATGGACACCCCACCCTGATCAACAACATCGAGACCCTGGCCAACGTGCCCAACATCGTGCGCAACGGTGCCGACTGGTACCGCCGGCTCGGGCGCGGTGATGCCTGCGGCACCAAGATCTACTGCCTCAGCGGCGACGTGCTCCATCCCGGCGCCTACGAGCTGCCGATGGGGACTCCGCTGCGGGAGCTGATCGACACCTATGGTGGCGGCATGCTGCTGGGAAAGGAGCTGAAGGCGGTGTTCACCGGCGGACCCTCCAACACCATCCTGACGCCGCAGGACCTGGACGTGCCACTGGATTTCGATTCGGTGCAGCAGCGCCGCTCCAGTCTCGGCACCGGGGCGATGATCGTGGTGTCGGAGGGTACCGGCATCGTCAAGCGGGTCACCGAGTACGTGGACTTCTTCGCCGCCTCCTCCTGCGGCCAGTGCCCGCCCTGCAAGACCGGCACCTATTATATATCCCTGCTGCTGGGCAAGATCGACACCGGCCAGGGATCCCGCGCCGACCTGGACTCCCTGATCAACCTCTGCCGTATCCTCCCCGGAACCGGTCGCTGCCATCTGCTGGACGGTGCGGTGAAGGTGCTGGAAAGCTCCCTCTACCATTTCATGGACGAGTACGAAGAGGCCATCAAGGGTTGATCAGCAACGGCTAACCCGCCGGATCATGACGCCTATTGTCCTCAACTTCATCGAACAGGGACACATCGACACAGATCTCGACTTCCATGCCGGAACCATGGATTTGACCCCGCCGCCTGCATTTGCCATAGTCTTGCGCCCGTTTCGAAAAACGACGCCGGACCGGAGCAGGCCGTAACGACCCCATTTCGCCGGGGATTCCGTCCCCCGCCGCCGCTCTCCCACGGAGGGCGCCCCACACCTGGCGGCAGGCCCCGCTTCCGGCGCAAACAGCTTCGGCAGGAAGGTCCATGACGACACACAGCGAGCAGAGCGGCAACGTCGTTCCGATGCAAGACCGCGGTGGCGATGCACTCCGTATCCCGGAACACATCGTCGAGATCGTCAGCGATTCCGGTGAGGGGGCCCAGAAATGCGGCCAGACCTTCGGCACCATCAGCGGCAAGATGGGCAACGGCGTCTGGACCGTGGAGATCATTCCGGCCGAGATCCAGCCGCCGGCCCGTTCCCCGGCCGGGGCCAGCGGCATCCGCATCCGCCTCGGTTCCAGCCGCGTCACCAACATGGGCGACGAGGCGGATCTGGTGGTGGCCTTCAACGAGCAGGTACTGTTCTCCCGTATCGCCAACGGTGCCTACAAGGAGGGCACCATCGTGCTGCTGGACAACAAGTGGGCCAGCGACCCCCAGGAGAAGATCCGCCAGCAGTACGCCGCCGCCGTCGCAGAGTTCCAGGAGCACGGCCTGGTGGTGCACGAACTGCCACTGGAGGAGGAGTGCCTGAAGCTGGTGGCCAACCCTCGCCGGGGCAAGAACATGTTCGTGCTCGGCATGATCTGCCAGATCTACAGTCGAGACACCGACCTGGCGAAACAGGAGATCGCCCACACCTTCGCCGCCAAGGGCGACAAGGTGATCCAGGCCAACCACGACCTGTTCGACGCCGGCTACCGCTTCGCCGCCGAGCAGGTGCCCTACCACTGGGAGATCCCCCCCCAGGAGACCGGCCACGGCCGGCGCATGATGATCAGCAACGGCAACCAGGCGGTGGGACTGGGCGTCATGGCCGCCGGCATGGAACTGGTCTCCATGTACCCGATCACTCCGGCCACCTCCGCCTCCCACTACATCGCCGAGGTGTTCGACGGCGTCGGCGGCTTCGTCCACCAGGCCGAGGACGAGATCGCCGCCATCGGCTTCGCCCTCGGCGCCTCCTTCGCCGGCAAGACCGCCTGCACCATCACCTCCGGCCCCGGCATGGCCCTGAAGACCGAGATGATCGGCCTGGCGGTGATGGCCGAGATCCCCATCGTCATCATCGACGTGCAGCGTGGCGGTCCCTCCACCGGGCTGCCGACCAAGGTGGAGCAGGCGGATCTGCTCTCCTCCCTCTACGGCGAGCCCGGCGACGCCCCGAAGGTGGTGATCGCCCCGGCCACCATCGAGGAGTGCTTCCATTACGTCATCCTGGCGCGCCGGCTGGCGGAGACCTTCCGCATCCCGGTGATCATGCTCACCGACGCCAACCTGGCCACCGGGGTGCAACCCTACCCGCGGCCGGAGCTGAACGAGGAGTGGCTCGGCGCGCCGGTGGACCAGTCGCCGTGGGATCCCTCGGTGCCGCCCTACGACTGGAACGAGGAGACCGGCCTGTCCCAGCGCCCGATACCCGGCCAGCGCAGAGGTGAGTACGTACTCACCGGCCTGGCCCACACCAACCGCAGCAAGGTGGCCTACGACTCCGACTCCAACCAGCGCAGCATGGAGTACCGCAGCCGCAAGCTGGCGGCCCTGCACAGGACCCTGAAGAGACCGCAGGTGCACGGCGACGACGAGGGCGACCTGCTGGTGGTCGGCTGGGGCTCCACCAGGGGGGCCATCGAGGAGGCGGTGGACCTGCTGCGCAGCGAGGGCAGGCGGGTCTCCTCCCTGCACCTGCACTTCCTGTCACCGCTGGAGCCCGGCCTGCCGGAGATCTTCGGCCGTTTCAAGCAGGTGATGACGGTGGAGATCAACTACAGCGATCGCGCCGACGCCCCCCTGATCACCCCGGAGAACCGGCGCTACGCCCAGCTCGCCATGGTGCTGCGGGCCCAGACCCTGGTCGACGTGGACTGCTGGTCGGTGGTCTACGGCCACCCGCTCCAGCCCGGCATGCTCTACCAGGCGATCGAGGCGAAGCTGAACACCCTGAACAACTGAACGGGAACCCGAACCCATGTTTGGATTGAAAGCAGACTGGTCCCTGGACGTCTTCGAACGCTACTTCACCCTCGGCGACTACGCCGGCGGCGAGGCGCGCTGGTGCCCCGGCTGCGGCGACTTCGCCGTGCTCAACACGGTCCACCGGGTGCTGCGCGATGCCCAGCTGCCGCCGGAGAAGACGGTGGCGGTGTCCGGTATCGGCTGCTCCAGCCGGCTGCCCCACTACATGGGCACCTACGGCTTCCACGGCCTGCACGGCCGCGCCCTGCCCCTGGCCAACGGCGTCAAGGCGCGCCGCCCCGACCTCGACGTCTGGGTGGCCACCGGCGACGGCGACTGCTTCTCCATCGGCGCCGGCCCCTGGATCCACTCGATCCGCTACAACATGGACATGGTGGTGCTGGTATTCGACAACGCCATCTACGGCCTGACCAAGAAGCAGACCTCGCCCACCAGCCCCACCGGCATGACCACCAACACCCATCCCCACGGGGCACCGCTGCCGGCGCTCAACCCGCTGACGGTCACCCTGGGGATCAGCAACGTCTCCTTCGTCGCCCAGGTGGTGGACTGGAATCCGCCCATGCTGTACGAGACCATCAGGGCCGCCCACCGGCACCGGGGTACCAGCTTCGTGCGCATCATCCAGCGCTGCCCGGTCTTCTCCGACTCCTTCTGCAAGCCGCTGCAGGAGGATGCGTCGCGGATCCTGCTGCTGCACCACGAGGATGGTATTCCGGTGGACGACAGCGTCCGGCGGCTGTTCGAGAACCAGCGGGAGCACGACCCGGCCGACTGGCTCGGGGCGATGGAGATCGCCCGCGACAGCAGCCGCGTCCCCATGGGTCTGCTCTACCGCAATCCCGACGCCGTGGTGTACGAGGACGCCTCCGCCCGCGGCCTGGACAAGACCAATGCGGAGAAACTGGCGGCCATCGAATCCGCGCTGGACCGCTTCTCCATCTGACCCGGAGCGGGGCCCGCAGCCGCGGCAGCCGGACGCCGCGCCCCGCCCCAACCCACTGCCCCTGGCCCGATGCCGATGAACGCCACCGCCCGAACCGAAGCCCCCCTGCCGACCCTGCCGAGCGCGGTCAGGGACGCGGATGCGTCGAAGCAGATCATGCACACCCTGCGCCACTTCCACCTGGGCAACCCCCAGGCCAGGGACAAGCTGGAGCCGGTGTCCGCCGACACCCTGCCCGCCCTGCTGGACCCGTTCCGGGACAACAGCCGGCTGCGCTACGACTACCCCCTGTACCTGGCCCCCCCGTCGGACAGCACGGAGAACGTCACCCCCGACCGGCTCGCCCGCCCCCTCGCCCGCCTCCTGCGCGAGACGGTGGACGGGTTCGCTCCGGGGGAAGAGGCGGCGCGCATCCTGAAGGACAACCTCCCCTGGCTGGAACGGGACCTGCGCCGTCGCCTGGGTGGCAGCGACGGGGAGCCGCCGCTGGAGGGGCCGGTGCCGGCGCGGCCACTGCTGCAGCGATCGGCACAGCGGCTGCTGGAACACCTGGCCCTGGACCAGGAGAACGGCGGGCGCCTGCAGGCCGATCTCGACCGCCTGCTGGAGCGGATTCCGGAGCAGGGGCAGCTGCTCGGCTATGGCCACTACCCCGCCATCCAGCTGCTGATCCACGTGGTGCGCAGCCTCTCCGGCCCGCGCCTGGCCCGTTTCCAGGAGCAGGTACAGGAGGGGATCCGCGACCTCACCCGGCTGCTCGAGGTGGAGAAGGGCAAGTCACTGGAGGCGATCGAGCCGGCGCGGCTGCGGGAGAGCGCCGGCGCCGCTGCCGACCTGCTGGATCCGGAGGCGCTGTCCCACATCATGGACCACTCCCACGGCTCCCTGCGCATGCCCGAATCCCGGCGCCGGCGGGTGGAGCAGGCCCTCGCCACCCTGCAGGGCTACCGGG
The DNA here is from genome assembly GCA_011051715.1 of Sedimenticola thiotaurini. Lineage (GTDB taxonomy): Bacteria > Pseudomonadota > Gammaproteobacteria > Chromatiales > Chromatiaceae > HyVt-443. Next base: position 1,978 of record DRKP01000163.1, on the reverse strand, counting down.
AAGACCCGGTCCGGATCCGTTTCATCCATGTCGGCTCCCTGGCCGACGACAGCTGGCTGCAGCAGCAGGCCGACGTCGAGGTGTTGAGCGATCCCGACCCGGTGGCCCAGGCGGCCACCCTGTTCGACCGCAAGGCGGAGCGGCTGGCGGAGGTGTTCGCCGCCCTGCGCATCGCCCGGCTGGAGCGGGACGACCTCTACGATCCGTCGATCCACGACCCCTGGTTCGCCCGCTTCGACTGGGAGGGCTTCTCCCGTGACGAGCTGCAACTGGTGCCGACGGTGATCGCGCTGGAGGGCGCCGACCGGATGGCGGGCGCCGGCATGGCCCACTTCTCACGACTGCTCAACTCCGGCCGGCCGGTGCAGGTGATGATCCGGGTCCAGGCCCACAACAACCCGGGCGCGCGTCCGGACGAGGATCCGTTCAGCGCCTACCGTACCGAGCTGGGATACCTGGGCATCGCCCACCGCCAGGCATTCGTGGCCCAGACCTCCGCCGCCCGCCACGAGCACCTGCTGGCCGGCTACCTGCAGGCGCTGGATGCCACCCGCACCAGCCTGCATCTGATCAACACCGGTCTCAGGACCGTCGGCACCGAGACCTCCCTCAACGGCTGGCTGGTGGCCGGCGCCGCCCTGGAGGGACGGGTCCACCCCTTCTTCCGCGTCGATCCCTCCCGTGGCGACCGTTTCGCCGACCGCATGGAGTTCGACGGCAATCCCCAGGTGGAGAGGGACTGGCCGGTCCACCCCTTCGCCTATCGGGACGAGAGCGGCAACCGGGTGGAGCAGGAACTGGCCTTCACCTTCGCCGACTACGCCCTGCTGATGCCGCGCCTGCGCCACCATTTCGCCCTGGTGCCGGCACTGTGCGAATCGGACGACCTGCTGCCGCTGGCCGACTACCTGGCGCTGCCAAGGGAGGAGGCCCCCCGCTACCTGCCCTACGTCTGGGGCGTGGACCGCCAGGGCACCCTGCAGCAGCTGGTGATCAGCCGCACCCTGGTCCACGCCTGCCGCGACCGCCTCAACTTCTGGCACAGCCTGCAGGAGATGGCCGGGGTGCGGAACCGCTATGTGGAGCAGGCCGAGAGCCGGGTGCGGGAGCAGGCCGAGGCCGAGGCCGCGGCCCGGATCGACGAGCTGCAGGCGCGGCACCAGGCCGAGCTGGCCCAGGCGCGCGCGGAGACCGCCGGTGAGGTGATGGGCCGGCTGACCGAGGTGCTGATGGGAATGGACCTCACCAGTGCCGGCATCGTCGCCCGCCCGGCCACCCCGGCACCAGCAGCAGAGACTGCTGCCGCGGACACCGCCCCGGGGCCGGAAGAGGAAACAGACACCACTGTCACCGGTGAAGAGGAGGAAGAGGAGATCGGCGGCTTCGACGATCCCTGGATCGACAGCCCCCTCTGCACCAGCTGCAACGACTGCCTGGCGATCAATCCGATCATGTTCGTCTACAACGAGAACAACCAGGCCATCATCGCCGACACCAGCGCCGGCACCTATGCCCAGCTGGTGGAGGCGGCGGAGATCTGCCCCTCCAGGTGTATTCATCCCGGCAAGCCGCTGAACCCGGACGAGCCGGGCCTGGACGAGCTGGTGGAGCGGGCGGCAGTGTTTAATTAGGGCCGAGGGCCGAGGAAAAACAGGGCCGAGTGGGGATGGAGCAGCAGTGATCGGGGAGAGGCGGGGGAGATCTGCCTCTCCAGATGCATTCATCCCGGCAAACCGCTGAGCCCGGACGAATCGGGTGTGGACGAGCTGACGGAGCGGTACCAGGGCCGAGCGGGACGGAGCAGGAGTAATCGAGGATTGGACTCAGTCCAGCCGCCCCTTGGCCCTTGGCCCTTGGCCCTTGGCCCTTGGCCCTTGGCCCTTGGCCCTTGGCCCTTGGCCCTTGGCCCTTGGCCCTTGGCCCTTGGCCCTTGGCCCTTGGCCCTTGGCCCTTGGCCCTTGGCCCTTGGCCCTTGGCC
>DRKP01000162.1 GCA_011051715.1 Sedimenticola thiotaurini | reverse complement strand
CGGCATGATCCCGGTCGATGCGCTCCACGTCGACCTCCACCGCCTCCACCGTGGGCAGTTGCAGCAGCCGCTCCAGCTGGGCGGTGGTCTTCCGCACATGGGAACCGACGATCACCGCACCGGGCCGGCCTCCGGCCACGTACCGGCCCATCTGCTCCGGCGGCACCGGTTGCGGCGGCAGCCCGGCCAGGGCGGTGAGCAGGCTGGCACCACTGCGGAACAGGAAGCGCTTGCCGCGGGCGGCCGCCTGCCGCAGCCGGGTGGCGAAGCGGTCCAGGTCGCCCCGGGTCTCGGCATCGACCACGCAGCAGACGTTGTCCCGCAGCCCCATCAGCCGCTCCATCACGTCGCCGCGCACGTCCGCCAGCAGGAAGCGCTCCACCTGGCCGGCGCGGATGCGCCCGCCGGTCTTCTCCTCCACGTAGTCCGGCAGGTAGGCGGTGGAGAACCCGAACACCGAGTCGCGGGCGAATTCGGTCTCGTGCACCGGCACCGGCCTCCCCTCCTGCAGCAGGTAGTGGGTGCTGTCGCGGGTGATGCGCCCGCCCTCGAAGAAGGCCGGCACCAGGAAATGGGCGTCGAACGGCCCCAGTTCCGCGGCGATGACATCGGTCTCCACCGGGTAGTGGCCGCGCAGGGTGGAGTCGGAACGACTGACCAGGATGGGATGGATCGGGTGGCCCGCCTGCTGCTCCTGCTCCAGCGCCCGCTTCAGGTTGCGGCACACCTCGCGGGTGACCGCCGCCGCCTGTTCCGCCCCCATGCCGCGGGTATTGGTGAGGACGAAGAACAGGGGCGAGTCGTCCCGCAGCGCCTGGCGCAGGTCGGCGACCTCCCAGCGGGTCAGCAGCAGGCAGGAGTGGACCGTCTGCGACCCGGTCGGGTCGTCGTCCAGCACGACGATCCTGGTCTCCGCCATGACTCAGGCCAGTTCCTGCGCCCGTGCGGCGATGGCCCCGGCGGTGATGCCGTTGAAGGCCATGATCTCCGCTGGCGAGGCGGTGGTCTCGCCCCGCTTCCAGGCGAACAGGTCCCGTCGCGGTGCCCGCGTGCGCAGCAGCACCGGCTCCAGGCAGGCGCTGGGCCCGCCGCTTACCCCGATCAGGACGTCGCCGTCGAACAGGGCGTTGAAGTGATCGTCGTCCATGAAGCCGTTGTCCGGCTCCGCGACCGTATCCCAGGCGATGTCGCCAGGGCGGTACAACTGGCGTGGATTGACCACCGCCACCACCCGCACCCGGTAGCCGGCCGCCTCCAGCCGGTCGCGTGCCTCGAACACGGGCAGGAACACCATGTCCCCGGTGGCCGCCAGCACCACCGTGCCACGGTCGCCGCTGTCGCTCTCGTACAACACCGCCGCGCCCCGCTCCACCGCCTGGCGCGATGCCTGCAGATCGAGGTAGACCGGCAGCGGGCTCTTGGAGGCGATGATCACCATCCCCTTGTTGAAGCTGTCGGTGGCGTACTCGTAGGCCGCCTGGATGCCGTTGGCGTCGCACGGGAACAGGGGAAAGAGGTTGCCGTTGCGCATCATGGCGGCGAAGTGGTTCTCGATCTCCGGCCGCTGGTGGGTCCAGCCGTTACGCCCCTGTTCCAGGGCGCCGGCGGTGAACATGCAGACGATGGAGGGGGTGCGCCGGCGCAGCTCCGCCATCGCCTGGGTCACGGTCTGGACGATGGGCCAGCCGTTGATGGCGAAGCTCTCGTAGGAGAGCCACAGGGCGCGGGAGCCGAACAGGGCGAGGCCGGCGGCCAGGCCGGCACAGGCATCCTCGTTCAGCGGCTCGTAGACCTGGCCGCCGGGCTCCTGGTTGTAGAGCGGATCCGGAGTCGGATGGCGGATCTTCAGGGCATCGTTGATGTTCTTCATCGCCGACGCCTCGTTGCCGTCGGCGTTGGTCACCACGAAGCGGGGGTCGGCCCGGCCCACCGCCGCCACCAGGGCACCCATGGCGGTGGCCGGCACCGCCTTCTCCCCGACGGCGAAGGCCTGCTTCGGCAGTTCGCCCAGGGGCGCCAGATCGAGCACCGATTCGGTCACCACCGTCTCCACCGCGGGGCCGCCGCCGGCACGCCGGAAGTTGTCGCGCACGATCTGCCATGCCCGGGGTGGCAGGGCGCGCCGCCGCAGACCCTCGATGATATGGGGCTGGTCCAGGGTGTCGGCGGGGTAGAGATTGTGGGACTTCGCCCCCACCGTGTGCACCCCCGCCCCCTTCAGCTGCTTGACGATGAAGGCGGTCAGGGTGCCGCCCATGGCGGCGCGCGCCGCCTGGTCCATCCCCTCCAGCACCGCCCGGGTGAAGGCCAGCCGGTTGTCAAAGGAGAAGCGGGTGCTGTCGACGTAGTCCCCCTCCTGGCCGCTGTCGTCGAACACCTTGGCGTCGATCAGCACCACCTTCTCGAAGCCGTGCCCCTTCCAGTAGGCGGTCATCTGCCCGTTGTCCAGACGCGAGACCATGGAGTGGTGCTCCTGGCTGTAGCCGTTCCACACCAGCACCGGCAGGAAATTGGTCACCTCCGGGTAGGCAGTGTGGAAGTGCATCATGGCGTTCAGCACGTAGGGCTCCCCCATCCCGCCGTCACCGATGGTGACCGGGAACAGCCGCTCCGGGTGCAGCAGGGCGCCGGCCATGGCGAAGTGCTGACCCTGGCCCAGGGGGCCGGCCGGGGCCAGCAGCCCCGGGATGGCGCCCGACAGGTGCCCCAGCAGGCCATCCCGTTCCCGGAAGCGCTGCTGCATCTGCTCCACCGTGTGGATGCCCATCTCCTCCAGTGACGAGTCGAGGAACATGGCGCTGTAGAAACCGGGGGCGTGGTGCCCCACCTCGGTGACGATGTTGGTATGCCCGAGCATCACCAGGGCGGCATAGGCGTCGGCGCTGCTGGCGAAACCGCCGGGGTGACCGGATCCCTTGGAGCCGGTCACCTGCAGCGTCAGGTAGCGCAGGGCATCGGCGCCGAGCAGGGTCTGGTAGACCGCGTCGTCGCTCCCGGGGTCGGCGACCGCGGACTGGCCCTCGCCGATGACCGCCTCGCCGGCATGGCGGGCGAACTCGGGCCAGTCGTCGGCGAAGTACTGGATGCCCTGGCAGAAACCGGGAACCGGTGCACTACTGGACAGGGCGGATTCCATGGTCATCGTATCGCTCTCCGGTATTTCTTATAGTGAAATAATTATCGTATTGCGGTATAAGTCTATTTCGGGAAGTATATTTCGTAAATCAAAATCGTTTTCACATGGTGAATCACGATGCCAAAGGTCTCCTCCATCCAGGTCATCGAACGCATGTCGCGCCTGCTCGACGCCATCGCCGCCTACGATGACGCGGTCAGCCTCAAATTCCTCTCCGCCGACACCGGTCTGCACCCCTCCACCGCCTACCGCATCCTCGCCTCCATGACCGAGCACGGCTTCACCGAACGGACCGCATCGGGGGCCTACCGGCTGGGACGCAAGCTGCGCGACCTCGGCTGCCGGGTGAACGCCGGCATCGACATCCGCCGCGAGGCCCACGGGGTGATGGAGCGACTGCGTGACGAGATCGGTGAATCGGTCAATCTCACGGTGCGGGAGGGGGACCAGGTGGTCTATATCGAGCGTGCCATCGCCAACCGGATGATGCGGGTGGAACAGGTGATCGGCAGCCGCGCCCCGCTGCACGTCACCGCGGTGGGAAAGATGATGCTGGCCACCGGCGGCGACGACGAGATCGCCGGCTACGCCGGCAGGACCGGCCTGCCCCGGTTCACGCCCAACACCATCACCACGCTCCCGGCCCTGCAACAGGCCGCCAGGGAGGCGCTGGAGCAGGGATTCGCCTATGACAACGAGGAGGCGGAGACCGGCGTCGGCTGCATTGGCGTGCTGATCCGCGACGGCCGTGGCGGGGTGGTGGCCGGCCTCTCCATCTCCGCGCCCATCGAGCGGCGCCGCGACGAATGGATCCCCCGGATCCAGGCCGCCCGCGACGAGATCGCCCGGCGCCTCGGCTACCCGGCCCCGTAGGAGCGGGACAGCGTACCGCCATCGCGGGGCCGGCGACCGGGCACGGATCCATCGCCGAGCCCGGCCGCACCGCCATCCTTTCGGAACATGCCACTCTCCCGCGCGGCGGTTTTTTGTGATAATTCCCCTTTTCAGGCGGCGGAGTGACCTTGCAACATCCCGTATCGATCCGATCCCGGCGTGAACCCGGGTGGTGCGAGTGGCAACGGCTGGGCCGCTCCCGGGTACCGGCGAGGTTCGTCTCCTGGCTGCGTGACGACGGCTCGCTGACACTGCGCCTGAAGTGCGCCTGCGGCGACAGACCGTTCGCGGTACGGCTGTTGCGCCAGGGATGGGCGCGCGCCCTGCCCAGCGAGGCGCGGCGGCTGCGACTGCGGCGTGGCGGACTGGCCTTGGTACGCGAGGTGCAGTTGCTGTGTGACGGCCAGCCCTGGGTGTTCGCGCGGACACTGATCCCGGCCACCACGCTGCGAGGCCCGGGGCAGCGCCTGGCCCGGCTCGGCGAGCGTCCGCTCGGCGCGGTGCTGTTCGCCGACCGGCGGGTGCGGCGTGGCGTGACCGAGATGGCGGAACTGCGTCCCGGTGAGCAACTGTTCGACAGCGCCACGCAGGGGCTGCTCCCGCTGCCCAATGCGGTGTGGGGACGCCGCACGCTGTTTTTCATGGCGGGACGCCCGTTGCTGGTGAACGAGCTGTTCCTGCCGACGATTCCGGGGGGGCCGGGATGAACCAACCCCGGGTCAGGGTGCCGTTCCACACGCCGGCCCGGGGCGGCCGACCTGCCGGCTGTCGGTGTGAACCGGAGGATCCTTTCCATCGATCCCGGGAGCTTCGGGATCTTCGGGGCCTGGGTCTCGATGGGGGTCCGCCGGCCGAAACCGATATCCTCGACGGCTCCCTGATTTCTTTTGCAACCACACTGCCGCCTTTCAACCTCGACCATGGCATTCCCGATGATCCGTCCCGGCATGGATGACCGGGGTTTGCGGACCACTTACTTTACGATACCGTTTCACGCTGCATCTATCCCGACAATTGACCGCTTTGCGGCCAAGGAAGGCACTCATCAAGACCGGAAAAACACGGCGCGCGCCTGCCGCATCGGGCGCAAATGGAAACCCGGTGACGCAAGCCCGGCAGCCCGATCTCTTCTGGGGAAAGCTCAGTGGGCAACACATACTGCCTCTTTCATCCCACTGCCTGGACGTCGCTCTCTGTTTCCGCATCCTGGGCGAGTTGCCAGGCATCCGCCGGGCGCTGGAACGGACCGCCGGTCGCCGGCTCGACAGCACCGATCTCGACCGGCTGGCGGTGCTGGCCCTGTTGCACGACCTCGGCAAGGCCAATCTCGGCTTTCAACGCAAACCCTTCGATACGCAGGCGCCGCGCGCCGGGCATGTGCGCGAACTGGTGCCTCTGTTTCAGGAGCCGGACCTCGCCGAGCCCCTGATGGCAGTGCTGCAATGGCAGACCATCGGCCAATGGTTCGCGGGCGAATCCGCTGCCCTCGGCTTCTTCCTGGCCACTTTTTCCCATCACGGCCGCCCGCTGCGGTTCGACGCTGAGCGCACCGGCATCGCCAGCGCGGCCAGACGGTGGTGGCAAGCGGACGGCCGGCGCGACCCGATGAGCGCGATCGCCGAGCTGATCGCCACCGCGCGACGCGCCTTTCCCGACGCATTCGGCGCCTGCGACAAGCCGCTGCCCGATTCCCCCGCATTCCAGCACCGCTTCGCCGGACTGGTGATGCTGGCCGACTGGCTGGGATCGCACCCGCACTGGTTTCCGGTCGAACAGACCGATATCGGGCAGCGCCTGGCCACCGACCGCGAGACGGTGCCGCGACTGCTGCGCGCGGTGGGACTCGATCCGCGTCTGTTCCCGCTGGCCGACGCACCCTTCGACGCGCGTTTCGCGTTTCCTCCCCGACCGCTGCAGGCCCTGATCGACGGACTCGACCCCGACGAGGCAGCCAATCGCCTGCTGATCGCCGAATCCGAGACCGGTTCGGGCAAGACCGAGGCCGCGCTGCACTGGTTCGGCAGGCTGCTGGCCGCGGGCCGGGTCGATGGTCTCTACTTCGCATTGCCGACACGGGTCGCCGCGCGCGAGCTCTACCGGCGGGTGGTCAAGACCATCGGGCGCTGGTTCCCGGACGAACGGTCCCGCCCGGTCACCGTGCTGGCCGTGCCCGGCTACGCCGAGGTCGACGGCCTGCCCGCCGAGCAGGTCCTGCCCGACGAGGAGCAGGGCAACCGGTGGCTCGATGAGGCCGAGCAACGCCGGCGCGAACGCCACTGGGCGGCCGAGCACCCCAAGCGATTCCTCGCCGCCAGTGTCGCGGTCGGCACCATCGACCAGGCCCTGCTGTCCGTGGTGCAGACCGCCCACGCCCACCTGCGCTCGGTCTGCCTCGACCGCGCCCTGCTGGTGGTGGACGAAGTGCACGCCTCCGACACCTACATGTCGCGCCTGCTCGAACACCTGCTGCGCCATCACCTCGGGACCGGCGGCCACGCCCTGCTGCTGTCGGCCACCCTCGGCAGCGCGGCGCGCTGCCGCTATCTCGACGCGGCCGGCGCGGCCGTCACGCCACCGCCGCTCGACGAGGCCATCGCCACGCCCTACCCGGCACTGAGCGATGCCAGCGGACGACTCGTTCCCTGCGCACGGACCGAAGGCCCCGGCAAGACGGTCCGCTTCGAGCCCCTGGCGCTGGCCGAACGGCCGGAACGGCTCGCCGAGCGACTCGTCGACGCGCTCCGACAGGGCGCCCGGGTGCTGGTGGTGATGAACACCGTCGCCCGGGCCAACGACCTGCTGCGTGCGCTGGAGGGCCGGGACCACTTCGATCCCGGCTGGCTGTTCGCCGTAAACGGCGCGCGCTGCCCCCACCACGGCCGCTTCGCCCCGGACGACCGCGCCGTGCTGGACAAGGCCGTCAGCGACCGACTCGGCAAGGGCAGCCCGGCCGGGCCGCTGCTGCTGATCGGCACCCAGACACTGGAACAGAGCCTGGACATCGACGCCGATCTGCTGGTCAGCGACCTCGCCCCGGCCGACGTGCTGCTGCAACGGGTCGGACGCCTGCACCGCCACGAACGCGAACGCCCGGCCGGGTTCGGGCAGGCACGCTGCCTGCTGCTGGTGCCGGACAGGCCGCTGATCGAGCTGCTGGACGACAACGGCAACGTCAACGGCAGCTACAAGCGCATCGGCTACGGCAGCGTCTATCCCGACCTGCGCATCCTTGCGCTGACGGTCGATGCCATCCGCGAACGTGAAACCATCCAGGTGCCCCGGGACAACCGCTGGCTGGTCGAACAGGCCACCCACCCCGAGCGGTTGGCCCGACTCGACGCCCCGCGCTGGCAGCGCCACGGCCAGGCCGTCAGCGGCGAGAAGCTGATGCAGGCCCTGCAGGCCGGCACCGCCACCGTCGATTTCGGCCTGCCGTTCGGTCAGTTCGATTTCAACGAGATGGGCGGCAAGGTCGCCACCCGGCTCGGCGCCGACAACTGGCGACTGCCGCTGGATCGACCGGCCGAAAGCCCCTTCGGCCAGGAGCTGCATGACCTGATCATCCCCGACCACCTGGCCGCCGGCGGCGACGAGGAGACACTGACCGTCGAGCAGGCAGACCGGGATGGCCTGATCCTGCGCTGGGGCGACACGCACTACCGCTACACCCGCTTCGGACTGGAAAAGGAGGATGCATGAACCTGCTCACCGACCCACTGTTGCGCGTGGAGACGCCCGACGGCATCGAGCGCCTGAGCCTGCCCGGCCTGCTCGCCGCCCTGGGCCAGGACCGCGTCGAATCGCTGCCCGGCATCCAGCGCCACCAGGAAGACGCCTTCCACGTCTTTCTCTGCCAGCTCGCCAGCGTGATCCTCGCCCGCGACGGCCGCGACGACCCGGTGCAATCGGAAGACTACTGGCGCGAGGGCCTGCGCCGGCTGGCCGGCGAGGCCGGCGACGATGCCTGGACGCTGGTGGTCGAAGATCTGTCGAAACCGGCGTTCATGCAGCCGCCCTGTGAAGGCACCAAGTTCTCCATGTCGAGCATAAGCCCGGATGCCTTCGATACGACCGAGGTCTCCAAAAACCACGACCTCAAGATGGCGCGCGGCATGCAGCCGGAATGTGACTTGTGGGCGTATGCACTGGTGAGTAGCAACGCGACCGCAGGCTATTCAATCGGAGGGAGCGGGCGGTTCTACTTCGCGACGATTAAAGCCAAGAAGAATCGCGTCGGTAGGGTCTATGTTCGGCCGACTGTTACCGGAAGCATAGGCCAACAATGGCAATTCGATATCACTTGCCTGTTGCATTACCGGCCGAAGGTATTGAATAGCGAGTATGGGTACTCGAAGGATGGCGTCGTGCTGACTTGGGCCAGCAAACCCCATCATGGACAACAGCTGCAACTCAATGAACTGGACCCGTTCTTCATAGAAATCACGCGCCAATATCGACTGTTCTCGACCGATCAATCCATTGAGGGGCGCAGTGCCCCTTCAGTCAAACCCTTCATCTATAGCCCAAAGGCGCTGAGTGGAAACGTGGGCGACCCTTATGCCCCCGTTGATGCGAATGATAGTTCCGTCATTTCCGTATCAAATCGCGGCTGGAGTGCAGAGCGCTTGCGCTCGATCGTTTTTAAGGAGTCGATCAATACGCCTCTCCTCCCGATAGCCGAGTCCTTGGCTAAAGAAGGCCTTCTACTTCGTTGCAGCTCCGTAGCGCGCAGCGCAAAGGGAACCGAAGGCTACCAATCAAGAGAGCTGTTGATTCCAAAACCCGTGATGGCGCTTTTCCGGCGTTCAAAGACTGATGTTGACCCTATCGCAGATATGTCGAAAGCGGCTATCGCAGAGGTCGCTGGGAAGATGGAACGCGTACTCGCTACTGCACTGCTCGCGTATCTTCATGTCTCGGACGCCTTCAGGGATCAAAAAACTAAGAGACTCGACTGGACGGACAAGGAATGGCGAGCAAAAGCCAACAAAAAACATGGGGCCTGGTTAAACAGGAACGCCGGCCCAATGACGAGTTTTGGCCAGCTCTGGGCCGAAGCCTATTTCCCTTGGCTCTGGCAATCGATCGAGGGCGGTGAATTGACCAGCGAAGAAGACCGAAGACGGGCGTTGGAAAACTGGGCGCGATATTTGCGCGATGAGGCGCTTCGGATTCTGGAAAGAAGTTTAGATGAACTGCCCGTTCACACGGGTCGCCAATGGTTGGCCAGAACCGAAGCAGTGCGCGTTTTCAAACAAATGTTTTATTCAAAGCATAACTTCCCGCACCTCAAGGAGGAATCCCATGCCCAACTCGCAAGCCACTGACCAACCCTCGCTGCCGGGCACCATCGGCCATATTGCCGGGGTGATCTGCAGCGACGGCTTCCCCACCGGCGACCGCGCCCGGCTGCGGCGCATGGTCCCGGGCCAGCCGGTGCCACTGGCCTTCACCCGCTTCGCCGTCGCCCACCTGCCCGAGGACTGGGAGCGCCAAGTCGACGACTGGGTGACGATCGTGGCCGGCATCGCCACCATGGCGCCGGGTGCACACCGGCCCGGTCACGGCCTCGGGCGGGCGCTGGCCGAGGCCGGCTACTCCGAGGCCCGCCTGGAGCGGCTGCTCGATGCACAGGGCGACACCCGCCGAACCCTGCTGCTGCGGGCCGCCCGCTATCTGGCCGCCAGGCAGACGCCCTGCGACTGGGCCGACTGCGCCCGGCTGCTGCTAACCCGCGACGAGGCCAAGGCCGACCGGCTGCGGCTCGGTATCGCCCGCGACTACTTCTCGAATCTGAAACCCGAATCCACCGCCGCCTGAAGGAGGAAACCATGTTTCTGCAGATCCACAGCCTCACCAGCTATCACGCCAGCCTGCTCAACCGCGACGACGCGGGCCTGGCCAAGCGCATCCCCTTCGGCGGCGCCGAGCGGTTGCGCGTCTCCAGCCAGTGCCAGAAGCGCCACTGGCGGGTCTGGATGATGGAACGGGCCAGGCTGCCGTCCGGCATCCGCTCGCGCTACTTTTTCAGCCGCGAGTTGAAGTCACGCCTGGTGGAAAACGGCATGGACGATGCCCTGGTCCATGGCCTGTTGCTGGAGCTGGCCAAGAACCTTTTCACCTCCAAGGAAAACAAAGACGTTATCGACAAAGAAACCTTGCAGATGAAACAGCCAGTCCTGTTCGGCAGGCCCGAGGCCGACTATTTCGTCGGCCTGGTCCGGCAGGCCGCCACCCAGGGAGACGAAGACGCGGCGAAGAAGTGGCTGGCCGAACAGATCAAGGCGGCCAGGAAGAACTTCAAGGCGATGCTGCGCCAGGCCGGTATCGACAGCCCGGCCGCCGGCTTCGAAGGCGCCCTGTTCGGCCGCTTCGTCACCTCCGACCTGCTGGCCCGGGTCGACGCCCCGGTGCACGTCGCCCACGCCTTCACCACCCACGCCCTCGATACCGAGGTGGACTTCTTCACCGTGGTCGACGACCTGGCCGGCGACGACGAGACCGGCGCGGCCCACGCCAACGACACCGAGCTGGGAGCGGGCATCTTCTACGGCTACGTCGCCGTGGACGTACCGCTGCTGGTCTCCAACCTGACCGGCTGCGACCGCAAGGAGTGGCGCGAGCAGGCGACCGGCGACGCGCGCGAGCTGCTCGACCAGTTGATCCACGCCATCGCCACCGTCACCCCCGGCGCCAAGCTCGGCGCCACCGCCCCCTACGCGCGGGCCGAGCATCTGGTGCTGGAGGTGGGCGACGGCCAGCCGCGCAGCCTCGCCAACGCCTACCTGCAGCCGGTCCGGTTCGAGCGTGACACGCACCCGATGGCGCAGTCCGTCACGGCCATGGCCGGCCATCTCGACGCCCTCACCGGCATGTACGGCGACGACGTGCGCCGCCGCGAGATCGCCGGCCTGCATCCCTGGCCGCGCCAGGACGAGACGCCCCGGCCGCTGGACGAGGCGATCGCCGCCGTCCTCGACGAGCTGTTCGGGGGTGCGTGATGGAGGCGCTGATCCTGCGCCTCGACGCGCCGCTGATGAGCTTCGGCGGTGTGATGATCGATCAGCACGGCGTCATCGACCGCTTCCCCGGTCACGCCCTGCTGACCGGCCTGATCGGCAACGCCCTGGGCTGGCGCCACGGCGACGGTGAGCGCCTGGTGGCCCTGCAAGCGCGGCTGCGCCTGGCCGCCCGCTGGGATGTGAGGCCGAAGCGCATCGTCGATTACCACACCGCCGATCTCGGGCAGCCGAAGATGAAAGGGTATTCGCCCGGCAAAGAGCCTGCGGCTTGGACAACGCGAGGGACGACAGAGGGGCGTGGAAGTGGTGATGCGACCAAAGGCACCCACATCCGCTACCGCCACTACTGGAGCGATGGCCTGATGACCCTCGCCCTGGCCCTGACCGACGCCCCCGGTCCGTCGCTGACCGTGGTCCACGAGGCGCTGCGCCGTCCGGCGCGACCGCTGTTCCTGGGCCGCAAGACCTGCCTGCCGGCGCGGCCGCTGCTCGACCCGGTCACCCCCGTCGCCACCGGCCCCACGCTGCGCTCGATCCTGTCCAGCGTGCCGCGCTGGGGGCGTGACGGCGAGGTACTCACCGGACAAGCGGCCTGCGAGGCCTGCTGGCCGGCCGGCGAGGGCGGGGGTGCGAGCCGGCGGGTCGCCGACCGGCGCGACTGGCGGGCCAACCTGCCGACCGGCTCCAGTCTGCGCATCGAGGGCCCGCTCGCGACCGGGGAGGAGCCGGCATGAACGACTTGCAGATGATCGAATGCCAGCTCGACCAGACCGCCCTGCTGCGCTTTCTGCGCGCCCAGGGACTGGACGACCCGCGCCGCGACCCCGACTTCGGCTACGGCGTCCACGCCTGGCTCAAGGCCGCCTTCGGCGACCAGGCGCCACGCCCCTGGCGGCTGCTGGCCGATCGCAGGCGGCCGGCGCGGGTGCTGGCTTACGGCCCCGCCGGCGCCGACGCGCTGACCGGGCGGATGCAGGATTTCGCCGATCCCACCGTGGTCGCCGTCTGCCCGCCTGAATCCATCGCCAGCAAACCCCTGCCCATGTTCCGCGAGGGCCGCATACTGGACTTCGAGCTGCTCGGCTGCCCGGTCGGACGCAAGGCCCGTAGCGGCATCGAAAAGGACCTGTTCCTGCTGCGTGCCGACCATGAGCCGGAGGCCCGGCTCGACCGCGGAGAGGTCTACTGCGACTGGGCACGCGAACGCCTGCAGGCGGACCACGCCGTCACCGTGGAGCGGCTGGCCCTGACCGGCCACCGGCAGGTGCGCCAGCTCCGCAAGCACCAGGGGGCACCCGGGGAACGTCGGACCAGACGCCCGACGCGCCCCGAGGCCCTGTTCAACGGCCGGCTGCAAGTGCGTGACCCCGAGGGCTTTCAGCGGCTGCTCGCCCGGGGCATCGGGCGGCATCGTGCCTTCGGTTACGGCATGCTGCTGCTCAGACCGCCGAGGGGCTGAACCATGCCCGACAACAGCCCATTCCCCGGCCGGTTGGGCCTGGCCGAGTCCCGCGTACCCCACGCCGACCGCCACGGGCTGCTGTGGCTGTCGCGCGGGGCGCTGCGGGTGGAAAACGGCACCCTGCGCTTCCTCGCCGCCCGCAGCGAACAGCTCGACCCCGGCGACTACGCCATCCCCTACCAGGGACTGTCGATGATCCTGCTCGGGCCCGGCTCCACCGTCAGCCACGACACCCTGCGCCTGCTGGCGCGCCACGGTACGCTGCTGGCCGCGGTCGGCGAGGGCGGCGTCAAGTTCTACACCGCCCCGCCGATGGGCCAGGGACGTTCCGACACCGCCCGCGGCCACGCCCGGCTCTGGGCCGACGAAACGGCCCGCCTCGACGTCGCCCGGCGCATGTACGCCTTTCGCTTTGGCGAGGTGCTGCCGCATCGCGACATCGCCGTACTGCGCGGCATCGAGGGCGGCCGGGTCAAGGCGATGTATCGCCTCAACGCCGACAAGTACGGGATTCCCTGGAAGGGACGGCGCTACGACCGGCAAGACCCCAACGCCGCCGACATCCCCAACCAGGCGCTGAACCACGCCGCCACCTTCGTCGAGGCCGCCGCCGACATCGCCGTCGCGGCGGTGGGCGCGCTGCCACCGCTGGGCTTCATCCACGAGGAATCGAGCAACGCCTTCGTGCTCGACATCGCCGACCTGTGGCGCGCAGAGACCACCGTGCCGCTGGCCTTCGCCGTGGCCCGGCGGGTGATCGACGACCCGCAGCGACTGCTGGAACGGGAGCTTCGGCTGGAGGCGGCCAAATGGTTCCGCAAACAGAAACTGATCCCGGCCATGATCGACCGGATCAAGGAGCTGTTGCATGTCGATGACCGTAGTGGTGACGCGTGACGTGGCGCCGCGGATTCGCGGCTTCCTCGCCTCGACCATGCTGGAACTGGCCCCCGGCGTCTACAGCGCCCCGCGCCTCTCCCCGGCCGTGCGCGATCGAATCTGGGGCGTGCTGCGCGGCTGGTTCAACCCGGCCAGCGACGGCGCCGTCGTGATGCTCTGGCAGGACCCCCAGCTGCCGGGAGGTCAGTCGGTCAAGACCCTCGGCCTGCCCCCGATCGACCTGGTCGAACTCGATGGCATCGTGCTCAGCCGGAAGCCGTCAAATACAGACGACTGAATACCGCACAGGCTCTTTAACAAACTGGAATATCTTGCGGATCAAGGAGAAAGATCCTAGAGGCTCCCCCGCACACGCGGGGATCGACCCTTGACGACCCGGCCGATGGTTTCCCAGCTTTCGGCTCCCCCGCACACGCGGGGATCGACCTGGTGATGGCACTGGCAAACCGACCGGAATCGTGGCTCCCCCGCACACGCGGGGATCGACCATCCTCATAAGTTACTGTAACTAAATAATAGCAGGCTCCCCCGCACACGCGGGGATCGACCTCTGAACTGCTGTCCCTGCGCCTGCGCGAGAGCGGCTCCCCCGCACACGCGGGGATCGACCTGGCGGCAGCGGTGGATTTCAACCAGCGCCGCCGGCTCCCCCGCACACGCGGGGATCGACCCATATCGATCAGCGTTTTGCGGGAATGGAGAAGGGCTCCCCCGCACACGCGGGGATCGACCCCTGGCTCTTGGATCACTCGCGGAAGTCCGGGAGGCTCCCCCGCACACGCGGGGATCGACCTTCACCCTGCAACCGCGCCACGTTCCCGTTCCCGGCTCCCCCGCACACGCGGGGATCGACCCACCGCCGGGATACGATGGGTATTATTCCACTAGGCTCCCCCGCACACGCGGGGATCGACCTCGACCGGCGGCGAACCGAATGTGCTTGGTGATGGCTCCCCCGCACACGCGGGGATCGACCATAGGATCACGAGTGCCAGAAGGCCCCATACCGGGCTCCCCCGCACACGCGGGGATCGACCCTCTATTACTTCGCATTTTTCATAATCGGCACCGGCTCCCCCGCACACGCGGGGATCGACCCCCGGTACCGCCCGCCTTCCAAGTTTCGCAGTAGGCTCCCCCGCACACGCGGGGATCGACCTTCCATATCGCTATCCACTTCCGCCGTTCCGATGGCTCCCCCGCACACGCGGGGATCGACCCAGCGCACCCTTGACTTTCCTTCGTTTATGTGCGGCTCCCCCGCACACGCGGGGATCGACCCCCCCCGTACTCATCATTCCCTTTTCCCGGCCTGGCTCCCCCGCACACGCGGGGATCGACCTGAGGAAAAGCTAGGGGAAAAAACGCACCTGGTGGCTCCCCCGCACACGCGGGGATCGACCTCTCTGGATTCGATCCCCCCTGTCTCGAAGGGTGGCTCCCCCGCACACGCGGGGATCGACCCGACCTGCCTGAAGACATCAAGGTCATCGATCTGGCTCCCCCGCACACGCGGGGATCGACCTGTGGGATGAAGACAAATGCCTTCAGGTTGAGGGGCTCCCCCGCACACGCGGGGATCGACCTTCATGGTGGCATCCTCCTGGAGTGAATCTTAGGGCTCCCCCGCACACGCGGGGATCGACCCACATCCTGGTCGAATGGCACTGGATCCGGATCGGCTCCCCCGCACACGCGGGGATCGACCACACTCCTTACTGGGAACCAGAGTGCTGGCAGTGGCTCCCCCGCACACGCGGGGATCGACCCCGGGGAGTTTGCCTTGAACCGATACGGCGAAGGGCTCCCCCGCACACGCGGGGATCGACCTCCAGTGATAGGGCATTGCGTGTGCCCGTTCTGGGCTCCCCCGCACACGCGGGGATCGACCCATGTGACGACTCGGTTTCCGGCCCTGCTGACGGGCTCCCCCGCACACGCGGGGATCGACCCGACCCCGACGACCCCGGCGGAGAAACGAAGTAGGCTCCCCCGCACACGCGGGGATCGACCTTGATATTATCAACCCTTTCAAACTTGGCACTGGGCTCCCCCGCACACGCGGGGATCGACCCCAGGTCGGATCCGGTGTCGATAACCTGTTCGAGGCTCCCCCGCACACGCGGGGATCGCCTCCCGATGAACCGCAAGCAGCTGCCCCCGCCCGGTTGCCCGGCACTGATTGAGGGGGACGGCCCATCAGTGCCTTCGGTGCCGCAATTGTATAGGCAACAAATCTCTGGCGCATCCAACCTTGTAGAATACGATGACCGCCAGCTCCAGGAGACCTAGCAGCAGGATCTCCCTTACATGCTGCGCAACGCATGTGGCATCCGGCCCCTTGAAGGTCCCGGCAGGGAAAGGGTTAACTGCCCACCATTACCGGGTGTGGAGCCCCTGGCCAAACCGTGAACCGGCCATGAAGGCTGGACCAAGTGCTGACAATAGAGGGGAACGTACACAGGCCATAGAGAACCGACAGAGGCTTCCCGTCCGGTTTCGCACAGACATTGAGGTCACCCCTTCCTCCTGGCAACTACGCAGGTGCCCGAACCAGAACCCGGGGCTGTGCTGTAGTCCATCCATCCACTATCTTATTCGGCATGCTGGAAAGGTACGGTGCTCAGGGTCAGATCAGCGGGTGAAGGCCAGGTGTGGGACAGCTGGCGCTTACGAAGCATACCGGCTTCCAGGCCTCTTTTGCCTCGTTATTGGGACAGCAGGGTTTCCTCATGTATTATGACTCCGGGGCCGGGTGGCACCGCTGCCAAGCCGCAGGCATTCGGGCCGGCGATATTGCTGTTGACCTACCGAGCAAAACAACCATTTCTGGATTGGAAGGGGCTCATTTTCAGCCGTGAGGCGGATTTAGACCAGGAATTTCACAACAGGATGTTGAAAGGCCGGTCATTGGGCTTTTTCGACCACCGAAGCAGCAGGCTGCATTTTTCAACAGTCCTCTAACCGCCATGCTTCGGGCGAAGAAACAGAAGTCCGGCCTGCTCACCAACCATGCAGCCCAGATGCTTCAGCCGATTCGACAATCAGCCCCGACCTACCACAGGCGGCTCGCCTCCTGCCGGGCATACGTGCTCATGCTGGGCCTGCTGCTCTATTCGGTCGCGGCGGCCGGCGCTTTCGCCCTCACGCAAGAACAACAGGCCTGGCTGGAAGATCATCCCAGGATCCGGATCGGAATCAACAATGCCTGGCCACCGATGGACTACCAGGACCTGGAGGGCAAGCCACGGGGTATCGGTGTACGCCTGATCCAGGCGCTGAACAGGAGACTGGGAGGTCGCCTGGAAGTGGTCCCCGGGGCCTGGAAGGAAATCTACAACGGCGTCAGAGAGCGCCGCCTGGACGCCTTGCTGGATATCACGCCACTCCCCGACCGAGAAGCCGATTTCAACTTCACCACCCCATACATCCGCATCCCCCATGTCATCTTCACCAATGAGGACACCGAGCCCATCATCAATCTGGCTCAGCTCGCGGGAAAGTCCGTCGGCTTGGAACAGGGTTTCTTCCTCGTAGATCAGCTGAGAAAAAGCCACCCTGAAATCAGAGTCAAGACATACCCTGACACCAGCAGCGCCCTTGGTGCCGTCGCCCGCCACGAAGTGGACGCCTATATCGGCAACCGCGCGGTAGCCATGCATATCATCAGGAACGAGTTGCTCACCGGCATCAGGGCCACCGGCCGGGTCGATATCTCGCAGTCCATCAATGCAATCGGCGTGCGTAAAGACTGGCCTGTGCTGCGTGACATCCTGCAGAGAGCACTCGATGACATCGGTGACGACGAGCGATCCGCCATAATGGACCTGGATCGGCTGACCGTGGACGGCCACGAGAAAAGCCGTAATTTTCTGCGCTCAATGTCGATTGCCGACCGCCAATGGTTGATGGAAAACAGCCCCATTTCCGTCGGAGTCATGGACACATGGCCTCCTTTCAGTTTCCTCGATGAAAACGGTGAACCCGCCGGAATCAGCATAGGGTATCTTCAGGCATTGAACGACCGGCTGGGTAACGTATTGACCCCGGTGCCCGGAGAATGGAGCCGCATCTACGATGACGTCGCAGCCAAGCGACTGGACGTGATCATGGACATCACGCCCAAACCATCGCGTGAACCCCTGTTCAACTTCACCACCCCCTACCTGGACATTCCCCATGTCATCGTCGCCCGCAAGGAAGTGCCCTTCATCGCATCGGAAAGCGAACTGACCGGCAAGCGGCTTGCCCTGGAACGGGGTTTCGGCAACGTCGGCTACTTTCGACAGCACTATCCTGATATCGAACTGAAACTCTACGCCAACACCCTGTCCGCGCTGGAAGCGGTATCACGTGGTGACGCCGACGCCTATGCCGGAAACCGTGCAGTGGCACTCTACCTGATCGACAAGCATTTTCTGACCAACCTTAGAATCCATGGCGCGCTGAACAAATCCGGCTCCATACTGGCGCTTGGCGTGCGAAAGGACTGGCCGAGGTTGCGTGACATCCTGCAACGGGCCCTGGACGGCATCTCCGTATCCGAACGGCGGTATTTGACCGACCGCTGGGTCGATGAGATCGACGACCGGGAGCCTGGAGTGACACTGACGCCTGCACAGCGGGGATGGCTGGACAAACACCCGGAAATCCCCGTTGGGATCGACGGCAATTGGCCGCCAATCGATTTTCTGGACAAACAGGGCAGGCACGCCGGGATCACATCCGACTACCTGCACCTGCTGGAAAAACGCCTGGGGATCCGTTTCATCCCGAAAAAATTTGGCTCGTTCAAGGAGATGCTCGAACAGGTAAAGAGTGGCGATCCACCGGTCGGCGCCACGATCGCCTACAACGCGGAACGAGCCGGAAGACTCATCTATACGGCGCCCTTCTTCAATGCCCACGAGGTCATCGTGGTGCGCGAAGAAAACCAGCACCTGCGCCATATCGAGGATCTTATCGGGCATACGGTTGCCATGGAAGATGGTTTTGTCACCACGACGACGCTCAGGGAGAAATATCCCGGTATCAAGCATCTGCCGGTCAATGACACCCTGAGTGCCCTGCAGAAAGTCTCCTGGGGAGAAGCCGACGCCTATGTCGGCAACCAGGCCGTGGCGACCTGGTTGATAAGAAACAACCAGCTCGACAATCTGGTCGTGACTGGTGATGCCGGGCTCGGTTCCCATCCACAACACTTCGTGGTTTCCCGCCTTGCTCCGGAGTACAAGCCTTTGATCGGCATCATCGATACGGCCCTGTCCACCATTCCGGAATCCGAACGCCTGCATATCGAAAAGCGCTGGCTTGGCAACTCTCCTGCCACGGGGCTGGCGCCGGTAAAACTCACTGAGAAGGAACGTCTCTGGCTGCTCGAGCACAAGAGCATACGGCTCGGTGTCGACAGCTCCTGGCCACCGATGGAATTCATCAATGAAAATGGTGAGTACAAGGGCATATCGCGTGACTACATGGAGTTGCTCGGGCGCCAGCTGGGAATCAACTGGGTTGAACCGGGCAAAAGGCCGTGGGAGGAGGTACTCAAAGGAATCAGGGAAAAGACCCTGGATGTGATCCCTCTGTTGTCAGCCAACCGGGAGCGTGAGTCCTATATCAGTTTCACCAAGCCTCTGGTCAATACCAAGGTGGTTGTCTTCAATCGGCGTGGAGAGGCGGGCATCGATGACCTGAATGAACTCGACGGAAAGCGCGTGGCGGTAGTCAAGGGCTATTCCGTAACCGTAGATCTGCAACGCGACTTTCCCGGGATCGTGCCCGATCCCTATGACAGCGTCAGCGAAGCGTTGCATGCGGTCTCGGAAGGCCGCAGCGAGGCCTTCGTGGGCATCCTCCCGGTAGCCGGCTACATCATCGGCAAGGAGGGACTGAGCAACCTGCAGGTGGCCGGCGCCACCAAATACACCAAGTCCTTTTCCATGGCGGTACGCAAGGACTGGCCGGAACTTGTGGGCATACTCAACAAGGCCATAGACACCCTGGACGATGCCACGCGCAACCGGATTGTCCAGCGCTGGACCACGGTCGAGTTCAAGCAGAAGACCGATTACACCCTGGTTATTCAGATATTGGCCGTACTGTTTCTGATCGTGCTGGTCGGAAGCATCTGGATTGGGCAGATAAAACGCGCCAACCGCGCATTGTCGGAAAGCCGCGAGCGCCTAGCCCTGGCCCTGCAGGCCGGGCAGCTGGGCTCCTGGGAGGCCTTTCTCGACCCCAACAACAAGCTGCGTATGCGGATCGACAGCACCGGCTGCAGCCAGCTCGGCCTGGTGACGCAACAGGACGAGATATCGTTGCAAGACTTCCTGGCAGCCATCGCGGAAGAGTACCGGGCGCCGGTAGCACAGCAAATAGAGCAGTATCTTGCAGGAACCCGCCCCGATATCGAACTGGAGTACCGCACCGGAAAGGATCGTTGGCTCCATGTACGCGGCCGTTCACTGCAACAGGATCCTGCCGGAAAACCCCGTCAGGTTATCGGCATTGCGCTGGACATCACGGAGCGCAAACAGGCGCACCAGGCATTGGAACAGGCAAACCGTTTCAAGAGCGAGTTCCTGGCCAACATGAGCCATGAGATCCGCACGCCGATGAATGCCGTCATTGGACTCGCGCATCTTCTGGGCAAGACTCCATTGACGCCGCGGCAACGCGACTATACGCACAAGATACAACTTTCCGCACAATCACTTCTCGGCGTCATCGATGACATACTCGATTTCTCGAAGATAGAGGCAGGGAAACTCTCGATAGAAAAACAGCCGTTCGATTTCGAGGACATCCTCGAGAATATCTCGATTCTGGCCCAGACCCGGCTGGTGGACAAACCCGTGGAGTTGCTCTACGAGTTGTCTCCCGACATCCCGAAACAAATGATCGGCGACGTCTACCGTATAAACCAGATACTGACCAATCTGGTATCGAACGCAATCAAATTCACCGAACGGGGCAGTATCGTGGTATCTGCCCGCATAAAGAAGAGAAAGGCGCAGGAGGTCCTGCTGCAGTTCGAAGTGCGTGATACCGGAATCGGCATACCGGAGGACAAGTTAGACAGCCTGTTCGATGCATTCATCCAGGCAGATGGTTCCACAACACGACGCTTTGGAGGCACAGGGCTGGGGCTCTCGATCAGTCAGAAGCTGTGTAGCCTCATGGGTGGCAAGATCAGCGTCGAGAGTCAGGAAGAAGCCGGCAGCGTGTTCCGTGTGGAACTGCCGCTGAAACCACTGGAGGGAAACGGTCTGATCAGGGTGTCAGACGATCTGCGCGGCCGGAAGATACTTCTGGTCGAAGACAACCCCACAGCTCAGGAGGTCATCAGCAACCTGCTCAGATCCCTGACCCACCAGGTTACCGTCGTGTCCACGGGCGCCGAGGCATTGACCAGGCTCGCTGATCCCGATGAGCACTTCGATCTCCTGTTCATCGACTGGCGTCTGCCTGGCATGGACGGCGATGAGGTGGCCCGGGCAGTGCACGAGATATACGGCGATGACCGGCCGATCATCATCCTGATAACCGCCTATGGTCGGGAAATCAAGGATCATCCAATCAGTGAAACCCATATTGACGGTCTGCTGATAAAACCCCTTACGCCATCTCTCGTCAACGATGCCATCATGGAGGCCTACGGAATCCACCGGCCTTCGTCTTTTGAGCTGGAAAATCACCGTCCCCGGGAAACGCAGTTCGCCGGAAAAGTGCTGCTTGCAGAGGACAATGAGATCAACCGCCAGGTGGCGGTAGAACTGCTACAGCACCTGGGAGTCGATGTCGATACGGTTCCCGACGGCGAAATGGCCGTGCAGGCGGTGGAACGGGACCGTCCGGACCTTGTGTTTCTCGACATCCAGATGCCGGTCATGGACGGTTACGAAACCGTACGCAAAATAAGGGCCCTACCGGGAATGGCCGACCTGCCGATCTACGCGATGACCGCAAATGCACTGGTTGGCGATGCCGAAAAATCTCTGGCTGCCGGGATGGACGGGCATATTACGAAACCAATCGATCCGGAAAGGCTTATTGAGGTTCTGGCGCTGCATCTGCCGACTCAGACCAAAACGAAATCCCAGGCTGACCACAGTCAGGCCGAGGACAGGTTGGAGATACCCAATCCCTGTCCCTCCTGCATCAATATCCAACGCGGCATCAAGATGGTGGGCGGGAGTAGTGATTTCTACCTGCAACTGCTGCGGAACTTCCTGGAGCGCCACGGAGACTGTGCCGAAACCATGAAGCAACTGATTGCCGACTCCAGGCTGGAAGAGGCGAGACGCGAAGCCCACACCCTTAAAGGCGTATCCAGCAACATCGGTGCAAAAGAGTTGCACCGTGAGGCTGCGGCACTCGAGCACGCCTTGCGTCATGGTGAACCACCGCGCGAACTGGTAGAGCGCTTCGCTGATACGGCACACGAGCTGTTCTCGGCGTTACGGAAGATCACCGCGGCTTCGCGGGGCACGGACAAGGGTGATCACCCCCCGGATCAGGCGGAACCTGTACCACAGCAGGAGATGATCGAAAAATTGATCGTCAGCCTGCAAAATGGAGAAGCCCGTTCGGTCAAACTCTACCGGGAACTGCAATCTCATATCAAACAACAGCTGGACCCCGGCGATTTCCTGCGCCTGCAATCGATGATTGAGGACTATGAATTGGAGAGCGCCGCCGATCTGCTGCAAACCACCATGAAGGGATGAGATGGATAGCGAGCGCACAACCATCCTCGTCGTGGATGACGAACCGTTCTACCTGGAGATGCTGACGGAGCTGCTGTCCGACGACTATTCCCTCCTGGTGGCCAAGAACGGCGAGCAGGCGCTGCGCCGCGCCAGGGGCCGGACGCGTCCCAATCTCATTCTGCTGGACATCACCATGCCGGTAATGGGTGGTTTCGAGGTTTGCCGAAGACTCAAGAACAATACCCTGACAAGACAGATACCGGTGATTTTTCTCACTGCGAGAAACGACGTGCAGGATGAGATCCGGGGGCTCGAGCTGGGTGCCGTCGATTATGTCAGCAAGCCAATCAATGGCCAGTTGCTCAAAAGGCGAGTCGCAACCCACCTCTCTTTGGCGGAGAGGCACTTTGCGCTGGAGCGGCTGGTACAGGAACGGACCCGTGAACTGCAGCAGACCAAGGATGCCCTGGTGTTCAGCATGGGAGCGATGGCCGAGATGCGTGACCGTGAAACTGGAAATCACCTTCTACGCACCGAGCACTATGTAAGGATTCTCGCCGAATCCCTGGCCGAAATCAGTGAATACGGGTCGCTGCTGGATAGAACCACCATTGATCTGATACGACGCGCGGCGCCCTTGCATGATATCGGCAAGATCGGGGTGCCCGACCGGATACTTCAGAAAAAAGGCCCCCTCACTGAAGAAGAGCAGGCTGAAATGCGCAACCACGTCCTCTATGGTGAACGCCTGCTCGACGACGCCGCTGGATACCTTGGAGAGACTCCGTTCATCCATGCCGCGCGCGACATTGCCGGCAACCACCATGAAAGATGGGACGGAAGCGGCTACCCCCGGGGCAGGAAAGGCGAGGAGATTCCTCTCTCCGCCCGCTTGATGGCGCTTGCCGACGTCTACGATGCTCTGACCTCCCGCCGCTGCTACAAGGAGCCGATAACTCACGAAGATGCGGTGCGAATGATCCTGCAGGAATCCGGCACCCATTTCGACCCGCAGGTGGTCAACTCCTTCGAGCGGAAACAGGAAAAATTCCTTGATATCATGAACAAACACAGGGATTGAGGATATTCGGGGACAAACATGGACAATCAGCGCTTTCACTTGCTCTGTCGGGAAGTTCCGGTGGTGAGCCTGATTTTGGATCGGGAACTGAACATCCAGGACATCAACTCCCTCGGTTGCGAACAACTGGGCTATTCACGCAGCGAACTGCTGGGAACCCCCTACCCGATGCTGTGCATCCCCGAAGAACGCGAATACATGCAGCAGAACCTGACCCAGTCCCTGAACGAAGTTCCCTGCCTGAAACGCTGGGATTGCAGTCATATACGCAAGAATGGCACCCGCTACTGGGCCAGGGACACAGCCCGCTTCGTCGAGGGCCCGGAAGGAGAGACCTTCATCCTGATCGCCAGTGAAGATATAACCGAGACACGCTACCTGATCAGTGAACTCGAGAAGAAGAGCTACCTGGATGAGCTCACCGGCCTGTACAACCGACGGCGTTTCAACCGACACCTGGATGAAATACTTCTCTCGATCCACTCTGGCCAGGATTCCCATGCCCTGTTCTTCATCGACCTCGACCAGTTCAAGGCGATCAACGACAGTTGCGGACACCTGTGCGGTGATCAACTGCTCATCCAGATAGCGGATCTTCTGCGAAAACACACCCGGAAGCAGGACGTCCTGGCGCGGCTCGGAGGAGATGAGTTTGGCCTGATTCTCCACTCCTGTTCCCGAGACGAGGCACGGCTCATCGGACAAAAGCTTTTGCAGACATTCAGCCAGTACCGTTTCTTCTGGGAAGGCAAGTATTTTTCCGTCAGCGCCAGTCTCGGCTACACCCTGATCGAATCGGGCATGCGGTCGGATGCCAACGACCTGCTGCGCCAGGCTGATGCGGCCTGCTATCTGGCCAAGGAGAGGGGCCGCAACCGTGTGGAGATGTACGACACCCACAGCAACCTGATAAAACAAAGAGACAGCCTGCATACCTGGTACAACCGCATCAACCAGGCGCTGGACCAGTCTCTCTTCGTATTGTTCAGCCAGGAAGTGATCCCGATCAGCAAACGCACCAATGGCGAAAAGGCCCACGAAGTGCTGATCAGGATGAAGGGGCCCGGTGGCGAGATCATACCTCCAGGCGCCTTCTTCCCCGCCGCCGACTATTACCACCTCTCTCCCAGGATCGATCTCTGGGTGATGGAAGAGGTGATCCGGCACTTCCTGTCCCTGCCGGAACCGGATGGCAATACCTATTTCATCAACCTTTCGGGCCTGACCCTGAGCGATACCAACTATATCAGGACCACCACCAGGCTGCTGCCACAGTTCATCGAGCAGGGACTGAAGCTGTGCTTCGAGATCACCGAATCGGTCGCGATCCATCATCTCGACTCGGCCCGGTTCTTCATCGACAAGTTCAAGGCACTTGGTTGCCGCTTCGCGCTGGACGATTTCGGCAGCGGTTTTTCCTCGTTTGGATACCTGAAAACCCTGCCGGTGGACATTATAAAGATCGACGGAGAATTCATTCGTGATATCATCAACGATCCCGCCGACCACGCAATGGTGATCGCGATACACGAGGTGTCCAAGGCCCTCGAGAAGTTAACGGTGGCTGAATATGTGGAAGACGAGGCGATCTTCAACAAGCTTAGAGAGATGGGCATAGACTACGTTCAGGGGTACTACATCGGAAAACCGCACCCCCTGTTTGGTGGCAGACAATGAGCATGGAGAGACCCCGTATCCTGGTAGTGGACGACGAACCCTTCTATACAGAAGTGTTACACAACCTCCTGCGCGATGAGTATGAAGTCGAGTCTGCTGCTACTGGCGAGGAGGCGCTGGCAAAGGCCTCTGCCGTACCGCTGCCGGATCTTGTCCTGCTGGACATCATTCTCCCGGATATTGATGGCTACGAGGTATGTTATCGCCTCAAACGGAATGCGGCGACCAGCGACATTCCCGTTATATTCCTGACCGTAAAGAGTGACGTGGACGACGAGATACGGGGGTTCAACCTCGGCGCAGTGGATTACATCGCAAAACCCATCAGTCCCCCAATCGTCAAAGCGCGTGTCCGCACCCATATCAAACTTGCCCGGATGATCCAACAGCTGGAAGACATGGTTGCTCAGTTGAGAGAGCAGTCATCCGCGGTATCATTCTGACCCCCTTTGCGCATTTCACTGACGATGACCGCCGATTCCACAGAGTCGCGACCGATGCACTCACTGCTCCGTCACTGAAGTGGGTTTTCCACGCTGGGCGGTAACGCACCGGGAAGGGGAGCACAGGTCCGACGGGCCGCCATGGTCTGTATGCCATGACAGATTTCCGGCACCGGCACTCCCGGCCCGAACGCCGGGGGGAGTCCCCGCCGGGAACGAGCGGGCACCGGGACCCCCCGGCCGCCCGGGGCCGGGTTTGGTATTTCCCCCCCGGCCCGCTAGAATCCTGCCGCGCACCCATTGCCACCCCCGCCGAGAGCCGGAGCCATGACCAGAACCATCGCCACCACCTCCCTTGTCGCCGCCCTGCTGCTGACCGCCTGCAGCGGTTCACCGGTCAAGTCCGTGGACAGCGGCCTCTATGGCATCCGGGTGGAGCGCAACTGGGTGCTGAGCGAGAGCGGCTCGCCACGGCAGATCGCCATGGAGCGGGCGGAGCGCTTCTGCAGTGGCCAGGGCGGCCGGCACGCGGTGGTGGTCAAGGAGCTGGACAACCGGGACCGGCCGAACCTGATCGGCGAGGAGTTCGCCGGTTTCCGCATGCTGTTCGAGTGCCTGCCGACGAAGGACACCCCTCCCGGTTCCCATCCGGAGCAGGTGCTGAACCGGATCTACGGCCTCTGACCCTCGTCTTCACGACGGCGGCGGAACTTGCATGCCGGCACATGGTCACCGCCGGCGCTCCCACCATCGCGGCAGTTCGGTGACCGAGTCCAGCACTGCGTCGGGACGGATCTCCCCCGACAGGTCCGAATCCCGGAACTTGCCGGTCCGCACCAGTACGCCAGTGACGCCCGCCCGTTGCGCACCGCCGATGTCGCCGCGGATATCGTCCCCCACCATCACCGCCCGGTCGGCGCCGCAGCCGAGCAGCTCCAGCGCGGTATGGAAGAACGGAACCGCCGGCTTCCCCAGCACCACCGGCTCGATGCCGGTGGCATACTGCAGCCCGGCGATGAAAGGCCCCACATCCAGGCGCAAACCGTCCGGCGCCTGCCAGTAGCGGGTCATTCCCAGGGCGATCAGGGCCGGCTGCGGTTCCGCCATCAGCAGCCGGAACGCCCTGTTGAAGGTGGCGAAGTTCCACCGCTCGCCCAGATCCCCCACCACCACCGCGCCGGCACCGCGATCATCATCAGGATTCAGCCGGTCGAGCGTGGCGAACTCCTCCCGGGTCGCATCAGGAACGAACAGGGCAACCGGCTCGCGCCCGTTCTCCCGGATCCATCGCACCGCCGCGACCGGCGGGGTGAGCAACTCCGAAGGCTCCGCCCCGATGCCCATCGCCCGCAGCTTCTGCAGCAGAGCGGAGCGCGGCCTGGAGCTGGTATTGGTCAGGAACAGGAACGGGATGCCGTTGCGGCGGGCCCAGGACAACACCCCGGTCGCCCCGGGCACCGGCTCGTCTCCCACGTAGAACACACCATCGAGATCGAACAGGATGCAGGACATGGACACCTCCCCAGGCCGGGATGGCGCCACTGCCGCCCTGGCAGAGGATCACACTATAAAACGATGAGCGCCTGGGCTATTCTTGGCGCCGGACGACCCGCTTCCGGAAAAACCTGTTTTCAGTATAGAGAATACCCCGACCACCAATGAATCCAGTACTCAACGCCCTCCAGTTCCGCCACGCCTGCAAGAAATTCGATCCGGAGCGCCGGATCCCGGAACAGACCCTGCGCGAGATCCTGGAATGCGCGCGCCTGTCGCCCTCCTCATTCGGCCTGGAGCCGTGGAAGTTCCTCGTACTGCAGGACATGGAGCTGCGCCGGAGGCTGCGCCCCGCCTGCTGGAACCAGCCCCAGATCACCGAATCCAGCGCGGTGGTGGCCATCCTCGCCCGCAACGCCACCCTGGAGGCGGACAGCGCCTACGTACGCGCCTGCTACGACCGGCGCGGCCTCCCTGAGGAGAAGATCACCGCCTCACTCCGGCGCTACGGAGATCACCTGGAAAACGAGGTGAAGCCGTTGATGAGCCTCTACGCCTGGGCCTCCAAGCAGTGCTACATCGCCCTCGCCGACATCATGACGGCAGCGGCCGCGGCCGGCGTCGACTCCTGCCCCATCGAGGGATTCGAAAAGGCGGCGGTGGAACGGGTGCTCGGCCTGCCGGAGGACGACTTCCAGGTCGCGGTGCTGGTCGCCCTGGGCTACCGCGCCGGCGACCAGACGCCCCGCTTCCGCCACGATTTCGACCGCATCATCGAGTTCCGTTGACCGATGGGGAAGCGGCGTCCGCCTGCCACCCCGGTGCCGCCACAGGCCGTCTCCGGAGGCAACGGGCGACGGCCCCCGGCCGCACCGCGATGACGACCACCGCGCTGTCGATGCTGGCCGCCGTGCTGCTGGACCGGTGGCTGGGCGAACCCCGCCGCTGGCATCCGCTGGTCGGATTCGGCCGCCTGGCGGCGCGGGTGGAGCGCGCCCTGTACGGTACAGGACAGGGCGGCAGCCGCCGGTTGCGGGGCGCGCTGGCAGTGGCGGTGCTGCTCCTGCCACCTGTCGCCGCCGCGGTGCCGCTCACCACGCTGCCGGCTGCGGGGCCGGTGATCGGCGTGCTGCTGCTCTGGTTCGCCCTCGGTCACCGCAGCCTGGGCGATCACGCCCGGCCGGTGGCGCAGGCGTTGCGCGCCGGGGACGGGAGCGGGGCGCGGCGCCTGGCCGCGCGCCTGGTCAGCCGCGACCCGGAGACACTGGACATCCCCGCCGCCACCACCGAGTCGGTACTGGAGAACGGCTGCGACGCCGTGTTCGGCGCGCTGTTCTGGTTCGCCGTCGCCGGCGGGGCCGGCGCCCTGTTCTACCGCCTGGCCAACACCCTGGATGCCTCCTGGGGCTACCGCAGCGAGCGCTACCGGGACTTCGGCTGGGCGGCGGCACACCTCGACGACCTGCTCAACCTGATCCCCGCGCGGCTCACCGCCCTCACCTACGCACTGCTCGGCCACACCCGCCAGGCCCTGGCCTGCTGGCGCAGCCAGGCCCCGGCCTGGGACAGTCCCAACGCGGGACCGGTGATGGCCGCCGGCGCGGGGGCACTGGGGCTGCGCCTGGGAGGACCGGCGCGTTACCGCGGGCAGTGGCACCGGCGCCCGCCCCTGGGTGCCGGTGCATCACCGACTGCGGACGACATCGGGCGCGCCCTGGAACTGGTCAGGCGCGGCGTCTGGCTGTGGCTGGTGGTGGTGACAGCCATCGCGGCGATCCTCCATGCCTGAGCACGGTGGGGGCATCCTGCGGGCGGCGCGGCGGTATGGCATCCCGCCCGCGGAGTGGCTCGACCTCTCCACCGGCATCAACCCGGCGGGGTGGCCGGTACCGGCGCTGCCCCCCTCCTGCTGGAACCGGTTGCCGGAGGAGGAGGACGGCCTGGAACAGGTGGCACAGGACTACTACCACGCGCCGCTCCTGCTGCCGGTGGCCGGCTCCCAGGCGGCGATTCAGACGCTGCCCCGGCTGCGCCGGCCCGGCCGTGTCGGCGTGCTGCACCCGGGCTTCTCCGAGCACGCTGCCGCCTGGCGGCGCGCCGGGCACCATGTCGATGCCATTGCCGCGGAACGACTGGAGGCGGCGGCGGATACGAGCGATGTGCTGGTGCTGAGCAACCCCAACAACCCCACCGGGATCCGCTTTCCGCCCGAACGCCTGCTGCACTGGCACCGCCGGCTCGCCGCCCGTGGTGGCTGGCTGGTGGTGGACGAGGCATTCATGGACCCGACCCCGGAGCAGAGCCTGTGTCCGCACGCCGGGAAAGAGGGGCTGGTCGTCCTCCGCTCCCTCGGCAAGTTCTTCGGCCTGGCCGGGGCACGGGTCGGTTTCGTCTGCGCCGACGCCCCCCTGCTGGCGCGCCTGCGCGGCCTGCTCGGGCCCTGGCACATCGCCACGCCCGCCCGCCTGGTGGCGGCGGGCGCCCTCGCCGACCACGCCTGGCAGCGACGGGCGCGCCGGCGCCTGGCGGCCGGCGGCAGGCGTCTGGAGGAACTGCTGCGACAGTCCGGCCTGGCGCCGGACGGCGGCTGTGCCCTGTTCCAATGGGCACCGACCCCGCGTGCGCGGGAGATCCAGCAGAGGCTCGCCCGCCACGGCATTCTGGTGCGCCGGTTCGACGATCCGCCCGCCCTGCGCCTCGGCCTGCCGGGCGACGAGCAGGGGTGGAGGCGCCTGCATGCCGCCCTGGCCCGCCTGCAGCCACCATCACCTATGGAGGCTTCCCAGTGACCACGCCGACGCTGATGGTGCAGGGGACCACTTCCGATGCCGGCAAGAGCCTGCTGGTCACCGCCCTGTGCCGCTGGCTGCACCGCCGCGGCGTACGGGTGGCCCCGTTCAAGCCCCAGAACATGGCGTTGAACAGCGCCGTCACCGCGGACGGCGGTGAGATCGGCCGCGCCCAGGCGGTACAGGCGGCCGCCTGCGGGCTGCAGCCCCACACCGACATGAACCCGGTGCTGCTGAAACCGAATACCGATACCGGCGCCCAGGTCATCGTCCATGGCCATGCCATCGGCACCATGAACGCCGCCGACTACCACGACTACAAGCGCATCGCCCGCACCGCGGTGCTGGAGGCCTACCGGCGCCTCGCCGCCGGCCATGATGCCGTCCTGGTCGAGGGCGCGGGCTCCCCTGCCGAGATCAACCTGCGTCACAACGACATCGCCAACATGGGCTTCGCGGAGGCGGCAGACTGCCCGGTGATCCTGATCGCCGACATCGATCGCGGTGGTGTCTTCGCCCACCTGGTCGGCACCCTGGCACTGCTGTCCGCCTCGGAGCAGGCGCGGATCGCCGGCTTCGTCATCAACCGCTTCCGCGGCGACCTGGCCCTGCTGCGGCCGGGACTGGAGTGGCTGGAACGGCGTACCGGCAAGCCGGTGCTCGGGGTACTGCCCTGTCTCCACGGCCTCCATCTGGAGGCGGAGGACGCGCTGCCGCGTGGCGAGGCGGCGCCCAATCCCGGAAAGGCCGGGCTGCAAGTGGTGGTCCCCGCCCTGCCGCGGATCAGCAACCACACCGATTTCGACCCGCTGCGGCTGCATCCGCAGGTACGGCTCGATTTCATCGGCCCCGGGGCGGACATCCCTCCCGCCGACCTGATCATCCTGCCCGGCTCCAAGAGCGTGCGTGCGGATCTGACCTGGCTGCGCGAACAGGGGTGGGACCGGGCCATCCACCGGCATCTGCGCTATGGCGGCAGGCTGATCGGCATCTGCGGCGGTTTCCAGATGCTGGGGCGGCGCCTCCACGATCCCCATGGCCTGGAAGGGGACCCCGGCAGCAGCGATGGCCTCGGCCTGTTGCAGATGGAGACCACGCTGGCACCGGCCAAGCAGCTGCGCAACGTGCAGGGACGGCTGGTCCTGGAGCGGGCCCCGGTGCATGGCTACGAGATCCACGCCGGCATCACCACCGGCGCCGCCCTCTCCCGGCCCGCGCTGCAACTGGATGGCCGCGCCGACGGCGCCCTCAGCGACGACCGCCAGATCCTGGGCACCTACCTGCACGGCCTGTTCGATTCCCCCGGCGCCTGCGCCGCGCTGCTGGCCTGGGCCGGACTCGAAGGGGTACGGCGCCACGACTACCCGGCCCTGCGCGAGGCCTCCATCGAACGCCTGGCCGACGCCGTGGAGGAGCATCTGGACACCGCACTCCTGGAGACCCTGCTGGAACGTTGAGGCCGCGGGGCCACTTTCCGTGCCCCGGTCAACCGGGCACCAGCCACTCCTCGTCGCACAGGATCTCCCCGGTCCGCCCGATCCCGCCGCCGGTCCGCTCTATACCAGTGAGGCCGTCCACAGCGCCCGGATCGGCGGTCCCATGCAGTGCTTGCAGTGTACGAAACCGGGCCGGCCGGACCCCGGAGGGATGAAATAGATCCGACGTCCGTTAAACAGGGTGACGCCAGCCGGCGCACGATGCCGGCCCCACCCCAACCAGAGGAAGCGATCACCCATGTCAGAACAGGATTCCCCGGCATGCATCGTCACCGGGATTCACCCGCCACTGCCCGAACCACTGAACGATGACCGCCTGCGGCGCTGCAAGATCGCCTATTCGGTGCGGCGGGTACCACTCCGGGAGATGAAGACACTGCTGACCGGGGAGCAGGTCCCGCGTGCCGGCGACCTGGTACTGGCACGGGTGATCCGGACCCGCCAGCACGGCCGCCTGGAGCTGACGCAGGGGCGCCGCGCGCGCCTCTATCCCGGTGACGAGATCATCGTCTGCTATGGCAACCGCTATGCCCCGGACCAGTTCGAAGCGGAGATTCCGGGCAATCTGGATCCCTGCCACCTGGTGGCAGCCGGTGGCATCGCCTCCAGCTGCCTGTCACGCAGCGCGAAGGTCAGGCCGCCGACCGAGATCGAGCCCCTGGGGCTGATCGGCGACGGCGACGGACGACGACTCAATCTCGCCGACCATGCCCTGCCGGCGCTGGCGCTGCCAGCCTGCCGGCGCCCGCCGGTGATCGCCGTGGCCGGTACCACGATGAATGCGGGCAAGACCACCGCCGCCGCCCACCTGATCCGTGGCCTGGTCCGCTCCGGATGCCGCGTCGGCGCGGCCAAGATCACCGGCACCGGGGCCGGCGGCGACAAGTGGTTCATGACCGACTGCGGTGCCGGGCAGGTACTGGATTTCACCGATGCCGGCCATCCCTCCACCTACCTGCTGCCGCCGGAGACGATCGAATCCATCGCCCACACCCTGACCGGACACCTGGCGCGGGAGGGCGCCGGGGTGGTGGTGCTGGAGATCGCCGACGGGCTCTACCAGCAGGAGACGGCGCGGCTGCTGGCCGGCCGTTTCTTCGCTGACTGGGTCGATGGGGTGCTGTTCGCCGCGGCGGATGCCATGGGGGCGGTGGCCGGCGCCCGCGCCCTGGAGCGCCTGGGCCTGTGCCTGGTCGGACTCGGCGGCGCACTCACCGCCTCGCCCCT